>NZ_JAPJZK010000001.1:968750-1291666 GCF_026309355.1 Spartinivicinus marinus
GCCATTCTAGCAATTCGCTTGGTTATTCCTTTTAGGGGCTTAGTCCATACCTGCTGGATATCAAGCTGATGACTCACTGATTGAGCCTCTGTATTTAACCATGGCAAGCTGGCTAAAGTCAGTAAGTCACTACCAGAAAATAAGTTAGCCTCTGGCCTCTCAAGATAAGCCTGTTTTTTAGCAAGACAAAACCCCTGATCAGACAGAAAAACATAATTTGCTTTAGTAGTAATTTCATTACCGTCTGTATCATATTCAAATGAAACGGCATAACCTAGTTCAGCTAGCAAGTTAAATTCAAATTGCCGGAGATACATTTCAATTTGCAGGGGATCTTCCTGTAAAACAGCCAGTGTCTTTTGGTAGTTGCAAAATAGTTGTGGGGAAGCCTCTTCAGCAGGCAATAATCTGATTAATAATTCATTCAAATACAGGCCACAGTAAAGTAACTTGCCCAATAACGAATAGCGTAAGTCACTTAGCTCAACAGTTTTACCTGTTTTTAATTCTCCACTACCTTTCCAGGTTAACCAAAGCAACTGAAATGGTTGTAAAAAATGCTTAAAACTTGGCTGCTTTTTGGAGTTTTTACTGGTTTGGAAAACTATTCGCTGCAATCCTTGTTGCTTTGTGAAGACGATAGCAATTGATTTATTATCTTGAAAAGGACGGGTATGTAGTACATACCCATCATCAGAAATAGTCATAAAGAGCAGGCTTTAATCTGTTGTATAACCCAAACTATTCAGCGCACGCTCGTCATCAGACCAGCCACTTTTCACTTTTACCCACAAATTCAACATCACTTTATTATCGAACAGTTTTTCCATATCTATTCGAGCATCACGGCCAATCACTTTGATCTGCTCACCTTTTTTGCCTATCACAATGGCTTTTTGGCCTGCTTTTTCTACCAGTATTAAGGCACTAACCGTTATTAACTTGGGTTCAACTTGAAATTGCTCTATTTCTACAGTGATCTGATAGGGAATTTCATCCCCTAACTGTCGCATAACCTTTTCTCTAACAATCTCCGCTGCTAAAAATCGTGAACTACGATCAGTTATTTGGTCTTCATCATAAAAATGATGGCTTTTAGGCAAATAGTCACCCACTAGCAACTCTAAGCGATCAACATTGAGTCCAGTTTCTGCGGAAATAGGAACAATATCAGCAAAAGTCATTTTTTCACTTAGTAGAGAAATATGGGGTAAAAGCGCTGACTTATCTTTCAGCTGATCAACCTTATTCACAGCTAAAATCACTGGACAACGAAGATTACACACCTTATCCAATACCAGCTGGTCTTCATCCGTCCAAGCAGTTCGATCAACCACAAACACTACCACATCCACACCTTGTAAAGCCGTGATAGCCGCTTTATTCATATATCGATTTAACGCTTTTTTATTTGCAAGGTGCAGTCCTGGGGTATCAACATAAACCGCCTGAGTAGTTGCCTCTGTTTTAATACCTAGAATTTGATGTCGAGTAGTCTGTGGTTTTTTAGAGGTAATGCTAAGCTTTTGTCCTAGTATTTGGTTAAGTAAAGTAGACTTACCAACATTAGGTCTCCCTACAATTGCAACAAAACCACAGTGCAACTCTTGATCTGAGGCTGAGTTTGAATTAGTGACCACTACCATCTACTCCTAGTTGTTGCAATGCATGACGTGCAGCTTCTTGCTCTGCTCCTCGACGACTGGAGCCAATACCCTTGGTCTTCCCAGCTAAACCTGCAACCACACATTCAATCGTAAACGTCTGGTCATGAGCATCACCTTTAATATCGACCACCTCATATACTGGTAGCGCCAACTGCTTTGCTTGCAGATATTCTTGCAAGCGCGTTTTTGGGTCTTTTTGAGTATCTTCTAATGAAAGCTTTTCTAAACGAGGAGCAAACCAGGCTAAAACCCGCTCACGACAAGTATCCAACCCACTATCAAGATAAATAGCGCCAATCAGTGCCTCTAGTGCATCAGCTAAAATAGACTCACGGCGAAAACCACCGCTTTTAAGCTCTCCAGACCCTAACCGCAAATAATCACCTAAACCAAATTCTTTAGCTATTTTAGCTAGAGTGGCACCCCGTACTAACTTTGCACGTAGTCTACTTAGCTGACCTTCTTTGGCCTGAGGAAACTGCTGATAAAGTGCCTCAGCAATAATAAAGTTAACTATTGAGTCACCTAAAAACTCTAGACGTTCATTATTCCCACCTGCATAGCTCCTGTGGGTAAGTGCCAACAGGAGTAGACTTTCATCCTCAAAGCTATAACCTAGCTTTCGAAATAGTGATTGGTTTACTTTTTTCACTCGGCTTTGATTTTCCAACTATTTTCAAATGTTAAAACTAAGTCGATATTTTTGACTAAGTGCTCTCGCTTTTCATATTTAAGGCTAGCGGTAAGAAAACCACCCTCTTTTTTAACAACCACATCTTTAATGTGCACATCACGAATCATATTAGTGGTAAAGCCTTTTGAAATATAATCTCGCACTTTTCTGGGACTTGCTTTAGCAATATCAGGACGATCATCCAGTGAGTCAAATATATTTTGAATTGCATAATTATCAATATAAATGGGCGCTAGCTTCATTACTGTGACAACAACAAAACCACCTACACATAATGCTAAAAACCAACCAAATGCAGTTAAGCCCAGCTGCGATTTTTTAAGTTTCATACCCAATAGCCCCTTAGTTTCTTATTAATTATTAGCCACTTACCAAACTAGTTAATAGCTCCATTATTCTTAAAGCTAGGTAATTGCGTCCATTTTGGCCAGTGCATCCAAATAGCCACCGCTTTACCCACTATGTTCTCATCCGGAACAAACTTCCAAAAACGACTATCATTGCTATTGTCACGATTATCACCCATGACAAAATAGTGTCCTTCTGGCACTACCCACTCACCTTCCCCATCCTTTCTTGAAGCAGCCCCCAGGATTTTGCGAATAGTGTGCTTATTGTCATCAATTGTTTCTTCAAATACTTTATACGGACCTGTGCCAACATCAGTTCGTTTGGTAATAAATGACTCCTCTACCAGATTGCCATTGATATAGAGCTTTTTATCGTCATATTTGATGGTATCACCAGGTAAACCAATTACCCGCTTAATAAAGTTAATGTCGTCTCCTGGCTTGATAAATACCATCACATCACCCCGTTGCGGATCACCAACATCAATCACTTTAGTTCCAATAACGGGTAGCCTGATGCCATAGGCAAATTTATTGACTAAAATAAAGTCGCCAATATCAAGTGTTGGTTTCATTGAGCCTGATGGTATTTGAAACGGTTCATATAAAAATGAGCGTAATACCAGCACAATAAATAACACAGGAAATACTGATTTAGCTGTTTCAATACCCACAGGCTCTTTCTGCAAACCAGCCACAACCTCATGGTCTTCAGTCGTTACGGTTGTGCGGTATTGCTCTACTGCTAATTTTCTTTTTGGTAGCAGCACTAACACATCCACCAGGTATATAAGACCTGTGCCAAATACCAGTAACACTAATATCAGAGGGAAATTGATATCCATATAATCCTACTTATCAACTTTTAACACCGCTAGAAAGGCATCTTGGGGGATTTCTACCTTTCCTACTTGTTTCATCCGCTTTTTACCTGCTTTTTGCTTTTCAAGCAGTTTTCGTTTACGACTAACGTCACCACCATAACATTTAGCTGTCACATTTTTACGCAATGCTTTAACCGTTTGCCGAGCAATAATGTGTCCACCAATAGCCGCCTGGATAGCAACATCAAACATTTGCCGAGGAATAATTTCTTTCATTTTTTCACATAAATCACGCCCCCGACGCATTGAATGCTCTTTATGAACAATCAAAGCCAAAGCATCTACTTTCTCACCATTGATTAAAATATCCAGCTTAACCAAATCAGATGCTTCAAAACGATCGAAAGTATAGTCTAATGAGGCAAATCCTCGGCTCACTGACTTTAATCGATCAAAAAAGTCTAACACGACCTCACTCATGGGCAGCTCATAGGATAACGACACTTGTCCACCCACAAACTGCATATCTTTTTGCACCCCGCGCTTTTCAACACACAGACTAATGACGTTACCTAAATAGTCTTGTGGCACCAAAATATTGGCTATCACAATTGGCTCACGCATTTCCTGAACACTGGAAGGGTCAGGCAATTTAGAAGGGTTATCCACCATCACAATAGAGCTATCTTTCATTTCCAGCTCATAGATAACCGTGGGTGCAGTGGTAATCAGGTCTAGATCATATTCTCGCTCAAGCCGCTCCTGGATAATTTCCATATGCAGCATACCCAGAAACCCACAGCGGAAGCCAAAGCCCAACGCATCGGACGTTTCTGGCTCATAAAATAATGAGGCATCATTCAGTGTTAATTTAGCCAGTGCATCTCTAAATGACTCATAATCATCCGATACAACAGGAAACAGACCAGCATATACTTGTGGTTTTACCTTTTGGAATCCAGGTAAGGGGGCCACTTCTGGGGTTTTTATTAAGGCGAGGGTATCTCCTACAGGTGCACCATGAATGTCTTTAATACCAGCGACAACATAGCCTACTTCACCCGCTTTTAGCACACCCGTAGTTGTTCGTTTTGGAGTAAAAATCCCTATATCATCAACGACATGACTGGCTCCTGTAGACTTGACCAGCATTTTATCGCCTTTTTTCAGCTGTCCCTGTTTCACCCGAACTAATGAAACAATGCCTAAGTAATTGTCAAACCATGAGTCAATGATCAGTGCTTGCAGCGGTGCATCAATATCACCTTCAGGTGCAGGAACCAGTTCTACCAATCGCTCCAATACATCTTCAATACCCAAACCACTTTTTGCACTACAACGTACTGCATCAGTAGCATCAATACCAATAATGTCTTCTATTTCCTGGGCTACTCGCTCTGGCTCAGCTTGCGGTAGATCCATCTTATTGAGTACTGGTACTACCTCAAGCCCTTGCTCAATAGCGGTATAACAGTTAGCTACTGATTGAGCCTCTACCCCTTGCGCTGCATCCACCACTAACAATGCACCTTCACAAGCTGAAAGCGACCGGGAAACCTCATAAGAGAAGTCAACATGACCTGGCGTATCAATAAAGTTTAACTGATAGGCTTTGCCATCTTTTGACTGATAAGGCAATGTGACACTTTGCGCCTTAATGGTAATGCCTCGCTCACGCTCTAAATCCATTGAGTCGAGCACTTGCTCAGCCATTTCTCGCTCAGTAAGTCCACCACAAAGCTGGATAAAGCGATCAGCTATGGTAGATTTCCCATGGTCGATATGGGCGATAATAGAAAAATTACGAATATGACTTAAATCACTCACGATGTATTCTACACATAATGCTAATGATGCATCCTGGAAAAGGCTGCATTACTAAGTAGTTATAACAGACAAAGCCGATTGCTCAGCGGTTAATTTGGCGGGTAGTTTAGCCCATTAGTGGCAGGGCTGTCATGTAACAGCAAGAGATATAGTCTGTCAGGGCAATAGATTTTGCCCTGACATAATTAGCTAATACCTACTCTGTTAATTTAAAAGTGATATAGCCTGGCCGAGCATTTCTTACCAGCCGCATTGAGACTGAGCGATTAGTAGGCAGCTTAGCCATTATTTGTTTAAAGTCACGTACTGAATTTACTGGCTGATTGTGGAGATCAGTAATGATATCACCCCGACGGATGCCCACTGAGCTAGCAGGTCCAACTAATACGCCAGTAACAATGACACCATTACTTACTTCATACTTGCGCTTTTGCTCATCAGTCAGGTCTTCCACCTGCAAGCCTAGCCGGTTGCCAGATTTAGCTGGTACTGGAGTATGAGCTTTCCCTTTTTCATCGGGTAGCTCTCCGATAGTCACATCTAAAGTAATCTCATTACCCTGGCGAACCACTTCAACAGGCACTTTTTTACCTACCGGTGTTTGCCCTACCGCATGAGGTAAGTCAGCTGACACATCAATTTCTCTTTCAGCAAACTGGGTAATAATATCCCCTGGTTTAAACCCAGCCTCATCAGCAGGACCTTCTGGTAAAACTTCAGCAACAAGAGCGCCATGGGGCTTATCTAAACCAAATGACTCGGCCAAATCCTTATTTACATCCTGAATATAAACACCCAGCCAGCCACGACTTACATAGCCTTTATCTTTTAGCTGAGAAACCACATTCATTACAACATCAATGGGAATGGCAAATGAAAGCCCCATAAATCCACCAGAACGAGTGAATATCTGCGAATTCACGCCAATTACTTTGCCATCCATGTCAAATAAAGGCCCACCTGAATTACCTGGGTTAATAGCAACGTCTGTTTGAATAAAAGGCACATAGTTTTCACTTGGCAAGCTACGATTAATTGCACTGATAATCCCTGCGGTTACTGAGTAGTCAAACCCAAAAGGTGAACCGATAGCAATCACCCATTGCCCTGGCTTTAAATTATCGGTTGTACCCAGCTCAACGGTTGGTAAGTTTTTAGCCTTAATTTTAAGCAGGGCCAAATCAGAGCGTTTATCTGCTCCGATCAGCTTGGCTTCTAATTCTCTGCGATCACTCAGCCGAACAATAATTTGATCAGCGCCTTTGACCACGTGATTATTCGTTAAAATATAACCATCTTCTGAGATAATAAATCCAGACCCCAACGACTGTGGCCTTGGCTTTCCACCTGGAGCGGGTCGCTGAGGATGAGGTCGACCAAAAAACTCTTGAAAAATATCAGGTATTTCATCATCAGGAAAATAGTAGCGATTCATTCGGTTCTGTTTCGGCAGCTGCAGCGTACTAATATTAACTACCGCAGGCGAAGCCTCTTCTACTAACTCCGTAAACTCAGGTAAAGACTTTGCGTAAGCGGTTAGTTGAACCGTTATAAACAGTGCAAAGATTGCTGTTGATTGTTTAAGCCAAGATCTCACTTTCATAAAAAATTTAATCCCTTCGCTAAGAGTTTGTTATTAACCTAATGTCTTAAAGTGTTAGCTTTATAAGGAAGTCACTAATGGGCTTTCAGTGTCTTGAATAGGCACCAAAACCTTTAGCACTGACGGCTCCAGTGATTGTTGAAAAGATGTTTTATTAATAATTTTTCGTAACAAATAAAAACTCAGAAACAAACTGACAAAACCAAATAGGATAGTGACCTGCTCTTGATAGCCTTGCCACTTCAGTAGCCAGCAGGTAAACAACATAAATACCAAAGGTAATAAATAAACTAACAATGAACCCTTAACTAAGGTATTTTCAGGAATTCCAATAACAACTGCATCGCCCACTTGCAGAGAATAATCGCTTCTCACCTTAATAGAGGAAGCAGAAACAACTTGTCTAGACGGCAGTTTATTTAACAGCTTATGGCCACAACCTTTATTTGCAGCACATTGGCCACATACTGATTGCTGTTGAGTTTCAACCCAAACACCACCACTTTTATCAATAGCTGTTACAATTCCGTGCTCTTCAACCATTAATAACTAAACCAACTGTATTTAAACCTATTATGATAGTCCAATCGCCACGATAGTTAATTATGTAACCCATTATTAAACTTTAGACGGCTATTGGCTTATAGAAACAGCTCTTCCTTTCTGCAACTTTACTGACATTGCAATACGTTCAGCTGCCACCAAAGGAAGTTCACCCACTACTGTAATTAAAAACTCACCTTGTTCAAATGACAATACTTTAGTAAACGCAGTAATCGCACCTTCTCGTTTAATGACTGATACAGCATTCGTAGGTTTTGCCTCAACAAAAATAGAGAAGCCTGCAAGACCATCAGTATACATCAATGACTCAACTGCTTTTTTGGTCACAGGGCTGTGCTGTTGATTACGACGAAATAACTCAAACCCAGGAGGAACCCAATTAACATACCAATTTTCACTGTCACCTGGCTTGCCATTAGCTTTATTGAAAGCTTTGGATACGATAACTTTTTCTGACTTAATAGACCCCTTTAAAGAGGTAACCAGTTTGGTTTCAGGGATTTCATGCCCAATTTCAAGGGAAGTAAACTGAAGTCGCTCTAGCATTTCCCCTTTTCGGTTAAGTAAGACCAGCTTTAACAGTAAAGATGAGGCCTCGTCTAACCATATTTCATAGCCATAGCGAAACTCATCCTTGGGCTGAACCAAAACGACAACTGCCTCTCGACCGGCTACCCGACCTTTACCTGCTACTTTTAAACTGTAATGTTCGGCTAGTTTATTTGGATTCTCACTAAGAATCCTCCCAAATGCTAATGGAGAGTCACCACGCTCAAAGCGAATCACTTCATTATCAGCATTGATACAAACTACCTTATTACCATCTCGCACAACTTCTCGTTTGGGTCCATCCAAAAACACCAGCCGCTCTCTTTCTTGACCATCGGTTACAGAATGAGTAATAGCAATACTGTTCAAGCCTTGGCTGTGCTGATAAATAAACTGCCCTTCATAATTTAATTCACGAAATGCTTTAGTCATTCCTGTCAACCATTGTGCAGCTGACAGGCCTGTTTCCGCTAAAATATTGCCACTTGATCCAATCAATAATGAAAAAGCTAGCCACGAGGTAGCTCGACTCCAATACCGCTTTTTCATACTACTGAGTCTCAAATTTATCTACTCGGGCAAATGGTAAAATACCTTGACCATTAGTAAGCGTTGAGTGCTCAGCATGCTGCATCAAATAAGACTGAATGCGAGTTTGCGTTGCTTGGTCAATTGTTTGCTGAGGAAATAGCCGAGGAGAATTCACAGCAGACTGCTGAACAACCGAGACAGGCGTTACCGCTTGTGGCGATGATGCTAACTGTGGCCCAGTATTAAAAGCAGGTGCTGTGTATTTTGCATTAGTTTCCGCTGCTCGCTCTTGATCAGTGACAGCAAGTTGTTGTCCTGGCTGCTCTATTTGCTCAGTCTGGAATACCTGTACGCCTACTACTACAGCAAAGGCAACAGATGCAGCAACGGCAACACTGGCTAAAGGTTGCAACCAACGTCCCACCATAGTTTTTTCAGCTCCACTCTCAGAGCTAGCTTGTAACGCTGGCTCCTCCTTTATGGCAGCACTCACCGCAGAGGAAATATCAATGGAGGAAAACTGATGTGTTTCATGTCGCATGGCCTCACCAATCAGGTGGTACCGAAATGATGTTTGCCTAACCTCATCATTTTCTTGCGACTGTTTAAGCAGTCGGTGTGTTTCTAACTCACTGGCCTCACCATCGATGAATGCGGACAATGACTCGCACAAACGTTCATCTTGATTCATGAGGCACCTCACAAGAATAGCTATATTTTTGTCGCATTTCTTTCTCTTTCATGCCTAACTTTAAATAGCTTAACTTCAATAATCTCAAACCAATTATTAAAACATTAAGCTTGGTTAACTAATGGCCTAATTTGTTTATCAATTGCTTCCCTTGCACGAAAAATTCGTGACCGCACTGTCCCGACGGGACACTGCATAACTTCAGCAATTTCTTCATAACTTAAGCCATCAAATTCTCGTAATGTCACCGCTGTTCTTAGGTCATCTGGCAAGCCCGCAATTGCCTTATAGACCACTTTTTCTACTTCATCACGAAAAAGCCGATTTTCTGGTGATTCAATATCTTTAAGAGGATTTTGTCCTTCAAAGTACTCAGCATCCTCAGTATCAACATCAGTATCAGGTGGACGCCGCCCCTTGGATACTAAGTGATTTTTTGCTGTATTGATCGCAATTCGATACAACCAAGTATAAAATGCGCTGTCTCCTCTGAATTTATCAAGTGCTCGGTAAGCTTTGATAAACGCTTCTTGAGCAACATCCTGAACTTCCTGATGATCATGAATATAACGACTAACCAGTCCCAGGATTTTGTGCTGGTATTTCATTACCAACATATCAAAAGCACGCTTATCCCCCTGTTGCACTCGCTCAACTAATTGCTGATCCGAGTCTTGCGTACTTACCATCGTCACCTCCCCCGCTCAATGGCTAAAGGCTGCACTTGCAGCTGAAAACTACGTGGGAGTTGCCGAAGCATCACATTTTGTTCTGTTGTGTAGACCATACTCAATAACAAAAGTTCTCTGCTTTTTTAGGATAAGTCATCTGATCTTGCCCCGCAGGATTTAATAAACCAACTTATCCAATTAACTTTACTCAACTGCCTTCTTAAACTACCTAAAAATGCCTTAGTTATCTGTATTATCTGTCTGTCAAACCGCTTTTCAGCTATCAAGCTGGTTGCACCTAAGCCAAACTAACAACAGTTGTAGCCTATTGATAGAAAACAACTTTCTATTTCCCGACGGATAATTGATTCACTCAATCGCCTTAAGTTCCTTTCAGAACTTCAAGCTTTTTCACAAAATTGATTGATTAGCGCCACAGTAGTCTCGTTATTTAATTAACAGTTTTAGTGTCGTAATCATGCTAGCCGCCATAAAGGGTATGCAGTTATACTAGCGTTTTTTGTTAAATGCTCATTGATTAGCTCCCACTTTATGAAAACAGCCCATCATTTTGATGTCCTCATTATTGGAAGCGGTGCAGCAGGCCTAACGTTAGCCCTTCACCTTGCTGAACAGTCTAGTGTAGCCGTATTAAGCAAAGCCGACCTGGCTGCAGGCTCAACTTATTGGGCCCAAGGAGGTGTTGCAGCTGTAATTGACAGTGACGATACCATAGAAGCGCATATTAACGATACTGAAAAGGCTGGAGCCGGTCTTTGCCATGCAGATGCAGTTAAATACACTGTTAGCCATAGTCAAGAAAGTATCCAATGGCTAATTAATAGTGGTGTACCTTTTACCAGAGATAGAAAAAGTAATAATGGTTTTCACCTGACTAAAGAGGGTGGTCATAGCCATCGTCGTGTTATCCATGCAGCCGATGCCACAGGCCAAGCAATTTTTGAAACACTCATAGAAAAAGCCCAGGCTCACCCAAACATCACCCTATTTGACCAACGCGTTGCTATTGACTTGATTAACAGCCAAAAATTTGGCCATCCTCACAACTGTTGTATAGGTGCTTACGTATTGAATCTTAGCACTGATCAAGTGGAACTATTTCAAACTAAGTTCACAGTCATTGCTACAGGCGGTGCCAGCAAAGTTTATCTATATACCAGTAATCAGGATGGTGCTTCAGGTGACGGTATTGCAATGGCATGGCGGGCAGGCTGCCGGGTAGCTAATATGGAATTCAATCAGTTTCACCCCACCTGCTTATTTCATCCCCATGCCAAGTCGTTTTTAATTTCTGAAGCCGTTAGAGGGGAAGGTGGAAAACTACTATTACCGAATGGTCAGCGTTTTATGGATCAGTTCGATCCACGCGGCGAATTAGCTCCTCGCGATATTGTGGCTCGAGGTATTGACCATGAAATGAAGCGTCTGGGTTTAGATTGTGTATTTTTAGATATTAGTCATAAGCCAGCAAAATTTATCGAGCAACATTTCCCCACCATATTACAACGCTGTGCCAGCTTTGGTATTGATATCACCAAAGAGCCAATTCCTGTAGTACCAGCAGCTCACTACACTTGCGGAGGAATTTTAGTTGATCAACATGGTCAAACAGATATCCCCAACCTTTACGCTATCGGTGAAGCCAGCTTTACAGGATTGCATGGAGCCAACCGACTGGCCAGCAACTCATTACTAGAGTGCATTGTTTATGGCCGCTCTGCAGCGACAAATATTTTAGAAAAACTACCAAATACCCAGACAACACCCGCTGTACCTGCATGGGATGAAAGCCAGGTCACTGACTCTGATGAAGACATTATTATTGCCCACAACTGGGAAGAATTAAGACGGTTTATGTGGGACTATGTAGGTATCGTCAGAACTAATAAGCGCTTACAACGCGCCAAACACCGTATTAACCTGTTACAACAAGAGATTTATGAGTTTTACAGCAACTACAAAGTCAGTAATGACTTAATTGAATTGCGCAACCTTGCTGTCGTTGCAGACTTAATTATTCAGTCCGCCTTACAACGAAAAGAAAGTCGTGGGTTACATTATACCCTTGACTACCCAGAGCAACTACCTGTTGCTACTGATACCATTTTAACTCCTGAGAATTTTCTCGGCGCAAACTTCTAACGGTAACCCATAGAAAGCTGAACAAACTACTACAAAATAGACTTTTGCAAAGTTAGCTTTTAAAGAAAGGGGTTTTCTGGCTCAGCGGTAAAATCATGACTTAAGATTACTCTCAGCTGACGATAGGCTTCTTTATCAACAGAGTCAGGGGTAATCACCAGGGAGCGTTGTGACAGCCGGCTGCTTTTAATCCTTACAATGGTTAACGGGACCGTGATAAAACAGTCATTTGCTAGCTCTCCCTGATAAGCTTTTTGCTGACTGGTTAATAGCTGCCACTGTGTTTGGCTCAACCGCTTCAGTTCAATAACACTATTAGGTAACTTTTTCAGACCATACAACAAAACCTGATAACAGCCAAAAATTAGCAGGCCGCCAACCGCAGCCAACTTAAACACCCAATGTATATCTGCCAGCCAACAAAGCAAAACTCCCAACCCCGCATATAGGCTGGCAAGATAAATACACAAAACTTTTGAAGGGCCGACTTTTAAATCAAGTTGGTGACTATTACTAGCTGACATTAATCCTTAGGTTGCACTCGGTCCAAGATAATATTAACTATCCGAGCCAGATCCGGATCTTCTGGACGATTCTTTTGCATAAACCAGCCAAACATATCTTGATCTTCACAGCTTAGCAGCTTTTCATAGTGGGCTTGATCTTCAGGACTCAGCTGCGGATAAGCTTCCTTTAAAAAAGGCACTAATAGTACATCCAACTCCAGCATACCGCGCCGACTATGCCAAAATAACCGATTCAGTTCAGTTTGTGATTTCATAACAAGCCTCTACTACTTTGAGATAAGGGGCTGTTTCACCCCCTTAGCATTATATGCATCCTTAACAAATTACGCATTTATTCATGTTGATAAACTCAGTAATATGTCAATCAGGCTCTCTTTTATCATCACTCACAATGGGTTAAACGTTCAACATGACCACCACATGGCAATCATTTCTAATTAAACAGGGTGCAACCTTTGATGGCCATCAACTGACATGCTTCCAAAACAAAGAGGCGTTACCAGACACAACGCAGCAATCCATCATTAGCGACCTTGGGCCACTGGGAATTTTACAAGTATCCGGAGAAAGTGCTGAGCAGTTTTTACAAGGACAGCTGACTTGTGATGTCAAAGCACTTCCGGAAAATACCCTAACATTAGGTGCCTGTTGCAATAATAAAGGACGAATGCTTGCCAACTTTTACCTACTTCGCCTGCCTGATCGTTTTTGGCTAATTATGGATCGCAATTTAGTCGACCCGATGATTGCAGAACTTAAAAAATACTGTGCTTTTTTTAAAGCTGAAATGCTTAACACAACTGATCAATATATAAGCATTGGGCTGACAGGCTCAAATATTCCCTCATTGCTCAATAGCCAGCAAATCCCAGCACCGACAGAGACTGGGCAAAGCCTGTCTTCTAATAACCAGGTAGTTTATCAGCTACCAAATCAGCCCCACTGTTATCAGGCTTGGCTAACCACAGCAGCTGCAATCCAATTATGGGAAAGCCTTCCCGCTGAAGTGGTTCCTGTCAACTACAGCCAATGGCAGTTACTTGATATCCAGGCAGGCTTAGCTTGGCTAAATCAAGAGGCCCGCCTGGAGTTTATTCCTCAACAGTTTAATATGCAGGTCACAGGAGGCATAAGCTTTAAAAAAGGGTGCTATACAGGTCAAGAAATTGTTGCTCGTATGCAATACTTAGGGAAACAAAAAAATCACCTGTATCGCATTCAATACCAAACAGATCAGCCTATTCCTAGCATGACTCCCCTGCAATCTCACTCACATACGGCAAATGTAGGCCACTTGATTAATAGCGCAAAAATAACTGATAACCAATACCAAGCGCTAGCCGTGCTGCAAGATAAAGCAGTTGCAACAGACGACTTATATTTTGCCAAACAACCAAATGAAAAAGTGACATTGCTGGATTTGCCCTATACTGTCTAAAAAGATACACCCCCCTGGTAATATGCTAGGGGTATATTTATCTTGTTCGCCAATTATACGGACTATACTCTAATCCCGGACTGATTAATTTGGGTGCTTCCCTTATGGCTAACCTGTCAGAACGAATTGAAGAAGAGATTTTAGACGCACTTAGAAACGATGAATTAAGCCTGCCAACCCTTCCTGAAGTCGCATTAAAGGTACGGGAAACCGCTGAAGACCCTGAAGCAGGCGTTAATGAGCTGGCAAAAGTCATTAGCAATGATGCTGCCATTACTGCCCGTATTATCAAAGTGGTCAATTCCCCCTTAATGCGGACCAGCCGTGAAATCGACAATATCCAAATGGCGGTTAATCGACTAGGTATGACCTATAGCGCTAACCTTGCTACTGGCCTGGCAATGGAACAAATGTTCCAAGCCACTTCAGATGTTGTAGATAAAATGATGCGCGATGTGTGGTCTAAAAGCACTGAAGTCGCAGGTATCTGTAATGTATTATGCAGGCACTATACTAAGTTGCAGCCAGACCAAGCGATGCTAGCAGGACTCATGCATAAAATTGGTGCACTACCCGTACTTACTTACGTGGAAAGTATTTCCAGCATTCCTGATAGTATTACCCTGGCCCATGTCATTGAAAAAACCCACCCCACTCTGGGCACGAAGATTCTAGAAGCTTGGGATTTCCCCAGCATGATTGCCAAAGTACCAGAAGAATATATCAAGTTTGATCGAAACTCCCCTAAGGTAGATTACGTAGATATTGTGATGGTCGCTAACTTACAAAGCTTAGTCGGTACCGGTCATCCTTATACAGAAATGGACTGGAGTTCAATTAAGGCTTTTGAAAAGCTCGGCTTAGATCCAAATGTGGATATGAACGAAGCGGAAGACTTGAGTGATGAAATGGAAGCCGCTATGGCCCTGCTAGCCCAATAATGACCTAATTGCTTTTAACCTAACTGCTTTTAATGGTTTAACACTATCGCTTACCCTGCTGCCATATGCTCTTTTTTTAGCGTCTGGCAACAGGGTTTATAGGTAAGCGTATTACTAGCCTTTCGCAACACTATATTTAAGGTATATTCTCTTCTACCAAGTGCAACGCTTCATCAAAATCAAAGTTATCAATTTTTTCTCCAATTTGGCCTAATAGTTTAGGGTCAAGCGCATTTGTTAACTGGGGCATTAACTTCTGCCAAACGGCCATTACTTCAGTATCCCCGCTAGCCAACATATTTTTCAATTGACCAAGCTCATCTGTAGAGGGGGCATTATTACTGTCGTGCTCACCAGCTACTTCAGCTTCAACCGTTGTTTGGGTGTCAGTTGTCGTATCATCAATAATCACGCCTGGTAGCTGACTCAACTCTTCGGACAACATTTGAGAGCAAGCTTCTAGCTGATTAAGTGCCTGTTCAGCTTGTTCAAACTGCTCTGCTTTAAGTAGTTTTTCTAATGCCAAGCAACTGTCTTGTAATTCATTGGCACCGATATTACCAGCAACCCCCTTCATTGTGTGTGCTTGATAAAGGGCTTGTTCCCAGTCTTGACTGGTAAGTGACTGCTCCAGCGACTGTAAATTTGCTGGCTGCTGATTAATAAAGTCTCGAAGCAACTTACAATATAAAACCTGATTTTGCATAACCCTGGATAAGCCTGCAGTTAAATCAATACTGGCAAGCTGCTCTGGCCATTCTAACTGTGGTTGATTGACCCTTTTATTACTGATAATTGGTTTCGCTTTTAACCACCTGGCAATCATGACGCTTAATTCATCGGGGTTTAATGGCTTTGCAATATGGTCATTCATTCCTGCAGCTAAGCATTTTTCTCGATCTCGTCGCATTGCATGAGCTGTCATTGCCACAATAGGCAGCTTATCAAACTGTGGCATACTGCGAATTTTTTCCGTTGCCTGAAAACCATCCATTTCTGGCATTTGAATATCCATAAATACCAGCTGAAAATTATCCTGCTGAATTCGTTCTACTGCCTCTCGGCCATTATTGACAATAACAACATCTAGGCCCAACGCTAATAGCAGCTCCTGAGCAACCTGTTGGTTAATTTCATTATCTTCTGCTAACAGCACTTTAGCCCCGGCTAATTGCGGCGCTATTTGAGTTAATTGCTGACTACCTTTTAATACTCTGGCTCGATACCAGCGATCACAGGTTCTTAAGACAGTTTCTAGTAATACAGAAGGGCTAACAGGTTTAATTAAAAAGCCATCTACTGCACCTTGTGCCTGCTGCATAATTTCTTCTCGGCCATAGGCCGTTACCATCACAATTGCAGGTATTTTAAATAGCCCTTCCATTTGCTTAATATGAATTGAGGCATCGATACCATCAGTGTCGGGCATTCGCCAATCCATTAACACCAATTCAAAACAATCACCAGGGGTGTGATTAGCTTGCTTTATTAGCTCATAAGCTTCTGTCGCGGAGCTGACCGCTTCAGGCCTAAGACTAAATGTTTCCAGCATATCAGTGAGCACTGTTTGCGATGTTTCATTATCATCCACTATCAGTACGCGAACCCCTTGCAGCTCTTCACTGAGTCTTTTTAATTGATCTTCTGAACGATGAATGCCAAGTTTAGCGGTAAACACAAACTCACTGCCATGCCCCACTTCGCTCACTACTTTTATATCCCCCCCCATCATGGCCACCAGTTTTTTACAAATAGCCAAGCCTAATCCTGTGCCACCAAATTTACGAGTAGTAGAGCCATCCACCTGAGAAAATGAGTCAAATAAGCGAGTTAAATGGTCTTCACTAATTCCAATACCTGTATCCTTAACAGTAAATACCAGTTCGACTTCTTCATCACCTTTCGAACGTACTTTAGCGCTAACCGTCACTTGGCCTTTACGGGTAAATTTAATCGCATTATGGGTTAAATTAATTAAGACTTGGCCCAGCCGTAGCGGATCACCAATTAATTGACGAGGTACATCAGGCTCTATTTGATAGACTACTTTTAGATTTTTTTCCTCTGCTTTAACTCCCATCATGCTTGACAAATTATCAAAGACTTCCTCTATATCGAAGTTGATGGACTCCATATCCATTTTGCCCGCTTCAATTTTTGAGAAATCTAGAATGTCATTAATAATGCCTAGCAAAGCATGGGATGAAGATTTAATTTTACTAATATAGTCGTATTGTTTTTTACTAAGCTCTGTTTGAAGAGCTAAATGACTCATACCAATAATGGCGTTCATTGGCGTACGAATTTCATGACTCATATTGGCTAAAAATTCGCTTTTAGCTAAATTTGCCTGATCAGCTGTTTCTTTGGCTTGACGAAGTGCTTCTTCAGCGTGCTTACGATCAGTAATATCCCGACTAGACATAAACACATAACCTTCGCCGTCATACTCCATAAAATTAGCTGTTACCTCCACAGGATAAACAGAATTATCTTTACGTCGTCGAAGGGTTTCAAAGGTTCTGGGTTTTCCACGAGTTAACACATTCCACAAAGATTCCCAGGCTCGCTGATTCAATTCCGGGTCAATATCCGTGACTTTTTTATTGAGTAATTCGTCGTGCTCATAGCCCAATGAGCGGCATAAGGCCATATTCACATAACGATGGCTACCATCCTGGCGCACCCAAAGAACATCATCTGCAGAATTATCCAAAGAAAAGCGTGCTAATGATAATTCTTGTCGGCGGGTTAATTCTTCCGTGATATCTACATGAGTACCCACTGCACGCAAGGGTTCATTTTTATGATTTCGCTTAACCACCTTACCGCGAGTTTGTACTGTACTATAACTGCCTTCTTGTCGACGTACTCGATAAGTACATTCGAAACTGTCATTTTGAGTGGCAAACATATGATCTAAAAATGCCGTTGTTTGCGCTTTATCATCAGGGTGAATTAAATCTTCCCAGGCTTCTTTTGTTCCTTTTATCGTATCAGGCTGATACCCTAACATGATGGCAAAACGAGGGCTGAAATAAATTTTGCCTGCAGGAATATTCCAGTCCCATAGTCCATCTGTGGCAGCATCCATTGCCAGTTGATAACGCTCCTCACTGATACGTAATGCATCTTCAGCATCTTTACGAGCCCGCCCAATGGCAATTAATTCTCCAGCACGCCATAACAGGGCAACTTCTTCACTGGTCCAGGTTTTATCTTGATCGACTGTAACCTGAGCAATGGAGCCAACGACCCGCCCTGACAGTAACATTGGTACATGAATAACTGAGCGTATATTGAGTGATTCTAAATAATGGCGCACAGAAGATGGTTCATGCACACCAAAGCTACCCAGCGACCACTGGCACACTTCCCCTTTTAGCGGCCGACTATCCAAAGCCCGAAAATGCTCGGTTAACATTTGCTGCTGTTGCTCGGTATAATCTGGCATTGATTTAATATGCCAGTTATGGGTGATGCCAGCACTTTTATAGTCAGACTCATAATTCAGCACATAACTGCGATCAGCTCCCATGAATTCGCCAATCACCCTGATGGTGTACTGAATTGCTTCATCAAGCTCTCGATCCATAAACTGCCGGGTAATATTACTGATCATCCGGTCCATTTGTGCTCGCATGCGTAAGGCTTTTTCTGCCTTATGACGCTCATCAATTTCTCTGGATAGACGCCAGTTCCAGTAAATGATCAATAAGATAATGGCCAGGGTAATAACCACCCCGATAATAAATTCTTTCGTCGGCTTCCATACCCGGGGCTGGATAGAGATCCACTTTCCTTCGATTTCATTTTTTTCTTTGGTTGGAATACTACTCAATACTTTATTTAAGATCGTACTAAACACTTCCCAGTGTCTGTGGGTAGCCATTCGGTATCGATAATTAAAACCCACTTCAGCCACATTACGTAAATTAGTAATCTTGGTTCGATCAATTGAGTAGGAAAGGGTTGCCCGATTCACTATCATGGCATCTAACTGCCCTAACGACACCTGTTTAATACCCCTAGCAAAATCAGGAACATTAATAAATTCGATATCTGGGTATTGAGATTTAATAAACTCAGTAGCTTCAAAGTCAGGCAAGGTGGCCACTTTTTTACCTGATAAGTCTTTTATTTTCTTTATACTGTCGTCTGTGCTACGAGCAATAATATCAGTGGGTATTTCAAGGTAAGGCTGGGTAAAAGCATAGCGTTTAGCATGATCTTCATCCCAGGCAATCACACTCAGCATATCCACTTCGCGACGACGTAATTTATCTCTAGCGGCCTCCCAGTTAGCGGACGGGATATATTTCATGGTAATTCCCAAGCGCTTTTCAATTATCGCTACATAGTCTGCCGCTATCCCTTGGTACTTCCCATCTTCATCCAAAAACTCGATAGGGGGATATTTGGGGTCACCAGTAAAAGTTATTACTGGGTGATCTGCCAGCCACTGTTTCTCTTCTTCTGTTAATTTAAGGGGAACCGCCTGATCACTGAAATAACGAGTTTTGGGGTCAGCTAACCAACGAGCTTCCATTTCTCGAAACTCTTCATGAGTGATCAGGCTTAGTCCCTTATTAATGTCATTTAATAAGTCTCGACGGCCTTTTAGCACCCCCGCATGAAATTTTTCTCGGAAAGAAAACTGGGTAGATGCTTTTATTTCACCCACTAGCCCCAGCCGATTCAACAAAATATTAATCGACACTCGTTCAGCAATAAACGCATCGATTTGTTTCACCTGTAACGCACGAATCAGGCTTTCATTGTTTTCAAAGGTTATCACTCGTGCATCAGACCAATGTTTATCTATATGCACCTGATGGGATGTTCCTCTTACTACCCCTAGCCGTTTACCGGCTAGTTGCTCTTTATTACGAACAGGCTCACTCGACGCGTCATAAAACAACACCGAGCTCATTTCATAAAAAGGTTGCGAAAATTCCAGCCATTCTTTACGAGCAGTAGTCTCCGAAAGCCCGGAGTGAATATCAACTTCCCCATCCTGTACTGATTCCAATGTTTCCTGCCACTCGGTTGCCTTAAAGCGCACTTGTTTGCCATTTTTTTTAGCCCACAACCGCCATAAATCGACAAAGAGCCCAGCAGGACGACCTTTGGAGTTTAAAAATGATAAAGGAGGGAAGTCAGTATCAATAGCAATAATTAAAGCTCCACTGGTGTAGCTTTGGGTTTGTTCCAACCATTTGTTTTCTATTGCTTTACGATCAGCTGCCGAAATTTCTTGCATGCCTTCTCGAATTAAAGCGTCTATTGATTCATTTTCAGGGTTTACAGCAGCATAAAGGGTTCGCTGATACAGAGGCTGTTCTGCTTGATAATTATATTCCCGAGAGATCCCCTGCTTGGCCATTAAAAACCGCAAAGTAGGTCCACTGCCTACAAAGACTCGAATTTCTCCAGCCTGGGCAGCTTTCAACATTGCCATATTGTTTTGATACTTAACTAATGAGGCATCTTTTAATCGACTTGTTATTTCCTCTTCAGTGTCGGAGCCACTAACTATGCCTATTTTAAAGCCTGCCAAGTCTTGCAAGCTTTTAACACCCAAAACATTCCGATGATAAAAAAAGTAAATACTACTTTTTCCTACTGGCGTAACACCTTTTAGGTTAATTGCCTTTAGATCTTTGGTAAGTAAACCAGCATGAATATCTGCATGTCCTCTTGCCACCATTTCCGCAGCCACTATCGCTGGCGCACCCAAAAAACGCACCTGCACATTGGCTTGACCAGCCCAGCGCCGCCACAAATCAATCACAAAACCATCAGCCTGACCTTGCTCATTTGTGAACTGATAAGGTTCTTGGCCTAGTGAGTAGGCTACCGTTATCGTCTCTTGAGGCTGGTTATTACCAGCCTGCTCTCCCTGTTCGGCTTGGAGAATACTGCAAAAAGTGGTGATAACGAACCATAACGGGAACAACAGAAAAAAAGTAAATTGCTTCATCAATAGACCATGGCAATGCTGACTGAGATAAACCCATTTTTATTATTAGGGCACTCTTAGAACCCTATGTAATGAATTATAACCATGGCAGGGTAATGAAAGAAACGGGGAAATAAATCCGATGCTATTGATCTATAATTTAAACATATCCTTGTTTTCAGGCTTCTGAAATAACGGAGGCTGCTATGGCCATTCCCCAACTAACCGAATACTTACAGGATAAAAACGTTCCTTACAGTATTCATGAGCATTCTGTAGGCTTTACAGCACAAGAAGTAGCACAATCGGCACATGTTAGTGGCAAAGACTTTGCCAAAACAGTCATGGTGAAAGTAGATGATGTCATGTCAATGTTAGTGATGCCATCCAATTATGCTATCGACTTAAATACTATTGGCAAATACTTAGGTGCAGTTGATATTGAATTAGCCCATGAAAGTGAATTCAGCGACTTATTTCCTCACTGCAAAACTGGCGCTATGCCCCCCTTTGGTAATTTATTTAATATCCCTGTTTATGTAGCAGAAGCATTGGTTGACGACCATAAGATTGCATTCAATGCAGGCAATCATAATGAAATAATCCGCATGGATTATCGAGACTTTGAGCGACTGGTAAAACCTAAAATCGTGCGAGGAGGCTTTTATACCCAAAGCAGTCATTACGAACATGACCGTCCACGGATGGGTACAGTGAAACATTAAACTCCAAAAACCAAATGGCTCATATAAGAGCCGTTTGTTTGGCTAAATTTAAGGACTGCTAGAAGACTGAGTCTTATTTTGGCTTATAAAACTGTTGAATACTTGAAAAGTCTAACTTCTCACTTCCTTGAGCTGCATGAAGATTAAATAGATTACGAGCAAGTGCTCCTAATGGTGTACTAGAACAACTTAACAATGCAGCTTGTTGAGACAGGCCTAAATCCTTCACCATTAAATTGACTTTAAAACCACCTTGGTACGCTTTTGATGCAGGAACAGCTTCCATTACACCTGGATAGGGGTTATACAGCTCAAGTGACCAGTTTCTACCCGAGCTTTGCACCATAATATCCGACAATACTTTTGGATCTAAACCATTATTAACCCCTAACTGAATCGCTTCTGCTGTACCTGCCATATGAATGGCTAGCAACATGTTATTGCATATTTTTGCCATCTGCCCGGCCCCATGATCACCGGCATGCAAAATATTTTTTCCCATTGCTGACAATACCGGTTGAGCTGCTTCAAAACCGGCTGCAGAACCACCGACAATAAATGTTAGCGTGCCATCTTTAGCACCTTTAGTGCCTCCAGAAACAGGGGCATCCAGCATAGTAATGCCTTGCTTAGCTGCCGCACCTGCTACGATTTTCGTAACATCAGGCGCTATAGTGCTACAGTCTATCACTAGTGTTTTTGGATCAATATGCTCCAGCAGCGCCTCTTCGTCTAAATACAAGCTCAACACATGCTCGCTGGCTGGTAGCATAGTAATCAAACAGTCAACACCTTCTATTGCTAAGCGCGCATTATCAACAGCTATTGCCCCGTCTTGAATTAATGGCTTTAACAGTGCAGGTACCAAGTCAAATACTTTCAGCTCATAACCGGCTTTTAACAAATTATGAGCCATAGGTCCGCCCATTAGCCCTACGCCAATAAATCCGATTTTCATAAATCCCTCTTGCTTATTTCAATAAACTTTTTAGTGGATTAATTTTATCAATCCATGGAGCTTGAAAATGAGCTTCTACCCATTCTGTAGGTACTTCAGCTACTGATTTAAATTTCCAATCCGGTTGATTATCTCGATCAATCAACCTGGCTCTTACGCCTTCCGCCAGGTCAGGATGTAGACAGCATTGCACTGATAAAATTAGTTCTAATTGAAAAGCTTCAGCCAACGCTAAATGACGACCACGCTGCATCTGCTCCCATACAATCCAAGCCGTTGTTGGACAGCCATTAATATAGCTTTGTAATGTACCCGTTAACCAATCATCTCCTGTTTTTGCCGCATGGTATTTCACAGCCACATCGATTTCTTGCAACGAAGGCAAACCAAACAGATGACGTATATCTTGCCAATGTTCAACAATTTTAGATACTGGAAGATGGCACCAGGCCTGACTTTCCAATGGCTTTAAGAGCTGCCCCACTAATATTTTATTCGCTGCATCCGTTTGCTCCCAATCGACCTGAATTAAGCTATCTAACAACTCAGCCTTTAATTCAGCAGCAATAAAGTAATCTGCAAGACCTAACCGAATACTATCAGTTGCATTTAATACAGCACCTGTTAGTCCAACAAAACAGCCCAAATCGGTAGGCAAACGGGACAAAAACCAGGTACCAGATACATCCGGATATAGTCCAATATTAATTTCTGGCATAGCAACTTGACTGGTTTCGGTAACCACTCGGTGGCTTGCTCCCACCATTAAACCAAGCCCCCCTCCCATCACAATGCCAGCCCCCCAACAAATAATGGGCTTTGGGTAGGTATGAATTAAATAGTCTAATTGATATTCATGCTGGAAAAATACGGTTGCATGCTCTAATCGATGGTCTGATTGCTCTATCAGCATTTGGTATAATTTACGAATATCACCACCGGCACAAAAGGCCCGATCACCCTCGCCCTCCAGCCAAACAGCTACCACATCCGGCTGACTACGCCATTGTTGTAGCTGCTGAAAAATGGCCATGATCATTTCTAAATCGATCGCATTCAGTGCTTTGGCACGATTTAAAGTTATTTTAGCCAGCCGCTTTCCTTTACTGACAGGTAATTCTTCAAATAACACTGCAGACTGTGACATTTATAATCTCCTAGCCACTTTTTCTTTTTTATGTTTTTGCATAACTTGCTAACGGTTTTTCCAAACGGGAGGCCTTTTTTCTAAAAAAGCCCCAACCCCTTCCTGTTGGTCTTCTGTATCAAATAAATCAATAAACAATTCTCGTTCAACTGGCAATGCCTGCCACATGGGATGAAAGCGAGCTTTTTGAATTAATCTTTTACAAGCGCGCACACTTGAAGGGCTTTGTTTAGCGACATTTTCGGCCAACAACAGCGCTGTTGCTCTGGCTTTGCCAGACTCTACCTGCTGCTCAGCCAAACCAATTTCAACCGCTTTTGCTGCAGTGACTCGTTCACCACAAAGAATCATTCGTTTTGCCCAACCCTCACCGACTAACCACGGCAACTGTTGAGTACCACCGGCACAAGGCAATAACCCCACCGACGCTTCAGGTAGGGCTAATACCGCATGAGACTCTACAATCCGCAAATCACAAGCCAAGGCACACTCCAACCCTCCTCCCATTGCATAACCATTAATGGCCGCAATAGACACTCCTTGGTATTGGCTAAGCGTTTCAAATGCATCTGCAAAATGTTTAGCAATATCACGTGCTTTAGCTTTATCCCTTTCCGCAAACAGTTTTAAATCTGCTCCTGCGGAAAAAAACTTTTCTCCCTGGCCAGTAATCACCAAACTATAAATAGAGCGTTCTTGATTTAATAACTCAACAATCGTTTTTAACCCCAATAAACTTTCACTATCCCAGGTATTGGCTGATGGGTTATTAATCGTAATTAATGCAGTATGACCAATTTTTTCAACTAATAATTTATTGGTAATAGCGGTTAGTTGTCCTGCTGTGATAGGCTCTAATTGTTTTGTCATGGAATTTCCTTAAAAAATCATCTCCAAGCCATTTTCTATTAATAGGCGTCTAGCAATAATCACCCGCATAATTTCATTGGTGCCTTCCAGTATTTGATGGACCCGCGCATCTCTTACATAGCGTTCTAAAGGGTATTCTTTGATATAGCCATATCCGCCATGTAATTGCAGGGCTTGGTTACAAATATCAAAACATAAGTCAGTTGCTAGCCTTTTTGCCATCGCACAATAAGTGGTAGCTTGACTAGACTGTTGATCTAAATGAAAAGCAGCCAGGCGCACCATTTGTTGAGCAGCCACTAAATGCGTTGCCATATCGGAAAATTTAAATTGCAGCGCCTGAAAATCAGCTAAGGGTTTACCAAATTGCTGGCGTTGATGCAGATAATCATGAGACTGCTTTAATGCGGCTTGTGCAGTACCTAATGAGCAAGACGCAATATTAATTCGGCCACCATCCAGTCCCTGCATAGCTATTTTAAAGCCTTGCCCTTCATCGCCCAAACGCAAGTTGGCGGGTACCTTTACCTGATCAAAACTAATAGTGCGGGTAGGCTGACTATTCCAGCCCATCTTCTCTTCTTTACGCCCATAGTTGATTCCTGCCGAGTCAGCAGGCACTAAAAAGCTGGAAATTCCTTTTGGCCCTGCTTCCCCCGTACGAGCCATCACTAACAGTACATCAGTTGAACCCGCCCCAGAAATAAACATTTTACTGCCACTTAGTAGATAATAATCCCCCTTTTTTGTGGCACTGGTTTTTAACGACCCTGCATCAGAGCCTGCATTAGGTTCAGTTAGGCAATAAGAACCTAATAATTCACCTGTCGATAAACGAGGGCACCATTCTTCCAGCACAGTTGCTTGACCAAACTTGCAGGCCATCCAGGTCACCATATTATGGATGGTTAGATAGGCTGTGGTAGATGTACATCCTTGTGATAAAGCCTCAAAAATTAAACTAGCATCCAGTCGGCTTAATCCCATCCCCCCCTGCTCAACAGGAGCATAAATCGCACAAAAACCCAAATTGCCGGCTTTTTTAATCACATCAATAGGAAAGTGCGCTTGCTGATCCCACTCAGCTGCATTTTCAGCTAACTCTTTTTCTGCAAACTGTTTTGCTGTTCCCTGAAACGCTAACTGCTCTTCTGATAAATTAAAATCCATATTTTCTCCTAACGAGACTACTGCGAAAGGGTGTTTTTAGCTCCCTCTCTCTAGAGGCTATCGAAAAATCTACTCCCCCCTATCGGACACTAGACTTATTTTCAACACCCTTTTGCAAAGTTCTCTAACAGATACTTCTACCGTAAGTGAATAGTCATATTAGGTGATGCACTCATACCCGGATCAAACCAGCGAGCGGTAACTGTCTTAGTTTCAGTATAAAATCGCACAGCCTGCTTACCATAAGCATGTTGGTCGCCGTAAAAGGAATTTTTCCAGCCAGTAAAAGAGAAAAAGGGTAATGGCACTGGAATGGGTACATTAATACCCACTTGTCCTACTTCAATATAATGTTGAAAGTGTCGTGCAGCCTGACCAGAAGCAGTAAAAATAGAAGTTCCATTTCCATAAGGGTTTTGATTAATTAGTTCAATTGCCTGATCAAGAGTATCTGCACACAATACGACAAGTACCGGACCAAATATTTCTTCCTTATAAATACTCATCTCAGGTGTTACATCAGTAAATAAAGTGGGGCCTACCCAGTTACCATCTGGTGCTTCAGGGACTTTACAGTCAGAGCCATCGAGTAAACAGGTTGCGCCTTCTTCTTTACCTTTAGCAATAAAACTCAACACCCGTTGTTTAGCCTGGGGTGAAATTTGTGGCCCATAACTGGCCTGCGGATCATCCCAAAGCCCTGGTCTAACATTGGCCATTGCATCACGTAAATCTTCTACCCAGTTTTTAGCATCACCCACCATCACAGCTACACTAATTGCCATACAGCGCTGCCCAGCTGCTCCTACGCTAGAGCCAATCAGATTACTAATCACCTGGTCTTTATCAGCATCCGGCATTACCACCATATGATTTTTTGCCCCAGCAAATGCCTGTACCCGTTTTAGATTATCAGTACCAGTACGGTAAATATGTTGCCCGGCTGCTACTGATCCAACAAAAGAGATGGCTTTCACCAGTGGATGAGTAATTAATCGATCCACCTGCTCCTTATCACCATGCAACACTTGTAGAATTCCTTTAGGAAAGCCCGCCTCCACCGCCAACTCCGCCAACTGAGTGGGTGTCATCGGGTCTTGTTCTGATGGTTTTAAGATAAAGCTGTTACCACAGGCAATGGCCATTGGGTACATCCACAAAGGTACCATTGCAGGGAAATTAAAGGGGGTAATCCCTACACATACACCTAGCGGCTGTAGATAACTATAACAGTCAATAGCACGAGCAACGTTCTCGACTGTTTCCCCCATCATTAAACTACTAACGTTTGCTGCCTGCTCAACCACTTCTATTCCCCGCCAAACATCTCCTTTTGCATCTGCCAGGGTTTTTCCGGTTTCTTTACTGAGGGTGACGGCAATATCCTCCTGGTGTTGCTTCAGCACCCCCTGGTAGTTGAGCATTAACCTCGCTCGCTCTGGAGTAGGCACTTCCCGCCACTGATAATAAGCCTCTTGAGCACTGACAATTGCAGTTTCAATTTCCTGATCCGTAGCACAAGGTGCTTCACACAACACCTCTTGGGTAGCAGGATTAGTAACGGGGATACACCGCTTGGCTTCACTGACAGTAAACTCACCATCAATAAATTGGTTTAAGCAGTTAGGTTGAGTAGTCATTATAAAGTTACCTACTTGATGGGTAAGAATTGTATTGTTGTTATTATTATTGCTACGGCTCTTGCTTTAGAGTTTCATAATTCCCTTGTAACATGCTTGCCGCTAATCCAGGATTAACTATCTTGGCAGAAAACTGGACTTTATTGTGGTTTTATCAACATCAACTACCGAGCCTGAGCTTACCTCAGACTGGCCCTTATCTCATACAGCTATTCGATATATAACGCCAGACTCACTCACCAGGCAATTAAGTTTGCACCCTCTTAGTCAGCACTGCTATCCACTAGGGTTTGGCTATTACCCTCAAGCAACATCCCATCAAATGGAACGCCATCAGCATGTAGACCACTTATTAATTTATTGCATTGCAGGTGAAGGACAATTACAAGCTCAGCAACACAAAACCACAATCATAGCGGGTGATTTTGTTGTATTACCCCGAGGCTTATCTCACCAATACCAAGCAAGCAATACAAATCCCTGGTCAATTTATTGGGTACACTTTGATGGCGTATTAAGTGATACTTATGTACAACACTTGTTGCCAGGGCCAACCACCGTAAAACTATCTCTTGGCTTGCACCCAGAACTCGTGGCAGGGTTTGATACACTAGTGTCATTACACCAGGCTGCCTATCAGCTTAATCCACTGATTTATGCTGCTAATCATCTAACTCAGCTGCTCAGCCTGGTAGCAGTGATTAAGCCTCAACTACAGACTGAGCACTTTGACTTACAAAAAGTGTTGAGTAATATGCAAAAGAATATCCATGGCCAGCTTAAATTAGAACAGCTGGCCGCCAGTGTTAACTTATCAAAATACCACTTTTGTAAGCGTTTTAAAGCACTAACAGGACACAGCCCCATTCAGCATTTTATCCATTTAAAAATGCAACGCGCTTGTTATTTGTTAGATTTAACTGACCAACCCATATCGGCAGTCAGCCATAGTTTAGGCTATGAAGATGCTTATTATTTTTCACGTCTCTTTAAACGAGTGATTGGTATTCCTCCAAGGGAATACCGAAAATTAAAGCGTGGGTAATTGCCAGTCGATGGGAGGCAATCCTTGCTGCTGCAAATAGGCATTGGTTTTTGAAAAGGGACGACTACCAAAAAAGCCTCGGTGAGCAGATAAAGGTGATGGGTGCACAGACTTAATTACCATATGCTTTTGGGTATCAATAAAACTACCTTTACGCTGTGCATAACTGCCCCATAAAATAAACACAATACCCTGCCGTTCTGCATTTAGTCGCGCAATCACTTCATCAGTAAACTGTTCCCAGCCTCTGCCTTGATGGGACGCAGCCTTCCCTTGCTCAACGGTGAGCACACTGTTTAACAATAATACGCCTTGTTTTCCCCAATGCTCCAGGTTGCCATGATTAGCAGGAGAAATACCAAGATCCTGTTCCAGCTCTTTATACATATTGACTAAAGAGGGCGGTGTTTTAATAGCCTGTCTAACAGAAAAGCAAAGTCCATGGGCTTGATCTGGTCCATGGTAAGGGTCTTGCCCTAAAATCACGACTTTTACCTGATCAAAAGGGGTCAACTCAAAGGCTTTAAAGTACTCAGAGCCTTGCGGATAAATCACCTTGCCCGCCTGTTTTTCTGCTTGTAAAAAAGCACGCAGGCTTTTCATATAGTCCTTTTCAAACTCTTCAACCAGGCGCTTCTTCCAACTCACCTCTAATTTTACTTCAGCCATCTGCTGCTTCACCCTCACTCACTATCATTCAAAGTGCTATTATAACCATCATAAGAAGTGGCTATAAAGCAACTGCAATTAACTAGTGGTGCATTCTATAGATAACAATGGCAACGGCTCCTCATATTCAAATAGCACAACAGTTAGAGCAAGGTAAAAGGCCGCTTCCTCGTCTGCCTGAAACAGTTGTTACCATTCGCCAAATTATTGCCAACCCCAGCCATCATCAAAACGACATTATTCAGCTGTTAGAGCAAGACCCTGTGCTCGTTGACCAGCTAATGAAGTTGGCTGACTCTCCTCTTTTCCATCAAGCCACATCCCCTGCAGATTTACGAGGAGCAATCCAACGGCTAGGAGAATATACTGTTAGTAATTTTGTTTTAACATACACGATAAAAAAGCTGTTTCCTTCTGACTCAAAGCTAGCCAAACGTTTCTTAGCCCACTACTGGCAGCGCAGTATCGCCTTGTCAGCTATCAGCACCATAATGGCCAAGCACATTCCACAGTTAAGTACTGATGAAGCAATGCTTGCATCATTATTACAAGACGCTGGCAGCATGTTACTGATTATCAACTTGGCAAAAGAGCCCAACCTGCTTGCGAGCGAAAAAAAAGTAAAACAAATGTGCCGCGGCTTAAACAACCGCTTAACCAGTTTACTTTTAAATCACTGGCATATGCCCATTACCTTTATAGAAGCAGTCAAACATCGAACTTATTGGCAGTATGCTCCTCAACAGTATGATTTAACCTGTCATTGCATACTGGCCAGATATCTTTGGCTGACTCATCAAACCAAGTCAATCAAACTGATTGCCATTGATGAGCTACCTGCTTATCAGCTGTCCCCACTAGTACAACATCAGCTACCAGACCACACCCATCTTATGAACTTTATTTATCAGGATGCGTGTGAAATGACAGAAATGCTGGGCGGGCAAGTTAATTTTTATCCACAAAAAGATTCAACTAAAAAAACCAAGCAGCACTCTCGTCCTTCTTTTTTCCAAACGCTTAAGAAACACTTTCAGAGTAAAGAAAAATAGTTTCCTTATAGATGCACTCAGTTACTGGCTGGCCTTGCAAGGGATAGGTTGTTTATTTCTATAGGTCAAAACACCTGCAACCCCCGGCTTTTTCTGGTGACTCATGACTAAATAACCACCAGCACAATAGGCTAAAAAAGGTGCTGTTTTATGAGAAAGAAACTGTTCTTGTCCTGGAATATTTTTAATCAGGTTAAATTCCGCCAAGTAAACTGAGTCTTGTTCAGTTGAGTGCCGTAGATAGCCATACCAGTCCAAAGCAAATACCGTAACTATCACACTAACCACTGCAACAACTATTAGCATGACGGGTTGATTTTTCATAATACCCTCAAAAAGCCTGCCTTCATTTAAGTCAGTAGATTCTTACACTCACAGCCTTTATTGTCACTATCTTTAGGGTGCCTCTAATAATTGAGACCATAAACAATTAGTAGAGGAGCCCTTCAGTGAGCTTTAAATAGTCCAAAATTAACCCGAGTATTTCCAGAATTTTTTGCTATCCGCAGAAATACTCAGGCAGTGCTGATTAGTTTACGACTTCCTCCTCATCAGGGATTTGTAAAACTAGCTGAATATGTCGCTGTAAAAATGCTCGTATATATTCACGTCCATAGCGGCTTGGATCAAGCAAGCAATAATATTCAGCTTCAACCACTACAGCCTTGGTCAATACAGCATCCAGCTCAGGCTTCGTTGTACCTAACAGCTGATAAAAGCGAGTTAGATCCTTTAACAGATTTTGGTGATGCACATGCACCAATTGTCGTAAGTGAGAAGATCTAAGTGCTTCTAGTAAAAAAGCCTGCTCAGCAATCAGCTCATCGCGGCGATCAGTCACTTGCTGCTCGATGTAGCTTACGGCTAACTCAGTAAAATGCTTAAGTAACCGCCGCTTAGTGGTATCAGCTGATTCTGACTGCGACAACTGTTGTCTAATAGCTATTTCAGCTTCAATCCAAAAATTACTTAGTCTGGCATTTCCTAGCTCAACAAAGTAAGAAAAGGTGTCACTAATTAAATCATTTATATCCTTAAAATAGTAAGTCGTTGCTGATAATGGTACGTTAGCGGCCTTAGCAATAGCTCTATGGCGAACACCACGTACCCCTTCCTTGATTACAATATTAAGTGCTGCTTCTAAAATAGCTCGGCGTCTTTGCTCACTCCCCACCCGACTGGCTTTACGCCCCTGGTAAGGAATGGTTTGCGCTAGCTGCTCCCTTAATTCAGACATGATTAGTAAGATCCCGTCACTGTACTTTTTTACTGCTCAAGAAAACGGCTTGTTATTGATATGGCAGTACTTACTAACTATCAATAAACCGGATGAGCGATTTTTAGTTTTGTTTATAAAATATGCTTTGACTTTAAAAGCACTTAAAGCGTTGAGCTGATAAAAACTCAATCCAGTAAAAGTCGAATAACAAGCTAAGCATCAGACAAACATAAGCCTTATTAAAAAGACTACTGAATGAGTGACTACAGTCAGAACTGAGTAAAAGTGCTTTTAACGTTGAAAGCGCCCTAATAATTATTATTAAGGCGACAGTGTAAGGATAACTGACCATTGAGCCACAACTCAATGGTCAAATGCGTCAAATTTCAGTTTGAGGTCTCATGTGGGGAAAAAGTAGAACATCGCGAATAGAAGCGGCATTGGTAAACAACATAACTAAACGATCGATCCCAATACCTTCTCCTGCAGTAGGAGGTAAACCATATTCCAGTGCATTGATGTAGTCGGCATCATAGTGCATGGCTTCATCATCACCAGCTTCTTTTTCAGCAACTTGTTGCTGGAAACGCTCAGCTTGGTCTTCCGGATCATTTAACTCAGAAAAACCGTTGGCAATTTCTCGACCACCCACAAAAAACTCAAATCGATCTGTGACAAATGGGTTTTCATCATTGCGTCGAGCTAATGGAGAAACTTCCGTTGGGTATTCAGTAATAAATGTTGGTTGATCTAAGCGGTGCTCAACCATTTTTTCAAAAATTTCAATCTGTACCTTACCCAATCCATAACTATCTTTTAATGGAATATCCAGTTTTTCAGCCACTTTACGAGCAGACTCCAGATTATCAATATCGCTGGCTGTTAATTCTGAATTAAAGTGCAAAATAGAATCAAATACTGTCATTCGCTGAAATGGCTTTGCAAAATCATAAGTACTATCTTGATACACCACTTCTGTACTACCAAGCACTTGCTGCGTCACTGCACGCAACATATCTTCTGTTAAATCCATTAAATCATGGTAATCTGCATAAGCCTGGTAAAACTCCAACATGGTAAACTCTGGGTTATGCCGGGTTGATAAGCCTTCATTACGGAAGTTCCGGTTGATTTCATAAACCCTTTCAAAGCCACCCACTACAAGGCGTTTGAGGTATAGCTCTGGTGCAATACGTAAATACATATCAATATCCAGGCTATTATGATGGGTAATAAATGGCCTTGCTGCCGCACCACCAGGAATAACCTGTAACATTGGCGTTTCCACTTCCATAAATGCCTGGTTATTTAGGTACTGACGAATTGCTGCCACTATTTGCGTTCTAACTTTAAATACCTGACGTGATTCGTCATTGACAATTAAGTCAACATAGCGCTGGCGATAGCGCATTTCCGTATCTTCCAAGCCTTTATGCTTATCTGGCAGTGGACGCAGTGCTTTGGTTAATAATTGCACCGATTCCATATCGACATAAAGATCGCCTTTACCTGAACGCTGTAAAGTACCTTCAGCACCAATAATGTCACCTAAATCCCAGGTTTTTATATCGCTTAGTACATCTTTAGCGAGCACTTTACGATTAACATATACCTGAATCCGATCACTAACATCCTGAACCACCATGAAAGCGCCTCGGTTCAGCATAATACGACCAGCGATTTTTACCCGAATGCCTGCTTCAGACAGCTCTTCCTTCGATTTATCCTGGTATTTGGCTTGTAAATCTCCGGCTAAACTATCGCGCCGAAAGCCATTAGGGAAAGCATTACGTTTCTCTCGAATTGCAGCTAACTTTTCCCGGCGCAATGCAATCAGCTTATTCTCATCCTGTTGCTCAACTGCATTCTGAGTTTCTTCAGTCATACGGGTTACCTGTTATTACATTACTTACTTTAATGGCTAAAATTACAAGCCTTTCTTTAAGCTTGCCTCAATAAACTTATCAAGGTCACCATCTAATACGGCATTACAATTTGAGGTTTCCACCCCAGTTCGTAAGTCTTTAATTCTGGACGAGTCCAACACATAAGAGCGAATTTGACTGCCCCAGCCAATATCTGACTTACTGTCTTCTAGTGCCTGCTGCTCTGCAGTACGCTTTTGCATTTCCTGCTCATACAACTTAGCTTTTAACTGTTGCATGGCTTTATCTTTGTTTTGATGCTGCGAACGCTGGTTTTGACACTGAACAACAATACCTGAAGGTAAGTGAGTAATCCTGATGGCTGAATCTGTCGTATTAACGTGCTGACCACCAGCCCCACTGGAACGATAGGTATCAATCCGTAAATCAGCCGGATTAATATCTACTTCAATATCCTCATCAATTTCAGGTGAAACAAATACTGATGCAAATGAGGTATGTCGTCGATTACCAGAATCAAAAGGTGACTTTCTCACTAGCCGATGTACGCCAGTTTCGGTTCTAAGCCAACCAAATGCATAATCACCCGAAAACTGAATGGTGGCACTTTTAATACCAGCCACATCACCGGCTGATACTTCAATCAAATCAGTTTTAAAACCTTTTTGCTCACCCCAGCGCAAATACATCCGTAGTAGCATATTGGCCCAGTCCTGAGCTTCTGTGCCACCAGAACCGGCTTGAATATCAAGATAGGCATTATTGGGGTCCATCTGGCCAGAAAACATCCGCCGGAACTCAAGCTGACCAAGTAAGTTCGACATTTCACTTAGCTCAGCCTCTACTTCTGTTACTGAATCGGGATCATTTTCATCAATCGCCATATCCAGTAACTCTTTAGCATCATCAACACCCTGGGAGAGTTTATCAATCGTGCCTACGACTGACTCTAACTGAGACCTTTCTTTACCTAGTGCCTGCGCCCGCTCAGGCTCATTCCAAACACTGGGGTCTTCTAGCTCACGTTCAACTTCAACTAGCCGTTCCTGCTTGCCAGCATAGTCAAAGATACCCCCTGAGTACTTCAGTACGGTGCTTTAAGTCATCAATCGTTTGCAGGATCGGATTAATTTCTTGCATTGAGAATAGTTTCCAAAAAATCTTGCGTAAAAAAGCTGGCATTTTAACCGAATGCCAGCCATTTAGAAATGGAGAATCAATGTCTGTTTGGCTTTACAGGATCAATATACTCAATCATCAGCTGTAAATTCTGCTTACCCCGAAAATAGTTCACATCAAGTTTATAGGCTAGCTTGACCTGCGCGATAGACTGATCAGGCCACACCGTTAAATCAACATTAAACGCAATAGCATCAACAAATAACTCTCCGCTAAGGTGTTTTAATAATAGTTTTAAGTGCTTTTCACCCACTATGCGCTGTTGAACAACTTGAAAATATCCCTGAAAAACCGGCTCAGGGAAGTGCTGCCCCCACGGCCCTGCCTCTCTTATTAAAGATGCCAGATATAAGTTAATTTCGTGGCAGCCTAGCTCGCCATCGGTTAATACTTCCGCTTCCAGCTGCTCTTTAGTCAACTGGCTGGCAGCCACTTCTTGGAAGGCCTGGCTAAAAGCTGCAAAATTTTCATGCTTAATGCTAAGACCTGCTGCCATCGCATGACCACCAAACTTAATAATCAGTTCAGGATATTTTTTATCCACCACATCCAGTGCATCACGAATATGGAAACCAGGAATAGAGCGAGCAGAGCCTTTAATTTCCCCATTATCTCCTTCAGCAAAAGCAATCACTGGGCGATGGGTTCGCTCTTTAATTCGGGCAGCTAAAATGCCAATAACACCTTGGTGCCAAGCTGCATCAAATAAGCAAATACCCGTTGGCAGCCGCTCCTCTTGATCCAGCTGTAATCGCTGCAATTCAGTTAACGCCTGTTGTTGCATATCAGACTCAATCTGCTTGCGATCACGATTTAATTCATCTAGTTGGAAAGCAATTTCTCTTGCTAGTTGATGATCATTTGTTAGCAGGCACTCTATACCTAAGGACATATCATCCAAACGCCCAGCAGCATTTAATCTTGGCCCTACAGCAAAACCCAGATCGGTTGCAACCAGTTGTTCCCGATGCCGACCAGCTACCTCAATAAGCGCTAAAATACCTGGCCGGGCTTTCCCTGCACGAATCCGTTTCAACCCTTGCTGAACCAGTATTCGATTATTGTCGTCCAATGGCACCACATCAGCGACTGTTCCTAATGCCACAATATCCAGAAAATTTGCCATATTGGGTTCTGGTCGAGTAGCAAACCAATTCCGTTCACGTAGCTGCTGCCTAAGCGCTACCATCACATAAAAAATCACACCAACCCCAGCTGGATTACGACTGGGAAAATCACAGCCCGGCTGATTGGGATTTACAATAGCATCAGCCTGGGGCAGTTCAGCACCTGCTAAATGGTGGTCAGTGACTACCACTTTAATTCCTTGCTCTTTTGCGAACTCTACCCCAGCAATACTGGAGATCCCATTATCAACGGTAATGATTAACTCAGGCTGATACTTCAGTGCTTCTGCAACAATTTCTGGCGATAAGCCATAGCCATACTCAAACCGATTCGGTACTAAATAGTTAACTTTTTCTGCACCCAATGCTTTCAGTGCTAACACAGCCAAAGCACTACTGGTTGCTCCGTCAGCATCAAAGTCACCAACAATCAAAATTTGTTGTTGAGCCTCAATAGCCTCTGCAATTACCTCAACAGCTCGCTCAATTCCTTTAAGTGAGGTAAATGATAAAAGGGCTTGTAGAGAGTGATTAAGTTGTTTTTCTTCACTGATTCCTCTCGCGGCATAAATACGTTGCAATACGGGGTGAAGGGAATCCGAAAACTGGCATCGACTAAGATCAAAAGAACGTTGGGTTATGCGTTTTTGCATAGAGGCTTTCTATAAAGATATCTGACTAAAAAGTGCTTGAAAAATATGAGCTGTGTTTTTTTAGTTAAGATAGGCAAATGCCTATCTCTTTAGGGCACTACTAAAAATAAACATTTTCGCGTAGCCCTTAAATAAATGTAGTTTATATACCCAAAGCGTAGGGATAAATCATTCGCGAAGGGTATAAACTCATCTATTTTTTATTTAAAAAAGCGCCCATGAGTTTGAATGTACTGTTGTACATCAGCCAGTTTATTTTCCAGCACCTGGTAGCGCTCTTGCCGCTCAAATAAATCCGTTAGGTGATGAGGTAGCGCTGGGCTGGCCAGTCCAGCTTGCAAAATAGCATCTGGGAATTTAACCGGATGAGCAGTTGCCAATGTCACCATTGGCGCCGCTTGATTAGTTCGGCAACTCCGCGCCGCTTTTACACCAATTGCGGTATGAGGGTCTAGCAAATAGCCTGTTTCGGCATAAACCTGGTTAATCGTCGAGACAGTTTCTTCATCTGAAACCCGACAACTACTGAATAATTGTTGCGCCTGTTCCCAGCGGTAAGACTCAATACTAATAGTACCTTGCTCGTTAAACTGCTCCATTAAACCTGCAATTGCTTGCCCATTACGACCATGCAAATCAAACAGTAAACGTTCAAAGTTGCTGGAAATCATGATATCCATGCTAGGCGATAACGTTGGGTGCAACTGCTCTTTAGCATACTGATTACCACTGATAAAGCGGTGCAAAATATCATTGCGGTTAGTGGCCACCACTAGTTGATTAATTGGCAAGCCCATTTGCCTGGCAATATAGCCAGCAAAAATATCTCCAAAGTTGCCAGTTGGCACTGAAAAACTGACGCTGCGGTGAGGAGCACCTAAATGGATTGCCGCATAAAAATAATACACCACTTGCGCCATAATTCTGGCCCAGTTAATAGAGTTCACCGCAACCAGACGTGCCTTGCCTTGTAAAAACTCTTGATTAGCAAAGCAGGCTTTTACCATGGCCTGACAATCGTCAAAATTTCCTTCAACGGCTAAATTAAATACATTATCACTAATAACCGTAGTCATTTGCCGGCGCTGTACTTCTGATACACGGTTATGGGGATGCATAATAAAAATATCGACATTCTCACAAGGGCAACAGCCCTCAATTGCAGCCGAGCCCGTATCCCCAGACGTAGCACCAACAATCACTGCCCGCTCATCACGCTTAGCAAGCACATAATCTAATAATCGCCCCAATAGTTGCAAAGCGAAGTCTTTAAATGCCAGAGTAGGCCCATGAAATAATTCCATCACCCATTCATTAGCTCCCAATTGTTGTATGGGAGCAACTGCCGTATGACTAAAACCTGCGTAAGTATCTTGAATAATCCGGTGTAAATCTTGAGCTGGAATGCTGTCGGCAACAAAAGGGGTTATTACCTTTTCTGCCAGTTCTGCATAATTAAGACTTGCCCACGCTGAAATTTGTTCAGGCAAAAATTTAGGTAAAGTTTCAGGTACATACAGGCCACCATCACTGGCAAGTCCTGTCAGTAAGACATCCTCAAAGTTTAGCGCAGGTGCTTGCCCACGGGTACTTATATACTTCACAGTATTACCTATTTATGGAATTTTACATAATTAGTGTGTTGCTTAAACTATACCCTTTACGTCAGATTTTCTTGAAAGGTATAGTCTTTTATTAGTCGCTTATCAATGACCTAAATGATCCATTCGAATAGTTACGACACTCCCCGACACATCGGCTAATGCTTGAATAGCTTCAATTGCCGCCTTCATATCTTTTTCCCGCACTTCTCTGGTTAGCATAAAGATATCAGCAAACTGCTCGCCCTCAGGCACTTCTTTTTGATTAATTGCCTCAATGTTAATATTTAAATCACTAAGGATACGGGTAATGTTTGCCATCACACCTGGGTGATCTGCCGCCTGCATTCTTAAGTAGTAAGCAGACTCAACTTCCTCAATATCAAGAATTTTAGTGTCATCAATTGCTTCAGAGTGAAAGGCTAAAGGAGCAACTACTGAAGATACTGAATCGATTGAGCGTGCCACATCCACAATATCGGCTATTACGGCAGAAGCAGTAGGTTCTGCACCGGCACCAGGGCCATAATACATAGTTGGTCCTACAGCATCGGCATCAACCATCACCGCATTCATTACGCCATCGACTTTGGCGATTAGCTTTGTATCTGGAATCAACGTTGGGTGTACTCTTAGCTCAATACCACCTGGCTTGCGCCGGGCAATTCCTAGATGTTTGATTTGATATCCCAGCTCCTTGGCATGCGCTAAATCTTCTGGAGTGATCTGACTAATGCCTTCGGTATAAGCAGACTTAAACTGCAGTGGAACACCAAATGCAATAGAAGCTAAGATCGTCAGCTTATGTGCTGCATCAATACCTTCTACGTCAAATGTCGGGTCAGCTTCTGCATAGCCTAACGCTTGAGCTTCGGCCAAAACATCGGCAAACTCTCGCTTTTCCTTTGCCATAGCAGTCAGAATAAAGTTACCCGTACCATTGATAATGCCAGCAATCGTATTAATCCGATTAGCCGCTAACCCTTCACGAATAGCTTTAATCACTGGAATTCCACCCGCTACGGCCGCCTCATAGGCGACAATAACACCCTTTTCTGCTGCGGCGGCAAAGATTTCATTACCATGCTCAGCTATCAGAGCCTTGTTAGCTGTCACCACATGCTTACCATGTTGGATAGCCGTTAAAACCAGCTCTTTTGCAGTGTCATACCCCCCGATTAACTCAACCACAATATCTACGGCAGGGTTCTTGGCAACCTCAAAAATATCACGCGTGATACTGGTATCAGAAAGATTACAAGCCGGGTTATCCCGTCTAGCACCCACCTGTTCAATAACAAGCTCTCGACCAAGACGCCGCGCAATCTCTTCCCCATTGCGCTGTAACACATTGAATGTACCGCTACCCACGGTACCTAACCCACATATTCCTACTTTTACGGGCTTCAAAATAGACCCCCAGTTGACTTAGCCATCATCAGATTGGGTATTTATATAGCTAACCTACCACAACCTCTTTTATCGAGCCGGTTATTATAGCGCCATTAATCAATGAGTGGAGCAGGAATTGCAGAACAATTATTACTATGCAAACAACATAACTGGAATAGTTAGCATGAGGACGCTAATTAAGAGGGCAAAAGTGAACAGAATACATAGACTGTCGATATAATACACTATGGCACTATACCGACATGATAAAACGATAACCGACAAAATAAATTGATAATTAACATCAAATCACGAAAGTGTCGGACAACTTAGATCGCTATTTTTTAACGCCTAGCAACTTAGCTAAGTTTTCAGCAGGCTGATAGCCTGGAATCAAACGACCATCAGCCAAAACTAAAGCAGGTGTACCACTCACACCGACTTGTAAGCCCAACTTATACTGCTCCTCAACTGGGCTTGCACACTTGCTATCCGCTACCTTTTCACCTTTTTTGGCTTTGGTCATGGCATCTTTAGGATCCTTGGCACACCAAACATTCTCCATTACAGAGTAGGCTGATGATTGCTTACCACCACGAGGAAAAGCCAAATAACGGACTTCTATGCCCATTTTATTAAGCTCTGGCACTTCAGTATGCAGCTTACGACAGTAGCCACAGTCAACATCCGTAAATACCGTAATATGAGACTTGGCTTTACCCTCTGGAGAAAAAACCACCATCTTTTCTTTAGGTACGCCATCAATTAACTTAGCCAGCGCTTTACTACGAGCCTGTTCAGTTAAGTTTGTCCACTTATTACCATCAATCTTTAACATATCGCCACGAAACAGGTAACCACCATCAGCGCTTGTGTAAACTAGCTGACCACCAGAAAACTGCACCTCGTAGACCCCTTTCACTGGTGTTTCAGTAATTCGGTCTATAGTCACTTTACCGCCCAACTGACTTAACTTGGCTTTAATAGCCTCCTCAGGAGAAGCAGCGATCGCTGAGCTTGCCGCTAAAGCAATTATTGCTCCAAGGGCTAATTTACGAAAGGGAGTCATACAAATCCTCGTTGTGTTTTAAAATCCACCTGCACTTAGAGAGAGACATTTAAGCAAAAGGTTCCCTCCTACACACGGGCGATTATAACAGATTGACCACTTGATTAAATTGCACCTGCGTCAAGGCTGTTTCTGAATAAGCCGCTAGTGCTATATTCTTAAAGTAATGGCATGTAACAAACTAAGCTCTTGGATGGTGCTCTTTATAAAGCTCTTGTAATCGGTGCTGAGCCACATAGGTATAAATTTGTGTAGTAGATAAATCACTGTGTCCAAGCATCATCTGGACTACCCGCAAGTTTGCCCCATGGTTGAGTAAATGTGTAGCAAAGGCATGGCGTAGCGTATGAGGAGAAACTTCAATGCCCATTCCCGCCAATACGGCGTATTTTTTTACTCGGTGCCAAAATGTTTGTCTGGTCATCGCTGTGCCCCGTGTTGACGGAAACAACACTTCGCAGCTAACACCTCCCACTAAGTGGGACCGAGCATTTGCTAGATAACTTTCAAGCCAGTCTTGTGCTTCTTCACCGACAGGAATCAGGCGCTCTTTATTGCCCTTACCTACAACTCGCAGTGCTCCTTGGTTAAGACTGAGTTGATGTACAGTTAAACCTACCAATTCCGATACCCGTAGCCCACTACTGTATAAGAGCTCAAGCATGGCTTTATCTCGTTGCCCTACCAAGGTTGATAAATCAGGGGCTTCAAGTAATGCTTCAACTTGCTCTTCAGACAATGACCGGGGTAAATAGCGGCCCAGTTTTGGCATCGCAATATGCTGGGTAGGGTCATCCTGTCGCAATTGCTGCAATAGTAGATACCGATAAAAGCGACGCAACACAGATAAACATCGCGCTTGAGAACGCTTGTTGTATCCCGCTTGTAGCCGGTGTTGAAGGTAGGACTGGATATGGTCAGCCGTTACTAATAGCAGCGGCTTAGACTCAAGCCAGTTTGCAAACCCAGACAAGTCACTCCGATAAGCAGTTAAGGTATTTTGGCTAGTGCCTCTTTCCAACCATAAGTGATCAAGAAACTGATTAATTAACTGGTCTGCTTTTACTGTTGTCATTCCTGTCATCACATATTAACTTGATTAACTGCTGTATAAATGAGCAACTTTATTAAAGGTACCCAAAAAAGTCTAAGTTTCAGCATATTAAAGGTTATGAGCCAACAACTAATCAACAAAAGTCGTATTTTGCGGCTTCTTCTATCACCCATTACCCTTTGCTTATTAATAGTATTCATATTACCCGCTGCCATGCCTGCTAATTACTGGTTAACCCGACAGTTTTTTTATCCTGATAACCACTATCGACTTACGCCTACTCAACTAGGCATTGAGTATGAGACTATCACTCTACAACCCTCATCAAACAATACCCTCAAAAACTGGCTGCTTAAACCAAAGGATACACCCAAGGCCACTATTTTATTTTTACATGGTAATGCTCAAAACATCAGCACCCATATTCATAGCGTTGCCTGGCTAGTTGAGCACAATTACCAGGTATTTATGCTGGATTACCGTGGCTACGGTAAATCTACAGGTAGCCCGATTATGCCCGAGGTACTTGAAGATGTGGCTGCTGCCAGCCAGTGGCTCCAACAAAATACCACTCCTCCTTATATTTTAATGGGACAAAGCCTTGGTGCTGCTTTAGCTATTAATCATGCTGCTATTAGCAACACTCCGTTTAATGTAATTATTATTGACGCCCCTTTTACTGGCTTTCGTACTATTGCTCAGGACGTTTTAAATGCAAATTGGTTGACCTGGGCTTTACAATACCCTCTTTCACGTCTAATACCCGACGAGTATGAGCCTATTAATCAACTAACTAAAATTACTCGCTCTCCTATCCTGGTTTTTCACAGCAGTGAAGATGAAGTAATTCCTTATTATCATGGAAAGCTTTTAGTAGAGTCCTGTCCAGATAATTGCCGGTTAATTACAACCAAAGGCCCCCATATAGCCACTTTTAGCTACAACCAACACCGTCAAATGCTATTGGATTTTCTTAATCAAAACCTGCAAAATAAATAGCTGCGCTCTACCTATAGAAACGAAGTAAAAGCACTGCGAAGCAGTACCAAGCTTTTGCAATACAACCGAGTGGGGTGGCTCGAAGATAAACTAAAGCTCTTCATAAGAATTATGGAGCGGCTATGTGAAGTCACGGAAGAGGAGTAAACAATGACACTCTTAGCCCAGTCGTTGGCTAAACCTGTCGTATCTTATTGGCAGTTACCTGGTCGAAAAAATCCGCAATCTGTCGTACGCTTAATAAAGAAACAATTTCCAAATGTTTGTCACTCTCAAGCAACTCAGTCAATCCCTTTATATGATGCTTTTGGCTGGCCCCTTTGGTTTGACAATGTCATGCTATACCAATACGACAGCCAACTTATTCTTGCCCCAAAAGGCTGCTTTGCTTATGAAAGCTTAATTGCAAGCTGTACAGCGAACAACCTTAACAACAATGGTCAAGTATTAGAGATAAACCAGCTACCAAGCGGAATACTGAAAAATAAAGTAAAACCTCTTATTAAACTTAGAGCGTTGCAACAAATGGCTACCTTAACCTGTGATAGCCATACAATCAAAATGATTAACTCCGACCAAAAAACGGTTTGTAAAGCAATTATCTATATTTTATCCGATCAGCGTAACGGCGCTACCACTATAGAGTATTTAGAGTTACAACCTTTAAGAGGCTTTAATGAAGAGGCTGAACAATTTACTCAGTTTCTAGAACAGCATTTCACAACCATTGCAGAACCACCACTCGTTGATTATTGGGATAAGCACAGGCTAGCCCCCCAACCCTACAGTATCAAGCCTCATTTCGCTATTCAGCCTGAAACCTCTACACGCGAAGCAGTGCTTAATATGGTTAATACCATGCTGGCACTTGCCCAACAAAATGAGCAGGGTGTAATTGATGATATTGATACTGAGTATTTACATGATTACCGAGTAGCTATTCGTAAAATCCGCTCATTGCTAAGTTTAATCAAACAGGTATTTCCCAAAGCTGAAACCAAACAATTAAAACAACAGCTAAAAACACTTGCTCAAAAAACCAATTTATTAAGAGACCTGGATGTTTACTTACTTGCTAAAGACGAACTAAAAGTGCAACTGCCCACCCAACTACAACCAGGGTTAGATAAATTATTTCAAACCTTTGCTGATTTACGTAAAGCCGAATGTAAAAATATTGTTCAACATTTACAAAACAAAACCTACCAAGACACTTTTGCCACCATTAAAAACACATTAAAAACTTGCAAAAAAGCAGCAAAAACCAAGAATAGCCATAAGCCCATCATAAAAGTAGCAATACAAGAAGTTCATAATAAATATCAGCTAGTTTGTCATAATGGCAGTTTACTAACAGCCACAACAGATGATGAAGCATTCCATGACTTACGACTAGAGTGCAAAAAGCTCCGCTATTTATTAGAACTCTTCGCTGACTTAATGGACACGGCTACCAACAAACAAGCAGTTAGCAGTTTAAAAAAACTTCAAGACAAACTAGGTCACTTCAATGACCTGTCTGTTCAACAAGAAAAGCTTTTGTCTTATTTAGATGGCAATAATATCGACTCTCTCGAAGCAGCGGCAATTGGTGGGTTAGTTAGTGTTATGCATCAGCAACAAGCTTCTTTAAAAACAGAGATAATCAGTCAACTCAATGATTTCTGTTCATTTTCCACTCACAACAAGTTTAGTCAGCTCTTTCAAAAGGTTAGTCAACAATGAAGATAATAGCGGTTTACAGCATTAAAGGAGGCGTAGGTAAAACAGCTGCAGCAGTCAACTTAGCCTATGAGGCTAGTCAGGCTGGCTATCAAACATTACTATGCGATTTAGATCCACAAGGCGCCTCTTCCTTTTATTTTCGAGTAAGTGCATCTAAAAAACAAAAAAGTAAATGGTTTTTCAGTCAGTCTTATAAGCTATTTCAACATGTCAAAGCTTCAGACTACCCATTGTTGGACATCTTGCCAGCCAAACTATCCTATCGACACTTTGATATCAAACTCGGCGCATTTAAAAAATCACCACAAAAACAAATAGCAAGATTATTAAAACCACTAAAGAAGCACTATGATGTCATTTTCCTCGACTGTCCTCCCAGCATCAGTCTATTGTCTGAAAATGTATTTCATGCTGCCGACATTATTATGGTTCCTGTTATTCCCACCACTTTATCTGAACGCACTTTAAATCAGCTAGTTAATTTTTTTCAAGAAAAGTCACTAGATGAAAGCAAAATTCACCCTTTCTTTTCTATGGCTCAAGCATCCAAAAAATTGCATCAACAGTCTGAAGCCAGGATAAAAATGCACTTTAATAGTATCATTAGCCAATCTATCCCTTTTTGTGCAGAAATTGAAAATATGGGTATTCACCAGAAACCAGTAGCAACTTTTGCACCTAAAAAATCTGGAGCCATTGCCTATCAAACGCTTTGGAAAAAAATTGAGTCCTATTATTTAGCTTGAAGCCCATTTATGATGGGCTTCAACATTAATCATCTCAATATAGGGTTACTTATTGTTTTCGAATAACTCGATAATTCTGCCCTAAATTATTATCTGTATACCAATGTCCATCCACTTTATACCTTACAAAGTACGCCAGCTGATTTTCCTTGGCCACAGGTATTGAGGCTCCCCAACTTTCTACTCCGTATTTACTTGGATTTTTGACCAAGCCTCCTTTGGGTCCAATGATCTGGTAAGTTTGATACTTGGCTTCAACGGTATGACTTGTTAACCAGCTGTCAAAACTATAAACCACTTGCACCTGCTTAGCATGTGCAATATTTTTCACCAACACTTGTGGATAAAAACTCTTTTGCTCTTTATATAACGAGCCTGAAAAAGCATTGTTTACTGTCACATTGATATCTTTGGCCAATAACCAACCAGCACCTTTAGTTAACCAATGATCCTTGCTTTGGTTATTATCCCAGTATTGCCCTGTTGCAGTGTTTGCATAAACAGCAAACTTAATAAAGTTGATACTTGGCTGCTGATAATGACTACTACACAGCACTAAGCCCCTCATACAAGACTGATGACTCAACTGCCAACGTTCTATTTGCCCATCAATAACTGCTATTTTTTTCGCAGGCAAATCTTGCCACTCGCCCTCATTATTAATTAAGCGTACTCCAACTACTTCAGCTTTGAGATTACGCTCAACCAAAATTTCAAAATATTGATGTTCAGAGCGAGTACCATAAAAGCTATAACCAGAGCTCATCGCCTTAACTAGCTTAATAGGTTGTCCGGCAAAGTTTAAAGAAGAAAAAAGTAAAGTGACAAAACAGGCAATACACTTTAGTGGTAAGCGTTTCATAAGCATCCTTGTCTTCTTATACCACGTAATAACTGTAAGTGTCCCAAAGCACTAAGCAAGTGGTATAATCGGTAAAATTAACGGTAACAAGTGTCGTATTTTATCAAAGAACCCATAACAGACAAGAAAAAAGACATGCTTTACATTTAAAATATGTAAAAGCTCTTACCAGACAAAGAGTAGATACTTCAAACAAGGCAAAGTCGATTCATTTACAAAGGACATAAAAAAAGCAGCTAACGCTGCTTTTTTTATTGGAACTAGGAAAGTTTTTCTTTAATTCTTGCTGCTTTACCAGAGCGCTCACGCAAGTAGTAAAGCTTCGCTTTACGTACATCACCACGACGCTTAACAGTAATGCTATCTACCAACGGGCTGTAAGTTTGGAACGCACGCTCAACCCCTACTCCATTGGAAATTTTACGAACAGTGAAAGAAGAGTTCAGACCACGATTACGCTTACCAATCACAACCCCTTCAAAGGCCTGTAAACGCTCACGGCTACCTTCTTTTACTTTTACCTGAACAATGACTGTATCACCTGGCCCAAAGGCAGGGATCTCTTTGTTCATTTGCTCATTTTCAATTTGCTGAATAATCTTGTTTTTGCTCATCTCTTGTTTGCTCCTAGATACAAACACTTTCCGCTAGCTACAGACCTTATTGCCCTTGGTTAGCCTGATATTCCTGCTGAAATTCAGCAAGTAACGCCTGCTGCTCGCCATCAAGTTGATGCTTTGCTAATAAATCAGGACGTCTTAACCAGGTTCTTCCCAACGACTGTTTCAGTCGCCATTGCCTTATCATTTCATGGTTGCCACTCAGTAATACGGGTGGAACCTGTAACCCTGCCACCTGTTCTGGCCGAGTAAAATGAGGACAATCAAGTAAACCTTCTGCAAAAGAGTCTTCCAAAGCGGAATTCTTGTGACCTAGAGTGCCCGGGACAAAGCGTGAGACCGCATCAATTAGCGTCATGGCAGCAATTTCACCACCACTTAAGACATAGTCACCCACCGACCACTCTTCATCGATTTCGGTTTCGACTATGCGCTCATCAATACCTTCATATCGCCCTGCGACTATGATGAGTTTTTCATTTTGTGCCAACTCCACAACCCCTTGCTGGGTTAGCTGGCGCCCCTGAGGGGACATGTAAATCACCTTAGCCTCAGTTCCAGCAGCTTGCTTTGCTGCCTGGATGGCATCACGCAGAGGTTGAACTTTCATCAACATGCCGGGACCACCGCCATAAGGTCGGTCATCCACTGTTTGGTGTTTATCATGAGTAAAGCTTCTTGGATTCCAAAATGCCACCTCAAGTAAACCTTGCTTTACCGCTCTTCCTGTTACGCCATACTCAATGATGGCATTGAACATTTCAGGGAAGAGGGAAACAACCCCAAACCACACTATTTAAAACTCCGGATCCCAATCGACCCGTATTTCACCTGTTTTTAAACAGATGGACTCAATCACCTGATCTGGTAAGAAAGGAATCAATCGTTCACGCTGATCAACGCTTTGTTTATCGCCTTTCACTACTAAAACATCATTCGCACCTGTAGCCATAAGTCTAATGACTCGACCTAGGTCTGTTTGTTGATATTCACCCGTAGCGACTGCAATAACTCGCAAGCCTTCCAGTTGATGCCAGTAATACTCGCCTTCAACCAAACTAGGCAGCTGATCTTTGTGAATGAACACTTCTGCACCACAGTATTGCTGTGCAAGCTCTCTATCATTACACCCTTCTAAGTGTACAACCAGGCCTTTACCATGCTTTTTGCCTTGAACAACTGCAATCTCTCGAAGCTGTCCTTTTTGCTTGAGGAGCCAACGCGAATAACCAAAAATGTTATCCATAGGGTCAGTATAAGAGTAAACCTTAACCCAACCACGCACACCATACACTGAAGAAATACGCCCCAGTGCCAATAAGTCGTTTTGGTTTACATTACTCGTTACTGCCATAACCACCTCAAACTGCTCACACGGAAAATTAAGCCGCTTGACCAGCTTGCTTACTAGCTTCAGCTAATAATTTAGCAACACGATCAGTAGTTTGAGCACCTTTGCTTAACCAGTACTCAACACGATCATTATCAACGCGTAAGCGTTCTTCTTGACCACGAGCAACTGGGTTAAAGAAACCTACTCGCTCAATAAAGCGACCATCACGAGAGTTGCGCGCATCAGTCACCGTTAAGTGATAGAACGGGCGCTTTTTAGAGCCACCACGTGCTAAACGAATTGTTACCATTAGACTTTTCCTAGTTCTCTATTTACAACAAATGAGCTATTACTGCTCAGGTGTTTACTTTCGAGTAGCCAGCCAACTGTTCAACCACTACTCGGAAGGGCGCATATTCTACGGAATATCAACCATAATGAAAAGCCTGCTGAAGTAATCCGCAGCAGGCTTTTGCATTGAATATGCGTTATTGCTTTAAAAGAATAGCTTACATCCCAGGGAATTTACCGCCAGGGGGCATCATACCACCCATCCCTTTCATGTTCCCCATTCCCCTCATCAACTTGGTCAAACCACCTTTTTTGGTGACTTTTTTCATCATTTTTTGCATTTGTTTATGCTGTTTAAGCAAACGGTTAATGTCCTGAACCTGGGTACCAGAACCCAATGCAATCCGTTTTTTCCGTGAGCCATTAATAATGTCTGGGTTAGACCGCTCAGCAGGTGTCATGGAGCTGATAATCGCTTCCATTTGGACTAAGGGTTTATCATCAATTTTTTGTTGTGCCAGCTGAGACATCTGTCCCATGCCAGGCAGCTTATCCATCATACTGGTAATGCCACCCATCTTTTTCATCTGCTGGAGCTGGTCACGAAAATCTTCTAAGTCAAAGCCCTTACCTTTTTTCAGCTTTTTAGCCAGCTTATCCGCTTTCTGCTTATCAAGCTTTTGCTCTGCCTCTTCGATTAAGGAAAGCACATCCCCCATCCCTAGAATCCTGGAGGCAATCCGGTCTGGATGGAATGGCTCAAGGGCATCTGTTTTCTCACCAACACCCAAAAACTTAATTGGCTTACTGGTAATGTGGCGAACGGATAAAGCCGCTCCTCCACGAGCATCACCATCTGCTTTGGTTAAAATCACGCCAGTGAGTGGCAAGGCATCACTAAAAGCTTTTGCTGTGTTAGCCGCATCCTGCCCAGTCATCGCATCTACCACAAACAAGGTTTCGATTGGGTTGACTGCACTATGCAGGACCTTGATCTCCTCCATCATTTGCTCATCAATATGGAGACGACCTGCTGTATCCACAATTACCACGTCATAATGCTTGTTTTTCGCCTCACTGATCGCACCATTAGCAATATCAACAGGGTTCTGCTCTGTATGACTTGGAAAAAAGTGTACTCCAACTTCATTTGCTAGTGTTTCCAGCTGCTTGATTGCGGCAGGACGATAGACATCGGCACTTACCACTAGCACTGACTTTTTCTTTCGCTCAGTCAGAAACTTAGCCAGCTTAGCAACAGATGTAGTTTTACCCGCACCCTGGAGACCTGCCATTAAGATAACCGCTGGGGGCTGCGCAGCTAGGTTCAAGTCGTCACAGGCTTCGCCCATAATGGCAACCAGCTCAGACTGGACGATTTTCACAAACATCTGGCCTGGGCTTAGACTTTTTTGTACCTCTTGGCCAACTGCTCGCTCTTTAATCCGTGCAACAAAGTCTTTCACTACAGGTAGCGCAACATCCGCCTCCAACAAGGCCATTCGCACTTCACGCAATGTATCTCGAACATTATCTTCGGTGAGTTTTGCTTTACCTGTTACATTACGAAGGGTTTGTGAGAGTCGATCTGTTAAGTTTTCAAACATGGAACCAGCCCTATTAATAACCTTTGCTCATTCATTTGTAGCATTAGGTACCTACTACAAATGCTATAAGCTGTCTTGATATAAACTGCTAAAGGCTTGTGTAAGCTACTACCCACCCATTCAAGTTACTGCTCACAGCCAGACAGCCCATATCAAGACAGCTTGCTAACTCGCTGTGATTATAACGCAACTCAACAGCCGCTGCCTATTAAACCAAGCAATGTCAAAGGAAACTAAGCTATTTTCCAGTTATTCAATAAAATAAGCCTTTACCTGGATAAACTTTTATGCAGAATGGACGATTGCAGTACATAATGACCCAGCCTTTTATACAGTTATGAATATAATCATCATTAGCTTGTTTGCTATTATCTGTTATTGCACGACTGCTATAGGTCAGGCACTGGCCATCAAGCAAAATAAACAGTTCCGTAAATCTCTTGTTTTATTTCTGGGTTTTAGTGCATCCCTACTTCAAGCAATCAGTCTCTACCTGCTTATTCATGAGCCAAACGGTATTAACCTAGGCTTTTATAATGTCAGCTCAGTTATTTCCTGGATGATTATTAACATTGTATTACTCAGTGCTTTAAAAAAGCCTGTCGAAAGCCTGTTAATATTTCTTGCACCACTAGCAGCATTAACAATCATTTTTGCTGTGACCCAAGATGCACCAAAAACCGTCATACCTGAGCGTGATTTTGGTATGCTTGGCCACATCCTATTTTCAATTCTGGCCTACAGTATTCTTACTATTGCGGCTTTTCAGGCTGTTCTACTGGCTTACCAAAACTATAAGCTCAAACATCATCAGCTCAAGGGAATCCTTAAAGTTTTTCCACCACTACAAACAATGGAAAGTCTGTTATTTGAGTTTGTCTGGGCAGGTTTAATTTTACTTACTGCATCACTTGCCACTGGCTTTTTATTTGTTGATGACTTACTAGCACAACACTTGGCTCATAAAACACTCTTATCTATATTCGCTTGGCTGGTCTTTGCCACCCTATTATGGGGTCGCCATCAGTTAGGCTGGCGAGGCAATACCGCAATTAAATGGACGATTAGTGGCACTACACTACTTATGCTTTCTTATTTTGGCAGCAAGTTTGTGCTAGACCTGGTTTTGCAGGGAAGATAAACTGATTTAACAAACAAACTCATCCAAGTGCTTACTGGTTTTTTCGTAACCACTTATTCATGAACAATTTGGGTGAGCATATTACGCTTGGCAACATGAGGTTAATTCTTGAACGAAGTGCCCCTTGGCTTCCTATTTGGAGCCCTGTTTGTACTCATTTTACTTTCAGCATTTTTTTCCAGCTCCGAAACCGGGATGATGGCATTAAACCGCTACCGGCTTCGTCACTTAGTCAATAGCAAACATCGTGCGGCTACCCTCGCCAGCCGTTTGCTTGAGCGGCCTGATCGGCTCATCGGGGTCATTTTAATCGGCAATAACTTCGTTAATATTCTTGCTTCTTCAATAGCTACTGTAATTGCCATTAGAGTTTTGGGGGAAGCAGGCATTGTTATAGCAACAGTGCTACTTACTCTAGTTATTTTGATTTTTGCCGAAGTAACACCTAAGACACTAGCAGCATTACACCCAGAGCGTATTGCGTTTCCAGCAGCATACCTTTTACGCCCACTACTCATCTTATTATTTCCAGTGGTCTGGCTTATTAATGGCATCACCAATAACTTACTGCGTTTATTTGGTGTCAATCCTAATGAAAATCAGCAAGACCACCTTAGCACCGAGGAATTTCGCACTCTAGTTCATGAAACACCAGGTATTATTCCCCGCAAGCGCAAAGGAATGGTATTAGGCATTTTAGACCTAGAAAATGTCAGCGTTGATGACATTATGGTGCCCCGCCAAGAGATTATTGGTATTGATATTGACGATGACATAGAAACTATCATTAGCCAGCTACAAGACTGTCAGCATACTCGCTTACCTATTTATAAAGACGATATCAACAACATTATTGGCGTCCTTCATATGCGTAATGCGGCTCGCTTTTTAGCGACTGGCACACCAAGTAAAGCAGATTTATTACAGGAAATTGCAGAGCCTTACTTTATTTTAGAGAACACACCATTACACACTCAGCTATTTAACTTTCAAAAAGAAAAGTTACGTATTGCCTTTGTTGTAGATGAATATGGTGATGTTGAAGGTTTAATTACCTTAGAAGATATTCTTGAAGAAATTGTGGGTGAATTCACCACCGATATGTCTGATGATAGTGAGGGTATCAAAGTACAACCTGATGGTTCTTTTCTCATTGATGGCTCAGCTAATATTCGAGACATCAATCGACTATTGAAATGGGACCTACCCAGCAATGGTCCTAAAACACTAAATGGATTGATTACTGAGTATCTTGAAACTATTCCCGAAACCAAAGTTTGCTTAAAAGTAGGCACCTACTTAATAGAAATTCTACAAATTAAAGACAATGTTATTAAGCAAGCAAAAGTTTCACTAAAAAAGAAAAGATAGCCCCTCTCAATAAAGCAAGGCTTACAACTGAATATTTCACCTAAACATATATCGGCTGGAGAAATATTCAGATTACTTATTCTTCATGCTGACAAATTTATCAATAATTTCAGGGTCTCGTTGAGGCCAGTCACAACTGATATCTGCATCAAAGCCAATATTTAGCAAATCAACCAGCATCAGTGCAGTTAGCCCCCAGATCTTAAACTGCTCATAACAAAAATAAGGAATCTGATAAAACTCCCCAAAAAACTCAATCTGATCAAATTTCAGGTGTCTTGGCTCTAAAAAAAATGCCAAGGGTGCCCTAAAGATCAAGTCCAGTTCATCCAGGTTTGGGGTTAATGCTACCTGGGATGGAATTAACCCCACAAATGGGACCACTTTTAATCCAAATCGGGAAGCTAAAGGGTTGAGCCGGCCTAATGGCGTAACATGGTCTGCAGTAAGATTGATTTCCTCATAAGACTCCCTCAACGCAGTAAACCACAAACTCTGATCTGACTCATCCCGCTTACCACCAGGAAAAGCCACTTCACCACTGTGAGTAGATAAGTGAGCAGCACGTAAGGTAAAAATAATTTCTGGATTTCTAGGGTGATCCGTTATAGGTAGCAATACAGCCGCTTCAGGCAAATCTACAGCCAGCTCACTTTCAGGGTTGTTCGTTAGGGCTTTATACAGTTTATTTATCATTAATTATAGAAAACATAATGTTTAACAGAGACTCAGTCCTTGGATTATGACACCAGCTCCTGGCAAATTAGCAGTGGCTTCTGCCATTAAAGTTAATGTAATGCTGCTATTGTGAAAGAAATAATAAGCTTCAGCAACACGCAGTGATGTCAGTGTACTTCACAGGCACATATAGCAAATTCATCTAATAAAACCTCTACAAAACTAAAATAGCACTTAGTCTAAACTTGACAGCCTAACATTCTGTTTTGGTTACCTTTTTTATTTCAGAGTTCCTTATTTTTCTGCTTATTCTAGCTGGCCTCTAAATTGCGTGTGAATCAGTCAACATACAAGTGTTCTAATAGTCAGGTAGGATAAAGTTTCATCAGTTAGCTCTGTCAAACGGAAACAGGCGCAGGTTAAAGGATGAAGCTGTAATTCATGAAGAAGTAATGGGTGATTATATGAAGTCAAACCTTCCAGATTTTGATGAGTTGTTGTTTCTCGCCAATAACAAGCCAGATGATCTGGAAAGGCTCAGGAAACAGTTAATTGAAGAAGCAATCCAAGACGCCCCCCCTGAATACCAAAGAAGATTACGCGGCATTCAATTTCAGGTTGATATGAAAATCCGCCAATCATCAAACCCTATGAGTGCTTGTGTTGCTATATCAAAACTAATGTATGAGTCTTTACATCAACTGCAACTATCTCTTACCGACCCTGAGCATGCACAACTTACTCGCAAACGACTCAATGGCGAACTGCCTGCTGAAGATGGAACGGCTCCTGCTGATGTAATTTGCTTAACCAGCCGCCGCACAGCTGCACCCTCTATTTAACTTCACATCACTATCCAGTATATACTCATAGCCTCAAATGGAAAAAGGCGAGGCTATGAAATACTGCTCTCAATGTGGAAAGCTGGTTGCACTCTTCATTCCGACAGGTGACAACCGCCCTCGCTATGTGTGCAGTCACTGTCAGACCATCCACTACCAAAACCCTAAAATAGTTGCAGGTTGCCTGCCCGTTTATAAAGAATTAATACTGCTTTGCAAAAGAGCTATTGAGCCAAGAAAGAGTTTTTGGACACTTCCTGCAGGTTTTATGGAGCTAGGCGAAACGACTCTTCAGGCCGCTCAACGAGAAACTTGGGAAGAAGCCCTGGCGACCGTAGAACAACTAGAGTTATACACTGTTTTTAATCTACCCCATATCAGCCAGGTTTATATGATTTTCCGCGCCCAACTTAAAGAACCAAAGTTTGGGTCTGGAGAAGAATCTTATGACGTTCAATTATTCAATGAAACTGATATACCCTGGCAGCAACTGGCGTTCCCTACCATCGAAAAAACCCTTCAGCATTACTTTGTCGATCGTCAATCAGGTAGTTTTCCGGTCAGGGTTGAAGATATTACTCAATCGATCAAAAAGCGATAAAGCTAGCTTTAACTCATCCAACTAATTATAGCCAAAGCGAATGGCTTTTAGGGGCGGCCGTCGAGCGATGAAGCCCCATGAGTTTATGTTTTTATCAATGATTGGGGTGAAGAACGATGACAACAAACCCTAAAAGTCATTCGCGAAGGGTATACAAGTCAGCTAACTGCCATACATCATATGCAGGCTCTTCATAAGGGTGAGCCTGCTTCATAGCTTGAATTACATTAGACACATACTGATCAGCACAAACCATTTCCACCCGATATTCTTCAACTGTTTCTACCTGATCCGTTTGTCCTAAATAAGGGTTACTACCAGCCAGTGGTCGAAATTGCCCCTGCCCCTTTACTTGCCAAGAGCAACAATCATAATCCCCAATTTTTCCTGCACCAGCTTGAAACATGGCACTTTTTACTAATTCTAATGCTTCTTCTGGAATAAAAACCGCTATCTTATACATTTGATAATTCGCCTCCCTGATATAAAGTGGGTATTGTAATATGTTATGAGTACAGCAAAGACAAGGCAAAAATCAGCAAAAAGGCGGAGTTTATACTTAATAAATGAGCATTTTGAGCTAATTTTTAACACAGCACTTTCAAGCACATTAGTTTTTCAACCCCCTCCAAAATCAAAAAGCCTGGAAAATAGCCAGGCTTTTTGATTTTAAATATTGGTTAATGACTTACCCAAGCCAAACCCGTGCATTTTGGAACAAGCGTAGCCATGGAGAGTCCTCTCCCCAGCTATCAGGCGCCCAAGAGTATTGCACTGTGCGAAACACTCGCTCAGGATGCGGCATCATAATAGTGACGCGCCCATCGCTAGTTGTGACCCCAGTAATACCGGCAGGGGAGCCATTAGGATTAGCAGGATAAGCTTCCGTCACTTGGCCATGGTTATCGACATAGCGCAAGGCTACTTGTTTTGCTGCATCCAGATTTTGCTGCCGGTCAGCTGTTAGCTCTGCATAACCTTCGCCATGAGAAACAGCGATTGGCATTCTTGAACCAACCATGCCTTGCAATAAAACCGAAGGAGAATCCTGCACTTCAACCATGGCTAAACGGGCTTCGAACTGCTCAGACTGGTTGCGAACAAAATGGGGCCAGTGCTCTGCACCCGGAATTAGCTCTCGCAAATTCGACAGCATTTGACAACCATTACATACCCCTAGCGCAAACGTATCTTGTCTGGCAAAAAAATCAGCGAACTGTTGTCTGGCGACATCATTAAATAGAATTGACTTGGCCCAGCCTTCACCAGCACCCAAGACGTCTCCATAAGAAAAGCCACCACAGGCAGCCATGCCTTTAAACTCAGCAAGCGAAGCTTTTCCTGACAAGATATCACTCATGTGAACATCGACTGAGGTAAAGCCTGTCCGATCAAAAGCCGCAGCCATTTCAACCTGGCTATTCACCCCCTGCTCACGTAATACAGCTAATTTGGGTTTTGCGGACAAGTTTAGGTAAGGAACTGCTATATTTTCCTCAGACTTAAAGCTCAATTCAGCATGCAGCCCTGGATCATTCTGCTGCAACAGTTGGTCAAACTCCTGCTGTGCGCAGCCGGGGTTGTCTCTAAGGGCTTGAATCTGATAGCTGGTTTCAGCCCACCAGCGCTGATACTGTTGACGGCTATTACTCAGCACCTGCTGGCCATTTAGTTTGAAGTCTATTTGCTGGGCAGCATTAAGCTGACCAACTTCATGAACCAGCTCAGCAATACCTGCTTGTTCAAACTGCCGCTTTACAACTGCCAAGTCAGCTTGTTTAACTTGAACCACAGCACCTAATTCTTCAGCAAACAATGTTGCAGCCAACTCCTCTTGGCTAGCTGCAAGCCCAGTTAAGTCGATAGAAATACCTGTACGGCCAGCAAAAGCCATTTCTACCAGCGTAGTAAACAGACCACCATCCGATCTGTCGTGATAGGCCAACAACTTTTGCTCAGCATTTAATGCTTGTATTGCAGAGAAAAAACCTTTTAGTAATTGAGGGTCATCCAAGTCAGCTGCTTGTTGGCCAACCGCATTATAAACTTGCGCTAATGCTGAGCCACCTAAGCGATTCTTACCCTGTCCCAAATCGATAAACAGTAAAACTGTTTCACCTTGATCTGTTCTTAGCTGTGGCGTCAAAGATAAACGAGCATCTTCAACAGGCGCAAATGCCGAGATGATTAAAGACAGTGGAGAAGTCACCGACTTATCATTACCTTGCTCATCGGTCCACTGGGTTTTCATCGACATGGAATCTTTACCCACTGGAATCGTAACCCCCAACTCCGGGCATAACTCCATTCCTACTGCTTTGACTGCGTCATAGAGGTTAGCGTCTTCCCCTGGGTGACCTGCCGCCGCCATCCAGTTGGCAGACAGTTTGATATCACTGATTTGCTTGATTTTAGTAGAAGCGATATTAGTAATGGCTTCACCAATCGCCATTCGGCCTGAAGCGGCTGCATCCAATAGTGCTACTGGCGTACGCTCTCCCATTGCCATAGCTTCACCAGTAAAGCTATTCAGTGTTGAAGTTGTCACTGCAGCATCTGCTACTGGCACCTGCCAAGGGCCAACCATTTGATCACGAGCCACTAAGCCAGTCACAGTACGGTCACCAATAGTGATCAAAAAACTTTTGCTGGCTACTGTTGGGAGCTTCAACACCCGCTCAGCAGCATCAGCCAAGTCAATTTTCTTACTGTTAAATGCTACCTGCTCTGTTTTTACCCGTGTAATATCCCGGTGCATCCGTGGCGCTTTGCCTAACAATACCTCAAGCGGCATTTCTACTGGCTTATTGTCGAAATGTTCATCAGTAACTACTAAGTCCTTTGCTTCAGTCGCTTCACCCACAATGGAATAAGGGCAGCGCTCACGCTGACAAATCGCTTCAAACTGGGGTAGGTTCTCTGGGGCAACAGCTAATACATAGCGCTCTTGAGATTCATTACACCAGATCGCCAGAGGTGACATACCTGGCTCATCATTGGGGACATTACGCAGCTCGAACTTTCCTCCGCGGTCACCATCACTCACCAGTTCTGGAAACGCATTGGAAAGTCCACCTGCACCTACATCATGAATAAATGCAATCGGGTTATCACTACCCAACTGCCAGCACTGATCGATGACTTCCTGACAACGACGCTCCATTTCCGGGTTATCCCGCTGCACAGAAGCAAAGTCTAAATCCTCGGTACTCTCACCGGTAGTCATGGATGAAGCGGCACCGCCCCCCAGACCAATTTGCATCGCCGGGCCACCAAGCACAACCAGCTTGGCACCAACAGGGATCTCACCTTTTTCCACATGCTCAGCGCGAATGTTGCCTAAACCACCCGCTATCATGATTGGCTTGTGATAACCTCTGACTTCATCACCATCAGGCCCATTAATGGTTTGTTCGTAGGTTCGAAAATAGCCACACAAATTCGGGCGACCAAACTCATTATTAAACCCCGCACCACCCAGTGGGCCTTCCACCATAATATCCAGTGCAGACACAATCCGGTTTGGCTTACCATTATCGACTTCCCAAGGCTGAGTAAAGCCAGGGATTTTTAAATTAGAAACGGTAAAACCTGTTAAGCCTGCTTTGGGTTTAGCCCCACATCCCGTTGCACCTTCATCTCTTATTTCGCCACCAGATCCGGTAGAAGCACCAGGGTAGGGAGCAATTGCAGTGGGGTGGTTATGGGTTTCCACCTTCATGAGGATATGCACATCCTCTTGATTGTAACCGTATTCTTTGGTTGCCGGGTTGGGGAAGAAGCGGTCAGCCTGATGTCCCTCAATAACCGCTGCATTATCTTTATAAGCAGATAGCACCCCTTCCTTGTGCATTTGGTAAGTATTTTTGATCATCGCAAATAGCGAGCGACCTTGCTGTTCACCATCAATTGACCAGCTGGCATTAAATATTTTATGACGACAGTGCTCTGAGTTTGCCTGGGCAAACATCATTAACTCAACATCTGTAGGATTTCGCTGTAATTTATTCTGATAACTGTCGTATAAATAGTCGACCTCATCATCCGCTAATGCCAGGCCAAGCGTCGTATTTGCTTGCACTAATGCTTCTCGCCCCTCTTCCTGGACAGGAATATAGTTCAATGGTGCTGGAGCGTCCTCTGCAAATAAAGCCACCGCTTCATCTGTGGTATAGCAGACTGCTTGAGTCATTCGGTCATACAGTGACTGTGATAATGTCTGCAGTTGCCCTTTATTTAACGGGTGATTGGTTGTGATGAAATAAGCTACACCACGCTCAACCCGCTTTATTTTTTGCAGACCACAATTGTGTGCAATATTGGTCGCCTTACTTGACCAGGGGGAGATAGTACCAGGCCTAGGAATAATCAGCAGCCTTTCACCTTGAGTGTGGTGTTCTTTAATATTCGGACCATAAGTCAGCAGCTTGGTTAGAACAGTTTGTTCTTTGACAGATAATGGCTCTGCCAAATCCACCAAATGGATATATTCTGCATAAATATCAGTTGTTTCCGGATGAAGTTGTTTCAGTTTTTGTAACAGCTTCTGACGACGAAAGTCGGATAGTGCAGGGGTTCCACGCAACTCAAGCATTCTAGGACCTCTGAGTGAGCGATGAGGGTTGAAAATCGGGCGTATCATACTGTATCTGACCTCAGGCAGCTACTTGTCTTAATGGTCAACACGCTACACCTGGTTTTCCAATTGTAGATAACTTAATCCGGATGTTTTATGAATTCGCATAAAAATGATGTAGAGCCCTTATTTGTAAGTGCATAGACTTTCACAGCGAAATTTTTGGAAAAGGCTCGTTTTAGAGATTTCGAGTGGCTGAAAAAATATTCTCTGTTGAAACAATGAGCAAATAAGGTTATGCAGAACTTTATGAAACACCTAGGTTAAAGTATGATGGCTGAAAATTTGTGATGTACATCATGCAAGTAATTTACGTAACCGAATGACTGGTTGTTTTTATAGCAATACAACAATAAGACTTTTACTCACTTTGTTTGTCTGTCTGTTGCAAACAGGTTGTGAACAACCCACCTCTTTGCAGCAGGTTAAACGACAAAAAGAGCTGATTATTGTTACCCGTAATAGCCCCACCACATACTATCAAGGCAAAGAGCAGCCGACAGGTTTTGAGTTTGAGTTAGCTAAACGTTTTGCCAAAGAGTTAGGTGTCAAGTTAACGATTATCACCGCAAACTCGCTTCCCGATATTTTCCATGCCCTTGCTGATAACGGTGCAGCTCAACGCATTAGCCTGGCTGCTGCTGGTTTAGCTGTCACCGACCACCGCCAACGACAGGTACATTTTAGCCAGCCTTACATGGATGTTACTCAGCAGCTGATTTATAACGCTAAACTGAAAGCGCCCAAATCATTTGCCGACCTATCCCCAGGTAAATTTCTAGTACTGGCAGGCTCCAGTCATGCCGAACGACTTAAACAGTACAGCGATCAAATTCCTATCCCCTGGGAAACCACGGAAGTACATGAAAATATTGACCTGCTAAGAATGGTCAATGATGGCGAAATCGACTACACAGTGGTTGATTCCAACGAGCTTGCCATGAACTTTATTTATTTCCCTAATATCCGGGTTGCCTTTGACCTTGCTCCAAGTGACAAGCTCGCCTGGGCATTTCCCAAAAGTGTTGATGCTAGCTTAATCAACCGGGCTAATTTATTTTTTGCCAAAATTAAAGCCAACGGCACTTTGGCCCATCTTTATGAGCGCTTTTATGGTCATGTCGAACAAATTAATTATGTAGGGGTTAAGACCTTTACCAAGCAGATGCAAAAGCGGCTGCCTAAATACCGTAATTACTTTGAAAAAGCCGCCGAGTCTTATGACATGGACTGGCGACTACTTGCTTCAATTGGTTATCAAGAATCCCACTGGCGACCTAAAGCAAAATCGCCCACCGGGGTGAGAGGCCTAATGATGCTAACTCGTGCCACCGCTAAAGAAATGGGTGTTGCTAATCGGTTAAACCCAAAGCAAAGTATTATGGGAGGTAGTCGCTATTTTAAAAAAATAAAAGCGCGTATTAACCAGGATATTAAAGAGCCAGACCGAACCTGGATGGCACTGGCCGCATACAATGTAGGCTATGGCCATTTGCAAGATGCCAGAAAGCTAACTGAAATACGTGGTGGTGACCCTAATAAATGGGTTGATGTCAAAGAGAGTTTACCACTCCTTTCCAAAAAACAATGGCATCAGCTGACTAAATATGGCTATGCCAGGGGTTATGAGCCGGTATTATATGTGCAAAACATTCGCCGCTATTACGATTTACTACGATGGCTGACTGTTCCCCAAATTGAAAACCTGCCCGTTGCTAAAAGTGAGCACTCCCCCGGCATTAAAGACGGCTAGTTTTGCATCCTGTCTTTTAGAAAGATTTTTTAATACCATTGCTACACCATAACTTTATTATTGTTCTTTTTGTTGTTGTCTCAGCAGTTTTTTAGCTTGACGACGCGCTTTGAAAAAATCAGACAACAGTTGCCCACACTCCTCTGCTAATACCCCCCCTGTCACTTCAACAATATGGTTCATCTGTGGTTGACTAAAGACATCTGTCACACTCCCTGCTGCACCCGCTTTAGGCTCATAAGCACCATACACCAAGCGATTAATTCGACTATGAATAATTGCCCCAGCACACATGGTGCAAGGTTCTAACGTCACATAGAGATCACAATCAACCAGCCGATAGTTGTTCAAGTGTTGTGCAGCCTCGATTAAAGCCATCATTTCAGCATGAGCAACAGGGTTATGACTACTAATCGGCTGGTTAAAACCTCGCCCAATGACATCACCCTGATAGACGACAATCGCACCCACCGGTACCTCTCCAGCTTTAGCGCCTCGCTGAGCAAGCTCAATTGCCTGATGCATCCAGTTAATATCAACTTGGCTACTACTTACTACTGTCATTATTTGGTCTCAAGTGATCTTACTGACTGTACAATAACGGTCTACACTAAAATAAATAACTATATCAGCGAATAGAATTTTCCAGCCAAGGAATGGGCAATGGAAAAAAACAATCAGCCCCCTCTTGATGTACTACAGCGCTTTGCCTGTTTTGAAAATCTTAACAAGCAACAACTGATATTAATTGCAGCTGCCTGTGAGCAGCTATCGGTTGGCGCCAAAAAAACCTTATTTAATATTGGTGAAACAGATGATAAAGAGTACTTTTTACTCAGCGGGGCAATAAAACTTACTGCTGCCGATGGTATTAGTAAAACGATTATAGCGGATAGTAAAGAAGCCATTGCACCACTGGCAAGACTGAAACCTAGACTATTTAAAGGTGAAACCACCCAAAAAAGCCAACTGCTGGTGTTTGATCAAAGCCGGCTTGATCAGTTTTTAAGTAGCAACAGAACAACCTTAAGTTCATTAATCCACGAAGATGAAATAGAGGAGCAATCTTTCTTTGATAAGTTTTCAGAGGATTTGACCCAAAACAGGCTACAACTCCCAACATTGCCACAAATCGCCGTAGCGGTAAAAGAAGAGTTAAATCGAAGCAACAACCACCTTAATGACATCGCTCAAATTTTAAAACAAGACCCTGCAATTGCTGCCAAAGTATTAGCAGCGGCTAATAGTCCCTTATTTCGAGGAATCAACCCTTGCGATACACTTTCTGGCGCTATATCCCAGCTCGGTACCAAAGCAACAGAACAGTTGGTGATTGCTCTTAGTTTACAGGAACTTTTACAAGTCAAAAGTCGCCTATTACGGCCACAGATTAATGAATTCTGGCGTGAGAGCGTTGAAGTGGCTTGCTTAAGCCACGCCTTAGCGAAACACAGCAATCAGTTCAATCCAGAAAAAGCCTTGTTGGTTGGCTTGGTACACAACATTGGTTTTATTCCTATTGTGTTGTATGCCGATAATACCGATGAAGAGTGTACTATCGCTGAATTAGATGAACTCAACCAAGAGTATGGTCGTCGTATAACTCAAGCGATCTTACATAAATGGAACTTCCCAGAAGATATTGCAGAGGCCGCATTACACAGCCACGACTGGTATTATGTCAGCAGTAAGCCAGAAGACTACACTAACCTTTTAATCATGGCCCAATTACACTATGCCATGTTCAATCGCACACACTTTCCTGAGCTGCCTCGAATCAGTCTAATTCCTGCATCTAAGCATATTGGCATTGGCGATTTTAACCCACAATTCAGCTTACAGATTAAAAAAGAAGCGGATAAAAACATGGAGAGTTTTCATGCATTAGTGGCCAATAAATAACCTACAGCCAGCCATATTCCTAACTCATAATCCAGGCATTATTCAGAAGGCACTTACTATCAAGCTAACTGCCGAATAGGAATTAATAGACATAGAAGATAATAATAAAAATCATTACTATTAACAAAAACCAAGACAGGTGAGTTATGACTGAATTTCGTATTGAAAAAGACAGTATGGGGGAGCTTCAGGTCCCTGCTCAGGCCCTATACGCAGCTCAAACCCAGAGGGCTATCAATAATTTTCCCATCAGTAGCCTGGCGATGCCACCTCTATTTATCAGAGCCCTGGCTTTAATTAAAAAGGCTGCTGCATTAACCAATGTTGAGCTGGAGCTTCTCTCCAACCCCATTGGCGAAGCCATTGCTCAGTCCGCCCAGCCAATTATTGAGGGAAAACACTTAGAGCAATTCCCTGTAGATGTTTTCCAAACAGGTTCTGGCACCAGTAGTAACATGAATATGAATGAGGTCTTAGCCACCCTAGCAAGCCAACAACTAAATGAAACTGTCAGCCCTAATGACCATGTCAATATGGGGCAAAGCAGTAATGATGTTATCCCCACTGCTATTCACCTGAGCGCCGCTATTGGTCTTAAAGAGCAGTTATTACCTGCACTTCACCACCTAAAAGACGGCTTAACCAATAAAGCCAATCAATTGGCTGAATACACTAAAACAGGCCGCACTCACTTAATGGATGCTATGCCGGTTTCCATGAAGCAAGAATTAGAAGGCTGGGCTTTACAAGTTGCCAATGGCATAGACCGTATAGAAGCCACTCTGCCTCGGCTTCATAAGTTAGCTCAAGGTGGCACAGCAGTAGGCACTGGGATAAACGCCCACCCAGAATTTGCCAGCAAAATGGCTGCCCGCCTAAGTGTAGAAACTGGGTTAGCCTTAGAACCCAATAGTAGTTTTTTTGAAAGCTTGAGCAGTCAAGATACCGCTGCCGAGCTATCAGGACAATTAAAAATTGTTGCTGTTAGTTTAATGAAAATAGCCAATGATTTACGTTGGATGAACAGTGGTCCGCTCGCAGGGTTAGGAGAGATTGAATTACCTGCTTTACAACCCGGCAGTAGTATTATGCCAGGTAAAGTTAACCCAGTGATTCCAGAAGCAGTGGCTATGATTGCAGCACAAGTAATTGGTAACGACTCCACAATTACCATTGGGGCTCAGTCCGGCAGCTTCCAATTAAATGTGATGCTTCCTGTCATTGGCTACAACTTACTGCAAAGTATTGAGTTACTGGCAAACGGTGCCACTGTGCTAGCCGATAAAGCCATTGAAGGTTTTAAAGTGCGAGAAGATAACTTAAAAGCGCCTTTGGCTAAAAACCCCATTTTAGTCACTGCTTTAAACCCCATTATTGGCTACTTAAAAGCGGCTGAAATTGCTAAAAAAGCCTATCAGGAAAGCCGGCCAATTATTGATGTAGCAGAAGAGTCTACAGATTTAAGCCGTGAAGAATTAATGAAACTACTTGACCCAGCCAAGTTAGCGGAAGGCGGCATTCAAGGGTAATTTTCTTTGTTTACTCCCCCTAGCTCCTTTTTTCAAAGAGTGTTGAGTGCGATATGGAATAACAGGCTATTCCTCGCCGTTCCTGAAAGACCATCCCTGGTCTATCAGGAGCTAACAAGGCATCCATGCCTTAGGCGACTGAATACCCTACTCCATATCCACTGACTTTTGCGACAGCCTCTTTGCCTTCTAAGTCTTCTCTTCTATTTCAGACTTTTTTTCAGGCATAATGGAAACAATACTTAATAAAAAATAAGACTGTCACCTTATGTTTAAGCCATCAACAGCACCTATTTTAATTACTGGAGGAGCGCAACGCATTGGTTACCACTGCGCCCAACGTTTTGCTCAGCAGGGCCAGCCAGTTATTATTAGCTACCGCCAGCACCATGAAAATGTAGATAAAATCACAGACCTCGGCGTTAAATGTATCCAAGCTGATTTCTCCAGCTCAGAGCAAACTCTGGCTTTTATTCAGGAGTTAATCAGTACTACTCCTTCACTACGTGCAATTATTCATAATGCTTCAAGCTGGTTGACAGAAGAAGATGCTGAAGTACCACCCGAGCAATTAATAAACACCATGACCCAAGTACATATGGTGGCGCCTTATTTAATTAACCTGCACTGTCAGTCATTATTGGACAGCGCAGAGGAAGCTGTCACTGATATTATTCACATCACTGACTGTGTAGTAGCTAAAGGCAGTTACTCCCATATTGCTTATACAGCGAGTAAAGCAGGGTTAGATAATATGACTCGCTCCTTTGCAAAACAATATGCGCCTGATATTAAAGTAAATGCAATTGCCCCCGCCTTATTAATGTTTCATCCTGACGACCCTACAGAGTATAAGGAAAAATCCCTTAGTAAATCATTATTAGGCATTGAACCCGGCCCCGAGGTCCTTTACGAAGCCCTTTGTTTTTTGCTGGGTAATCGTTATATGACAGGACACACCCTTGCACTGGATGGTGGCAGGACTATTAAATAAGGTCCCGCCTAAGAAACTATCGCTTGCAAAGATTCTCCAGTATTTTTTCTACCAGCTAACCACTTTAGCCCTATCACCACGACCACAAAAGCAATAGAAGATACCAGTAGACCAGCAATTACTGAGTCAGCTACTCCCATTGCAATAAAACCGCAGCCAGCTATTAGAGCTACCGCAAGACTATATGGCAGTTGGGTCATAACATGATCAATATGGTGACAACCTGCACCCGTTGAAGAAAGAATAGTTGTGTCAGAAATAGGCGAACAATGGTCACCAAACACTGAGCCTGCTAATACAGCGGCTAACGCTGGTAGCATTAAGCTGATTTCTATTGCAGCCGCCATATCGCCTGCAATTGGCAGCATAATACCAAAAGTTCCCCAGCTAGTGCCGGTTGCAAACGCCATAGCGCCAGACACTATAAATAAAATGACAGGTAGCAACTGTGGGCTTAACCAACTTTCTACCAAGCTTGATAAATATAACCCCGTTGATAGTTCTTTTATTAAACCTGTTAGCACCCAAGCAAAGATTAAAATAATGATAGCTGATAGCATGGATTGACAGCCTTGAACAATCCCTATCAATATTTCTTTAACTGATAACCGCTCTTTAATAGCAATTGCGAGTGTTATTACTGTACCAACCAATCCACCATAAAGCATTGCTCCTGCTGGGTCACAATTTTCAAAAGCCCCTAGTACAGTAATGGGTAAATTGTCAGCCATTAAGGTCTGATAACCAGTAAACCAAACAAAAAATAAAGTAGCAAAAATTAACGATATAATAGGCAACACCAGTTGGTATACCCTACCTTCTCGTTCATTTTTAAAGCTAACTGTACCTGCTGGGGTACCTTTAGCAGGATCGTAAAGCTGGTCTTCAGCAGCCATCATTTCATGGCGCTTCATTGAGCCAATATCCAATTTAAAATAAATAACTGCCAATACCATTAATAATGCAAAGATCGCATATAAATTCATGGGAATCATTGCAACAAAAGCAGTCAATGGTGCTTCACTAGTAAGTTGATGAGCCGCTAACACACTGCCAATTAGCGCAATAATATAAGCCCCCCAGCTTGAAATAGGGGTAATTACTACAACTGGGGCTGCAGTTGAGTCAATAAGATAAGCTAACTTGGCACGAGATACTTTATGCTGATCAGTCAATGGGCGACTAGTGCTACCTACCGCAAGGCTATTAAAATAATCATCAATAAAAACAATAATACCTAACAAAAAGGTTGCTAGTTGCGCGCCTTTTCCAGTTCTAACCCGCTGCCGTGCCCATCGCCCAAAAGCTTTAGCACCACCAAGCAACGTGACCATGCTGGTAATCACCCCAAGCAACAATAAAAACAGCATAATATCAACTTTGCCGTGGTTAATACTGCCTGCTTGACCACTTTCACCAGCCTCCCAAAACAGGCTTAATCCAGCGGTGCCCAGGTGCCCAACACTGGCTAATATATCGCCACTATTTAGTAATAAAATGCCTACTAAAATACCAGCACCAAGAGACACAAGCACTCGGCGAGTAATAATCGCTAAAGCAATCGCCACAATTGGCGGTAATAACGACCATGCATTAGGCACGGAAAAGTCCATTAAGCAGCCCCTTAATTTAGTGAAAATTAAGCACTGCATTATACTGACTGACTAGTAAATGAGAACCGCTTTGTTTTACAACATACTTCTTAACATCCAAGCATTTTTTTCATGCAAGCGCATTCGATCCGAAATTAATCCAACAGTCGACTCATCGTCTGCTTCTTGGGCCGCTGGTAAAATTTCCCTAGAAGTTCTAACTATCGTCTCATTCGCTTCAGCTAATAGCTTCAGCATTTCATTAGCAGAAGGAACGCCTTCTACCTCTTTGATAGCAGAAAGTTCAGCAAACTGCTTATAAGTGCCTGGTGCAGGATAGCCCAAAGTGCGAATTCGTTCGGCAATTTCATCCACGGCTGTCGCCAACTCGGTATACTGCTCTTCAAACATTAAATGCAAATCGCGGAACTGTGGGCCTGTTACATTCCAGTGAAAATTATGGGTCATTAAATATAAAGTGTAACTGTCGGCTAACAACCGAGATGTGTTCTGTGCAATTTTTTCCCGAGCTTCAGCTGAAATACCAATATTGACATCTTGTACTTGTTTCATCACGCTCTCCTCAACCATTTGCTATTATTTCTGTTTAGTTTATTGGTTGATAGTATAGGACGAACAGCATACACAATAAAACCAATTAAATAAATTCCAGCAATAGAAAAAAACTATCGAAATAATCCAAGGCCTTGTTTAGCAAAACCACTAAAACAATCGATAGTACCACCTCGTTTATAACGGCCAAATAAACCTCAAATTCAATATCATGTACTTTACTACCCCTGGAATAATATATCGCCTTTCTTCTAAACCACTTTATTAACAGAGTCCTAAACGTTAAATCTTTGCTGTTGGTTTTTTGGGGGGCTTTCTTACCCTTCCCTCCATATAAATAATCTAATTTCAGCTAGGCAATTTTTCTTAAAAAAACATTATTCCTCCAAATTACAATGGGTTAATTTTTCAAGTGCAATATACACATTACTTGAGTTATTAAAAGTAGGTTTTTTGCTATTCACAACTGTTTTTTATTATTTTAATTACAGTATTTCGACAAGCGTTCTTGATGATTTTTAGGGAGCCAGCTTGCTACTACACAGCTAACAATAGCTGTACTAATTAAAGTAAAAAAGTCAAGCGAGTTATCTAATGACAAAGTTCCATGAACTAGCTCTTTCAAGGTAATTCATGTAAGGAGCAATTAGGCAAGTTTCTTCACACAAACTTAATAATATACTTTAAAAGCTACCCTATACTCCATTCGAGTGGTATGTAACACCACATACAATTCATCACTACATCTATTTTTGAAATGAATTTAAGGGATATTCAAATGAATGAATATATTAATTGGGATGATGGACGTCGACTCAATCTTTCAACTGGAGCAACTGCTAAATGTCAGGCTTTAAACCCAGGCCAACTATATGCTCTATTTTTATATAACAGCAGCAATGCCGATCATGATATACAAGCTACTGTAGTGGGCAGCAACTCTACCCCTCCTGTACAGGTAACTGTACCAGGTACTACTGCTAACGAAGGTTTGGCCTCAATAGTGTTAGTTTCTGGTAATGATACTGATACTGTATCTATATCTATTGTTCCTAATGGAGTTCACTCAACTAATAATTTGGATATTTGGATGGGCAGTGTTCAAATGCCAACTAATACTGCTGGTTTAAATAATCAGCATTTAGACGCAACAGGTCAACCACAGCAATTTAACAAATATTGCCGGTATTACTCTGTACCTGCCTCACATTGGTATAACGTATCAATCAACAGCAATATTAACCAATTTATCAGTGTACAGTTCCAAGAAAGCACAGCTACTGTATACATCGTCAACCCAACACCAAACGCAAATGCACGTGTTACTGCGTTAGGCACAGTCACTGAAAACAAAGATTACACTATCGTAAAAGGCGCAAACCCAACTCCACAAACTATTACTCATTACCTATCAGGTAATGGAAAACAGTTTGTTTGGATGGATGCTGACAGTGAACAAAACTCTGAAGGCGCTACATTAGCTCTGACTAGCTTATAATACAGACAATAAAATAAAGTAATATTTTAGGTAGGCTAAATTTATAGCCTACCTCTTTTATTTCAAAAGACTAAATACAACTATTCCCACTCAATCGTTGCAGGTGGTTTGCTCGACACGTCATACGTCAATCGTGAGATACCACTGATTTCATTAATAACTCGGTTAGATACTTTTTCAAGTAACTCGTAAGGTAAATGCGCCCAGCGAGCGGTCATAAAATCGATCGTTTCTACGGCACGTAAAGCAACAACATACTCGTAACGACGTCCATCACCTACGACACCAACTGACTTCACTGGCAAAAATACGGCAAATGCCTGACTGGTTTTATGATACCAATCTGCATTATGTAGTTCCTCGATAAAAATAGCATCAGCCTGACGGAGAATATCAGCGTACTCTTTTTTTACTTCACCTAAAATCCGTACTCCTAAGCCTGGACCAGGGAACGGATGGCGGTAAACCATGTCGTAAGGCAAGCCTAGCTCTAAACCAATTTTACGGACTTCATCCTTAAACAATTCACGTAAAGGCTCAACCAGTTCAAAAGCCATGTCATCTGGTAACCCACCAACATTATGATGTGATTTAATGACATGAGCCTTCCCAGTTTTAGCTCCTGCAGATTCAATAACATCGGGGTAAATAGTCCCCTGCGCTAAGAATTTTACGTCCTTTAGTTTTGTAGCTTCTTGGTCAAATACTTCAATAAAAGTATTACCAATAATTTTCCTTTTTTGTTCCGGGTCATTGATGCCTTTTAATTTATTTAAAAATAAGTCTTCGGCATCGGCACGAATAACATGCACTCCCATATTTTCTGCAAACATGGCCATTACCTGATCACCTTCACGTAGGCGTAATAAGCCATTATCAACAAATACACAGGTTAATTGATCACCGATAGCTTTATGTAATAAAGCCGCAACAACCGAGGAGTCAACCCCACCAGACAAGCCAAGCAGTACTTTATTACTACCAACCTGCTCTCTTACCTTATTAATTAAATCGTCAATAATGTTGCTGGCCGTCCACAAAGGCTGACAACCAGCGATGTCTAGCACAAAACGCTCTAAAATCCGTTGACCTTGCTTAGTATGAGTCACTTCTGGATGAAATTGCACACCATAAAAATGCTTTTCTGGATTTTCCATAGCAGCAATAGGACAGCTGTCGGTTTTTGCTACTAGCTCAAACCCACTGGGTAATTTCGTCACCTTATCGCCATGACTCATCCACACATCTAAAGAAAAAGTACCCTCTGCATTAACATGGTCTTCAATGCCACTGAATAATTTCCCTGGATTTGTTAAATCTACCTGCGCATAACCAAACTCTTGCTTAGTAGAGCAGGATACCTTTCCACCAAATTGCTCAGCCATGGTTTGCATGCCGTAACAAATACCGAGTACAGGCACACTTAACTGAAAAACAATTTCTGGCGCCCGAGGCGAGTTTTCCGCCGCAACAGATTCAGGACCACCCGCCAAAATGATCGCCTTTGGATTAAATGCTTTAATCGCCTCTGGCGCCATATCAAATGGATGGATTTCAGAATAAACCCCTATTTCACGCACCCGTCTTGCAATTAGCTGGGTATATTGAGAGCCAAAATCCAAAATTAAGACACGTTCAGCATGAATATCTAAAGACATAATTAATCTCAAAGTTTTATCGAGGTAAAAGAGCAGCGGGGCTGATAATCAGCCCCGCTTTAACTTTCATTCATAGCCTGTGGATCAACCCACTCTGTAGTTGGGCGCTTCCTTAGTAATTGTTACATCATGGACATGACTCTCCCGCATCCCAGCATTAGTGATCCGAACAAACTGGGGAACGGTACGCATGGTTTGAATATCCGGGCTACCGGTATATCCCATGGCTGCTCTCAAACCACCGATCATTTGGTTAAGAATACTGGCCATCGGGCCTTTATAAGGTACCCGGCCTTCAATGCCTTCTGGTACCAACTTTTCAACGCCAGCCTGAGCATCCTGAAAGTAGCGATCACTGGAGCCTGTAGCCTGAGACATGGCACCTAAAGAGCCCATGCCACGATAAGCTTTATAGCTTCTACCTTGGTACAGCTCTACTTCACCCGGCGCTTCTTCAGTACCGGCAAGCATACTACCCATCATGACACAGCTAGCACCTGCAACTATCGCTTTGGCAATATCACCAGAGTAGCGGACACCACCATCAGCAATAACTGGGATATTTTCGTTCTTTAACGCTTCTACCACACTGGCTACCGCTGTGATCTGAGGTACACCAATGCCTGTTACCACTCGAGTGGTACAAATTGAGCCAGGTCCAATCCCTACTTTTACTGCATCAGCACCCGCAGCTGCTAATGCTTTAGCTGCTTCAGCCGTGGCAATGTTGCCGCCAATAACCTGAATATGCGGAAACTGTTTTTTAACCCAGGTTACTCTGTCTAATACTCCTCTAGAATGACCATGAGCCGTATCCACAACAATTACGTCAACACCTGCTTCAACCAATGCAGCTACCCGCTCTTCAGTTTCAACACCTGTGCCTACTGCTGCACCAACCCGCAGTTGACCAGCAACATCTTTACAAGCATTTGGGAAATCTTGTGCTTTTTGAATGTCTTTTACGGTCATCATCCCAGTCAAGTTGAATTTGTCATCAACCACCAAGACTTTTTCGATGCGATGCTTATGCAACAACTGTTGCACTTCACTTGGATCAGCCCCTTCTTTTACTGTTACCAATTTTTCTTTCGGGGTCATTATTTCCGAAACCAGAGTATTCAGCTCAGAAACAAATCGAACGTCGCGACTGGTGACAATCCCTACCAAGTCACCGTTTTGCATAACGGGTACGCCTGAGATTTTATTCTGGCGGGTAAGATCCAGTAGCTGCCTAACTGTCGCCCCTGCTTCAATCGTGATAGGATCTTTTACCACACCACTCTCGTGCTTTTTAACCGCACGAACATGGTAAGCTTGATCAGCAATGGTCATGTTTTTATGAATAATGCCAATACCACCCTCTTGGGCCATGGCGATGGCAAGCTGAGACTCCGTCACTGTATCCATTGCTGCAGATATCAGGGGAATATTCAGCTGAATTTCCCGGGTAAGCTGGGTTTTTAAGGATACATCTTTAGGTAATACTTCAGAGTAACCTGGAACTAATAAAACATCGTCAAATGTTAGGGCTTCTTGGGCAACGCGCAACATACTATGTCTACCGTATTGGCTTGCAAGGTGGGTAAATAAATCCCGCCAGTATAGCTTTTTTAGCTACTGCTAACAATATCGACTGCTTTTAAAATCATCTAAGGCTGCTATGACCATACCAACAGCGGACCCCTATACTTCCAAATCCACTCCAGAACGGCAGGTGCTGAGTGTTACTAAACTCAATCAACAGGTACGCCGACTGCTGGAAATTAGCTTAGGCCAGATTTGGGTAGAAGGTGAAATTTCTAACCTGGCGATTCCTTCCTCTGGTCATTGGTACTTCACTCTAAAGGATGCTAACGCTCAAGTCCGTTGCGCCATGTTCCGCAATAAAAACCAACTATTAGGGTTTATTCCTGAAGAAGGCACTCAGGTATTAATGCGCGCCAAAGTGAGTTTGTATGAAGGGCGTGGCGACTATCAACTCATCGCTGAGTATCTAGAAGAGTCTGGTAATGGAGCTCTTAGACGAGCATTTGAGCAATTAAAACAAAAGCTGGCTCAACAGGGCTTTTTTGAAGAAGCACATAAAAGACCTATTCCTGAACTACCTAAGCATATTGGGGTGGTTACCTCACCGACTGGTGCTGCTATTCATGATATTTTATCAGTACTGAAAAGGCGCTTTCCTGCCATTCCCATTACTGTATTTCCCACTGCTGTTCAGGGCAAAGAAGCCGCACCACAAATCGTCGCCGCAATTAGAGCAGCTGAACGCTATGGCCAATGTGATGTACTAGTTGTTGGTAGAGGCGGCGGTTCTTTAGAAGATTTATGGCCTTTTAATGAAGAAATGGTCGCCCATGCTATTTATAATTGCTCAATTCCAGTGGTCAGCGCGGTAGGTCATGAAGTAGATTTCACTATTGCCGATTTTGTGGCTGACTTACGTGCCCCAACCCCTTCTGCTGCTGCCGAAATGCTATGTAGCATTAGCCAACAAGAGTGGCTATCAGCCATCTCAAACTACCAAACATTACTCACAGAAAAATTAAAAAGCATCCTTGCTTTTCACCAGCACCAATTAACGAGCCTGCAAAAAAGACTTCGTCACCCTGGTCACCGTTTACAGGAATTAAGTCAACGGTTTGATGACTTAGAGATTCGCTTAAAACAAGCAATGGATAAAAAACTGGTTATAGCCAAAAATCAGCTGCAACTTCAACATAATGCCATCCAGCAGCAGTCACCAGCTAAACAATTGTTGCAGTATAAACAGTTCGTCCAGCTACTCACCAATCGCTTATATCACAGCACTCAACAAGCCCTAAAAAACAACCAGCTTAAAATGCAGCACGCAGCCAAACAGTTACAGATGGTTAGTCCACTGGCTACATTAAGTCGTGGTTATTCGATTACCTTAACTGAAGATAAAAGCCAGGCTATTCGTTCTTATAGTGAGGTAAAACCAGGTGACCAGCTAACGACTTTAGTGGCCGATGGAGAAATTAGCTGCCGGGTCGAAAAAACAACAAAGCGCAGTGTTTTAAAGACCAAGTAAAGTAAAAAGCCCTGACACTGTTATTAATCAGGGCTTTTTCTTACATCAGTTGTTCCTTGTGCGTGGCTAGCTTTTTTTCTTACGTTTCTTTTTATGCTCTGCCTTTTTCACGTGTTTCATCAAACGTTTTTTCTTATTAACTTGACGGTCTGATAATTTATTCTTTTTCCCTGCATAAGGGTTTTCACTGCCTTTAAACTCAATACGTATTGGCGTACCAACAATCTTTAATTCCCGGCGAAAAGTATTTTCTAAATAGCGCTGATAGCTAGCAGGCACTTCACTGGTTTGATTACCATGAATCACAATAATGGGTGGATTACTCCCTCCCATGTGAGCATAACGTAATTTAATTCGATTCCCTCGCACTAAAGGAGGCTGGTGCTCAACTATTGCATCCTCTAACAAACGCGTCAGTTGGTTAGTTGACCAGCGACTCATTGCTGCTTGATAGGCTTCTTCTACTGACTTATATAAATTTCCTACGCCAGAGCCATGGAGTGCAGAAATATAGTGAATTCGAGCAAAATTAATAAAACCCAGACGGCGCTCTAGCTCTTCTTTAACCTGGGCTTTCATATCTGCATCCATGCCATCCCACTTGTTTAGTGAGATTACAACCGCTCGGCCTGACTCTAAAATAAAACTCAATAAGTGCAGATCTTGATCAACCAAACCTTCTTTAGCATCTAAAACCAGAATCACGACATTAGCATCACTAATTGCCTGTAAGGTTTTAACAACAGAAAACTTTTCAACGGCTTCTTTGACTTTACCCCGACGACGTACACCAGCTGTATCAATTAACGTGTATTTTTGCTCTTGTCGTTCAAAAGGAATATAAATGCTATCGCGCGTAGTACCTGCATGGTCAAACACTACCACCCGATCCTCACCCAGCATTCTATTGACCAACGTAGACTTACCAACATTTGGCCGCCCGACAATACCTATTTTTATCCCCTGAGCTTTTTGTTCAGCTTCAGCTGTTTGCTGTTCTTCAGCCTTTTCTTCTTCTGATAGCTCAACCAACTCTTCAAGTTTGGGGAATTCATCCAAAACCTTATTAATCAGCGTTTTTACACCACGACCATGTGCTGCAGCGATACCTTCAACATTAGCAAGACCTAGCTGATAAAAGTCGGCCAATGCGGCATCTGCATCTAAACCATCCAGCTTATTTACCACTAGATATGCAGACTTATTATTTATCCGTAAATGCTTAGCAATCATTTCATCGGCTGGAGTCAATCCTGCTCGAGCATCAACCAGAAATAACACCGCATCAGCCTCATCAATCGCTTGCAACGACTGACCAGCCATCATGGCATCTATACCTTCTTCATTACCACTGATACCTCCAGTATCAATCACTAAGTAATCACGATTACCAAGCTTTCCTTCACCATACTGGCGGTCACGGGTTAAGCCAGACAGGTTTGCAACTAATGCATCTCTGGAACGGGTGAGTCGATTAAATAGGGTCGACTTTCCTACATTTGGTCTTCCCACTAGAGCAATGACTGGTGTCATAACATTTCCTACAACTTCAAAAGCACCCTAAGTGCCGAATTAACCCAATGATAGGTTATTAATTTAAATGCTTATAACAACAAACGGCTGCTTGTGATCACAAGCAGCCGTTTTAAAGTAAAGTAAGATCGTTTACTTAACAATTTCCAGTGCAGTTAAGTCACCATCATTACTATATACATAAACAAACACGCCATCCGTCACTGGTTGAGTACGAATACCTGAGCTATCTACTTTAACCCTTGCAGCAAACTGCCCTTCTAATTGGGAAATATAATGTATATAGCCCTCAAAATCGCCCACTACGACATAATTACTGATTGGTGTAGGAGCAGTGATTTTGCGGTTTTCCAAATCTTGCTGTTGCCACAATGTAGAGCTGGAATTTAAGTCGACTGCTGTTACATAGCTTTGGCTATCAGATAAATAGATATTACCAAAACCCTGAGCTAAGCCTTCTGCGCTGGAGGCTTTACGCTGCCACAGCACTTCACCTGAACGAGGATCAAGTGCAACCAACTGCCCTTGATAGCTGACAGCATAAATGACACCTTCATGGAATAGTGGTGTTGCATCAATATCGACTATTCGTTCCAGCTCATTACGTCCCTGAGGTACAGCCACACGCTGTTCCCAAACCTGAATTCCCTTATCAGCAGCAAATGCCTTCATTTTGCCATCAGAAAAGCCACTGACAGCCAGCCCTTTAATCAACAATGGGGAGCTAGTACCTCGAAGGGTTAATACTGGCGGATTACCTTCATAAATCCAAAGACGCTCGCCCGTATCAGCATTTAGCCCCACCAATTTATCATCAATACTGCGAGCTATAACGACTTGACCATCGGTTTGTGGTGCAGCAAGCACTTCACTGGTTAGTTGGGCTTTCCAGGCGACTTTGCCATCATCTTGGTTTAGTGCAACTACCTCACCCGTTTCTGTACCTAGCAGTACTTTGCCAAAACCAGCAGTAACACCACCACTCACTGGCAGTTCAAGCTCAACTTCCCATAGTTCTTTTCCAGAGTCACGATCCAGTGCGACCACTTCACCATGAACATCACTAGCAAAAATCCGGTTGCCATCAATTGCAGGGGTCAGCTTATAGTACTTATCATCATAGCCATCACCTATTTGATGGCTCCAAACTTCGCGAACCTTAATGGAGTTTTCAATATCGGTTAAAGGCTTTGGTTCCAGAGCAGTATCACTATCATCAGAGTCAAACAAGCTACAGCCAGAGACCAATGCAAAGAAGGTCACTGTACTGACTAACTTGAGGAATGTGTGACTATTTTGCTTCACTTAACACCTTCCTTTACTGAGCAGCTAAATCATCTAGCTTGACTTGAACAAACGGATTGGGCTGACCACTATCTTTACTGGCATCTAATGCTTTTTGGTATGCTTCTCGCGCCTTGGCCTGATTACCTTGAGCTAAATAAACATCCCCTTTAAAGGACTCATAATTAGCAGTAAATTTACCCGCATCAACATTTTCAACCAATGCCAATGCTTGACCTGCTTGGTCAGTAGATTCCGCAAAAGTTACCCGCGCCAAACGCAGCTTGGCAACCAGTTTGAGATTAACATCAATATCTTGCTTTAATACCCATTCCAATTCAGTTTTGGCTGCAGCTAAGTCTTTTTCAGCTACAGCTTGCTTTGCTTTGACAAACGCAGCAAATACAGCATAAGTCGTATCAGAAAATTCTGTTTTTAACTGGTTGGCAAGATGTTCCAAAGATGATTTATCTTCTTCACTTAACTCTCCTTGAGCAGACTTGCTAGACACTTCCAGCAGGTCGCTATAAATTGCTGACGCCTCAGCAGCAACCGACAGTTTATGGTTTTGCCAGCCCTTATAACCGAATACACCAGCCAGCGCGACACTGACACCAACCAAAATGGCCGTACCATTTTCTTTCCACCATTTTTTCAGTGCTTCTAACTGCTCTTCCTCAGTACGGTAGGCTTCCACCCTTCACTCCTGTACAAATTTTTATCTATCTTTCATTTACTCAATGGGCTGCGATTTTGCAGCCGCACATGGTAGCACAAAAATAAGGCATAAGCTGCCATATCATATTAAAGGGCTTTAAGCTCAGTGATTAACTGATCAAAACCGAGCGTTTGCTGTGGTTTATCCTCTCTCAGCCATTTAATGGTTACTTGTTGCTGCTCTTGCTCAGACTCACCAATAATCAGTGCAACAGCAGCGCCTGATTTATCAGCCCGCTTCATCAAGCTTTTAAAACTATTGCTGCCACACTGGGATTGCAGTCGCAACCCAGGTAAAGCAGAGCGAATCTGTTCTGCAACCATTAACGAGTATCCAGTCACATCTCCCACGCCTAGCAAGGCAGCATCAACCTGTTGCTTGGCTGCGGCGGGGATTTTATTTAGTGACTCCAGCATTAAAATCAGTCGTTCCATCCCCATCGCAAAACCCACCGCAGGAGAAGGCTTACCACCCAACTGAGTGACCAGACCATCATAACGACCACCAGCACAAACAGTACCTTGCGCCCCTAGTTCGTCAGTAATCCACTCAAAAACCGTGTCACAGTAGTAATCTAAGCCGCGCACAAGTTTAGGGTTAATCTGATAGCCAATCTTAGCCTGATCTAAGATTGCTAATAATTGATCAAAATGTACTTTAGAAGTTTCATCTAAAAACTCCATTAAAACCGGCGCACCTTTTAAGATGGCTTGAGTTTGAGAGTCTTTGCTATCCAAAATCCGCAGTGGATTAGACGATAAACGGCGTACACTATCTTCATCCAGCTGATCTTTATATTGATTAAGATATTCAACCAGTGCTTCCCGATAACGAGCTCGCGACTCAGTGGTACCAAGCGAGTTAATTTCTAGACGCACCACACCATCAATGCCTAGCATTTTCCATAAACGCGCAGTCATTATGATTAGCTCTGCATCAATATCAGGGCCTTGCATGCCAAATGCTTCAACCCCTAACTGATGGAACTGGCGATAGCGACCTTTCTGAGGCCGTTCATGACGAAACATTGGCCCCATATACCACATGCGCTGTATCTGATTAAAAATCAAACCATGTTCAATTGCAGCACGAACACAACTAGCTGTTCCTTCAGGGCGCAAGGTTAAACTGTCGCCATTGCGATCTTCGAAGGTGTACATTTCTTTTTCAACTATATCAGTGACTTCACCAATAGAGCGCTTAAATAAGTCAGTGCTTTCAACGATGGGGGTACGAATTTCATGGTAACCATAGGCTGCTTGTAGTTGGCGAATTATTTGCTCAACATACTGCCAACTACTGGATTCAGCTGGCAGAATATCATTCATTCCACGAATTGCTTGAAGTTTTTTCGCCAAGGAACTGTACCTTTTTTATCTAAGTCTGCTACTAAATTGTAATTAATCTGTTCAAGCCCCGGCCCGGCATTAATAGTAGCCACCAGGTATAAGAAAAGTGATTTTACGGATATTAAGTGCTGCTGGCCATAGCTTGTTAACTAGAGAAACTACTGCAAAAGGTAAATACACAAAAAAGCCCTAATAAAAGGGCTTTTGATTACGAACAAAGTAGGTGACTAATAAGGTTAAGCTTTAGCAATTACGTTAGCTAGCTCTTCTTCTTTTTGCTTAGCCTTAGTACGGATCATATTTTCCAAGTGATCCACCAAAGTATCATTTTTCAACTTATGGCTGGGCTTGCCATCTTCATAAATCAGGTTACTTGGGGTGCCGCCCGTTAAACCGATATCCGCTTCTTTCGCTTCACCTGGTCCGTTCACCACACAACCTATTACAGCAACATCTAGGGGTACATTAATATCTTCCAGTCGCTGCTCCAACTCATTCATGGTTTTAATAACATCAAAATTTTGTCTTGAGCAACTTGGACAAGCAATAAAGTTAATGCCACGCGTTCGTAGTTTTAAACTTTTTAAAATATCAAAGCCCACTTTCACTTCTTGTACAGGGTCAGCGGCCAAGGATACTCGCAAGGTATCACCAATGCCATCCATCAGTAGCAGGCCCAAGCCAACTGAAGACTTTACAGTTCCAGAACGAAACCCACCTGCTTCGGTAATCCCTAGATGGAGTGGCTGATCAATTTGAGTAGCCAACAAGCGATAGGCTGCTACTGTAGTAAATACATCAGAAGCTTTCAGGCTAATTTTAAATTCTTGAAAATCAAGCTTATCGAGAATATCGATATGACGAAAAGCAGACTCTACCAAAGCTTCCGGCGTTGGCTCGCCGTATTTTTTTTGCAGATCTTTTTCAAGTGAGCCTGCATTAACCCCTATACGAATGGGGATACCTTTATCTTTTGCAGCATCAACTACCGCTCTCACCCGATCTTCTCTGCCAATATTACCTGGGTTGATCCGCAAGCAGTCAACACCGTTTTCAGCTACTTTCAGGGCAATACGATAATCGAAGTGAATATCTGCAACTAAAGGCACTGTCACTTGTTGGCGAATTTTAGCGAAAGCTTCCGCCGCATCAAGACTAGGTACAGATACTCTCACAATATCAGCACCTGCTTCTTGCAACGCTTCTATTTGCCCTACTGTAGCAGCAACATCGCAGGTTTCCGTATTAGTCATGCTTTGCACTGAAATAGGAGCATCCCCTCCAACCGCAACATCTCCCACATGAATTTGGCGTGACTTACGTCTTTTAATGGGGGATTCAGCAAACATGAAGATTACTCCTTACCTAGTACTAACTTGGCGACATCACCACGGGTGAATGGGGCAACATTCACTGCACCCCCATTAAATTGGAGCAATTTTACCATACTTGCTTTACCTAGCTTAATTTTTATCGGTCCAGCTTGCTTGAGTTCTAATTTACTACCTGCCCGATACAAAGCTTTGACTAATGCGTTACCCGTTTGAGCATCTCTCACTTCTGTCCAACAAGGACCATCAAAAGTAATCAGTAAGTGATTAACCCCCTCCTCAGTAGCCGTTAAAGCAACTGTAGATTGCTCTGAAGCAACCTCACTATCCAATGATTCAGGTGTATTTTCTGCAACAGCCTCTCCTGCTTGACGGGTAGCGGTTGATATTTCTTCAGTTTGAGAAGCGGTAGTCTCACTTATTTCTGGCTCTTCCGCTACAGCCAACACCTGAGTTTCCTCTTGCTCAGGCAAAACTTGTTCGGCGATTGCTTCAGCAACAGCCACCTCTACACTTGGTTTAGTATCAACTGCTTGTTGTTCTTGTTGCTGAGCCTCAGCCAGCACATTCACCACTGTCTCCCCTGTTACAGTTTCAACAGTAATTTCATTTTCTTCCAAGTCAGCAGTAGGATTTTCAGTCATTGGCTGATTAACCTCGTTTTGCCACCAAACAACCGTTAGTGCCACGAGCCCACCAATCAATAAATAAGTAAACCATTTAAAGACTGGGTGACTGCTTTCATCAGGGGCTTCAACCTCTGTCACTGAGATTGGTTTATGCTCTTTTGCAGCAGCGCCGGTAAAGCGATCAAATGCCTGAATTACCTGGTTTGGATCCAGGCCAACAAAATCAGCATAACGCCTTAAATACCCTCGAACGAAGGTTAACCCAGGCAACTTATCAAATGCAGAGCACTCTATTGCCTGAACAAAGTCAACACTGATTTTCAGATTATCAGCAACTTCATCTTGCCCAACACCAAGATTCTGCCGTTGCTGAGCTAGCATTTCCCCTGGAGTAATATGATCCTGATATGACTCCAGTGGTTTGATATTTTCACTCTTCATTCGTTAATAAACCCTGGTACTGCTTTAGCTCTTCTGAGCCAGGATACATCTTTTTCAGCATTAAGCCATAACTGGCAACTACATCATTATTTTCAAAGACTTTGGCAATTTTCACCCCAAGCCATAAAGAGCGCGCATTTTGGCGGGCTAGTTGTTTAAATCGCTCATAATGGCTCTTTGCTGGTATATATTTTTGCTCTTGAAAAAGTATGTCAGCCAGCTCAAGGTGAGCCTTATGAAGCCTATTATTTAGTCGAAGTCCTTTTTCAAAGTATTCCTTTGCCTCTTCCTTTTTGCCCAGTTTAAGCGCTACAAGCCCCATACTTTGATAGGAATAGCTACGTTTAGGGTAATGCACATTAGAGGCTGCCTTATCCAACTGTTTTAATGCTTCTTCATAACGACTCTGTGCGTATAAAAAAGCACCATAGTTGTTGTGTACATCAGAGGGCTCATCACTATATCGAATGGCTTTACGAAAACTTTTTTCAGCTAGCTCATTCTCACCTTCCAGTTGATTAACCATAGCCAGCACGGAATAAGCCTCACCTGAGCGGCTATCATAATCAAGCGCTTTCTCCAGTGGTTTACGTGCTAAGCCTGCCTGCCCTTCTCGAATATAAGCTTTAGCTAGGCGAATTTGTGCAGTTACAACTTTATCTTCATCAATTTCTTTGCCATTCGGCGCTGTTGTAACACAACCCGTTTGCAGGAGAAGCAACATACAACCTAACATTACCCAAATGGTTGTTCTTTTATTAGTCACCATAGCCCCCATTAGAAACAAAAAAGTAGTTAGCTGATAATTAAAGTGGTCTAGCTTGTTCTGATGCCAACTGCTTAACATTCAACAACTTATCACGATAGCGCTCACTACGGCGGGTTTTGTCATTCACTTGCCCCGCCAGCTGCCCACAGGCCGCATCAATATCATCGCCCCGGGTACGCCTTACCGTAGTATTGTAACCTGCATCTAGAAGCTGTTGCTGAAATACCCTGATGGCGTTATTACTTGGCCTTTGATAATCCGACAAAGCAAACGGATTAAAAGGTATCAAGTTAATTTTACAAGGAATATCTCTTAGCAGCTTAATCAATTGTTTAGCATGCTCAGGCTGATCATTAATACCTTTAATTAAAGTATACTCAATTGTAATACGCCGCTTGTCGCTTAATCTTGACATATATTCCATACAAGTGGGTAGAAGTACTTCAAGGGGGTATTTTTTATTTAGAGGCACCAGCTCATTACGAAGTTCATTATTTGGTGCATGTAACGAAAGTGCTAAAGAGACATCTGTTACATCGGCTAGTTTTTTCAACGCAGGTACCACACCAGATGTACTTAATGTGACTCGTCGTTTGGAAATACCATAACCCAAGTCATCCATCATAAGGTTCATGGCATCTACTACATTGTCAAAATTAAGCAGTGGCTCGCCCATTCCCATCATAACAACGTTGGTAACAGCTCTATCCTCTTTATGAGGCACACTGTTAAATGACTTGGCTGCAATCCATACTTGGCCAATAATTTCTGATGCTGTTAAATCTGAGTTAAAGCCTTGCTTACCTGTTGAGCAAAAACTACAGTCCAAGGCACAGCCTGCTTGCGAAGAAACACATAAGGTGCCACGACCACGCTCAGGAATAAAAACAGCTTCGACACAACTACCACTAGCAACCCTAACAACCCACTTACGCGTTCCATCTTCAGAAAAGTGCTGGCTAACAACTTCTGGCCCTTTAATTTCAGCCAGTTCTGCCAACTTTTCACGGAGTGACTTCCCTAAGTTAGTCATCTCCTGAAAGTTGTCCACGCCATAATGATGAATCCACTTCATGACTTGAGTTGCTCGAAATTTTTTCTCACCAATCGACTCAAAAAAAGCCTCTAATTTAGGCTTGGTTAAACCTAGCAGATTGGTTTTAGCAACAACACTGGTCATCTTCTTCACCTTTCAACGCAGACAACATTAACTCACCCTGCTTTTAGAGCAGTGTTATAAGTGCAAGCAAAAACAAGGCTCCTCTATTTTTGCCTGCACAATAGCTTTAGTTTTTAGCGAGTGCGAGGGCAAACTTCTTCATCAGCAAAGAAATAAGCAACCTCACGGGCTGCTGACTCAGGAGAATCAGAGCCATGCACCGCATTTTCATCAATTGTTTCAGCAAAATCAGCGCGAATAGTACCCGCAGCCGCTTCTTTAGGGTTAGTCGCACCCATTAAGTCACGATGAGCAATAACAGCATTTTCACCGTCTAAAACAGAAACAACTACAGGGCCAGACGTCATGAAAGCAACCAAATCTTTAAAGAAAGGGCGCTCTTTGTGCTCAGCATAAAAGCCTTCTGCTTTTTCTTGAGAAAGATGCAACATTTTTGCTGCAACGATTTTCAAGCCAGCTTGTTCAAAACGACTATAAATTTGGCCAATTACATTTTTAGCAACAGCATCTGGTTTGATAATTGATAAAGTGCGTTCAACAGCCATTGATCACTTCTCCAAGTTAAAAAAGTTATTTTGAATAAATTAAACCCGCGAATTATACGCGGGTTTAGGGAAAATGCACCTGCTAGGGACAGTCTGTTAATCAGCTTCTTCAATCCAGGCCATTTGTATTGCTTCAAGGATTTTTTCACCACAATGGGATGGATCATCATTAAACTCTTCTAAAGCCACCACCCAGTTGCGTAAGTCAACAAAGTTAACATAACGAGGGTCGACCTCTTCGTGACGCTCAGCCAGCTCAATGGCTATCTCTTGAACATCAGTCCACTTTAAGCTCATATCCCTCACCTCGCCTAATGACGCTCAGAAACCTGATTAATAGTATATTTTGGAATTTCCACCACCAAGTCTTGCTCAGCAACCAAAGCCTGGCAACTTAATCTTGACTCAGGTTCCAATCCCCAAGCTTTATCTAGTAGATCATCTTCGAGTTCGTCAGCTTCCTCTAAGGAATCATACCCCTCACGGACAATGACATGACAAGTAGTGCAAGCACAGGACTTTTCACATGCATGCTCAATTTCTATATCATTGCGTAATGCAACATCACAAATACTTTCTCCCGGATTTGCTTCAACAACAGCACCTTCCGGACAAATGGTTTCATGGGGCAGGAAAATCACTTGAGGCATTATCGGTTACCTAAATACTATCGACTGAGTGGCCTGTTAGGGCTTTTTTGATGGACTCATTCATCCGCTTAGCTGCAAATGACTCTGTAAGCTGACTGACTTTTTCTACCTGACTCTTTAACACCAGGTGATCCTTTTCATCTGCTAGCTGCTGAGTTAAACGTTGAACTTCATCATTAATTGTTTGTAACTCAACATTTGTTAGCAATTTCTCACCATCTTCAGCTATAGCAACACCCACGGCTTCTAGAAGCCGTTCCGCTTCCACTTGCTGCTCTCGTAGCGCCCTTGCGGCCATATCTTCTGCTGCATGACCAAATGAGTCCTGCAACATATTGCTAATAGACTCATCTGTTAAACCGTAGGAAGGTTTTACTTGAATACTGCTTTCAACACCACTGGTTAGCTCTTTTGCACTAACACTGAGCAAGCCGTCTGCATCAACCTGAAAAGTGACACGTACTTTACCTGCACCGGCGGCCATTGGTGGAATACCACGCAAAACAAAGCGGGCAAGAGAGCGATTATCCTGTACCAGCTCTCGCTCACCTTGGTAAACATGAATCACCATGCCCGTTTGGCCATCTTTGTAGGTAGTAAAATCTTGGGCTTTAGCCACAGGAATCGTGGAGTTTCGATGGATTATTTTTTCCATCAAACCACCCATGGTTTCAATTCCTAAAGAAAGAGGAATAACATCCAGCAACAACATGTCATCGCCCGATTTATTACCCACTAATACATCAGCTTGAATTGCTGCACCCAGGGCAACTACTTGGTCGGGATCAATATCAATTAATGGTTCTTGGGCAAAAAAGTCTTTTACCTGAGCACGCACAGCCAGCGTGCGGGTAGAGCCTCCCACCATGACAACTTCATTAATATCAGCTGGCTTTAAGCCGGCATCACGCAAGGTTCGGCGACAGGATTTAATGGTTTGCTGAATCAGGGGGCTCAGTATTTCAGCTAGTTGCTGCTGACTTAGTATTCCTTGCCAGCCAGCAAATGCCACTGAAACTTGTTGCTGCTTAGCTAATTGTTCTTTTATCTCACAAGCCGTTGCAAGTAATTGGCGCTGCTGGGCTGCATTAAAATCATTGGCATTGCTTCCCATTTGCTGAAGAATCCAATTCGCAACGACATGATCAAAATCATCACCACCTAATGCTGAATTTCCACCTGTAGCGAGCACTTCAAATACACCGCAGTTCAACCGCAAAACTGATATGTCAAAAGTGCCACCACCTAAGTCATAAACAGCAATAACACCATCTTTACCTTGATCCAGCCCATAAGCAACTGCTGCTGCAGTAGGCTCATTCAATAGCCTCAACACTTTAATACCTGCTAAAGTTGCTGCATCCTTCGTTGCCTGTCGCTGAGCTTCATCAAAATAGGCTGGCACAGTAATCACTGCCCCAGTCAGCTCACCTTCTAGAGTCTGCTCAGCACGTGTTGCCAAAGACTGCAAAATATCAGCTGAAACCTGAACTGGGCTTTTGTCACCTGCGGCAGTTTGAATCAGCGGCATCCCCTCATCACCTTTGAAGTGGTAAGGCAACACATCACCCAGTGACTTCACATCACTGACGCCTCTTCCCATTAGCCGCTTAACAGATTGAACAGTATTGAATGGATCGATCGTAGCCTGGTCTTTTGCCAACTGACCAACCAGAAATTGGTCCTGACCATAATAAACCACTGAAGGTAGTACAACCTGCCCCTGCTGATCAGCTAGGGTTTCAGGACTGCCACTTTTTACTGTCGCCACTAATGAGTTAGTGGTTCCCAAGTCAATCCCCACTGCCAACTTTCGTTGATGAGGTGCTGGGCTTTCACCGGGTTCTGATATTTGCAACAAAGCCATGATAAATCTGTATGTCGTCTTAGCACTATTTCTTTAGTTTGCCAGCTTCGAGTAACTAGCCAGCCACATTACAAGTTGCTTGATGACTGTAAATCTAAGGAAGTCAAAAGCTCATCAACAACTTAATTAAGCATTCAACTGTCAAGTTCTGCTTCCAGAAGCTCAGCTTCTACCAGTAGCTTATCAATAAACAGCATCTGTTTTACTATGGTTTCAGCTTGTTTAAGGGATTGTGGCGACTGTTCCTGCCAAGTTTTTACAAAACGCTGCTGGAGCTGGGTGGATTTTGCCTCAACGGCTGCCATTAAGTCAGCTATTGCTTCATCGGGATTACTTGCACCTTTCACTTCTTCCAGCTGCTCCCGCCATTCCATCTGCTCCATTAAAAAGCCTGGATCCATGACAGTATTATTTTCAATATTTAGCTCAATACCTTTTAGCGACAATAGGTAGATCGCTCTTTGGGTGGCACTTTTCAACGTGTTGTAAGCTTCATTAACATGAGCTGTATATTGAACAGCAAGCCGCTGCTCTCGATCTGAAGCTCCCACAAACCGGTCTGGATGAGTCACTTTTTGGAGCTGTCGGTAGCGGCTGGCTAAATCGGCAAGATCAAGGTCAAATTGAACAGGAAGGTCAAATAGCTCAAAAAAGCTGGCAGTTAAATCTAAAGCGTTGATCGTCATTGGCTACTTTCAAAAGTCAGATTACACATTAAAGCTTTCGCCGCAGCCACATTCACTGGCGACATTAGGGTTATTAAACTTGAACCCCTCATTCAAGCCTTCTTTAACAAAGTCGAGCTCGGTACCATCAATATACAGGAGGCTTTTGGGGTCAACGACAACCTTCACCCCTCGACTTTCAAATACCTGATCTTCTGCTGCCAGCTCATCAACAAACTCAAGTACATAGGCAAGCCCTGAGCAACCGGTGGTTTTAACACCAACCCGGACACCTACACCCTTCTCACGATTACTTAAGTAACGGGTCACGTGTTTAGCTGCAGACTCCGTAAGGGTAATTGCCATAATATTAACACCTTTGTCTTGTCACTATGCTGCCTGCCTTTAATAGGCTGAAAACTCGCAAATTAAAGCTCAATTCAATTATGCCTAAGTACTTTGCATTGCAGATTTTGCATCATAATAGAAGCATCAGCAGCTAGCTTTCACTCTCAGTAAAAACCAAAACTTTCGCTGGGTACTTCCCTACAAAAGCTCTGGTTTTTAATAACACTAGGTTAAGACTTAACTACTACGCTTGTTGCGATAGTCAGTGACTGCAGCTTTGATTGCATCTTCTGCCAGCACCGAGCAGTGAATTTTCACTGGAGGTAACTCTAGCTCTTCAGCAATATTGGTGTTTTTAATTTGCTCAGCTTCATCAATAGTTCTGCCTTTCATCCACTCAGTTACAAGAGAACTAGAAGCGATTGCTGAACCACAGCCATAGGTTTTAAACTTAGCGTCTTCGATAATACCTTCGTCATTTACCTTGATTTGCAGGCGCATCACATCACCACACGCAGGAGCACCTACCATTCCAGTCCCGACAGAAGGATCTTCTGCATCCAACTTACCCACATTACGCGGGTTTTCATAATGATCTATTACTTTATCACTGTAAGCCATTTTGAACTCCTCACCCTTGATATTCGACTGCTATTAATGCGCAACCCACTCAACTTTTGAAATATCTACGCCGTCTTTATACATGTCCCATAGAGGCGAAAGCTCTCTTAACTTAGACACCGCCTTACGCACTTCCTTCGCGGCATAGTCAACTTCTTCTTCAGTTGTAAAACGTCCAAGTGTGAAGCGAAGTGAGCTATGAGCCAGCTCATCATTAATACCCAGAGCCCTTAACACATAAGAAGGTTCTAGGCTGGCTGAAGTACAGGCTGAGCCTGAGGAAACAGCTAAATCTTTCAGCGACATGATGAGTGACTCTCCTTCAACAAAGTTGAAGCTAACATTCAAGTTTCCAGGTAAGCGTTGGGTATAGTTGCCATTAACATAGACTTCTTCCATATCTTTAAAGTGATCCCAGAAGCGATTGCGTAACGCTAATAAACGTTCCTGCTCAGCCGCCAATTCTTCTTTTGCAATATGGAAAGCTTCGCCCATCCCAACAATTTGGTGAGTTGCCAGCGTACCTGAGCGCATTCCACGTTCATGACCACCACCGTGGATTTGAGCTTCTATTCTTACCCGAGGTTTACGCCGAACAAACAAGGCTCCAATGCCCTTAGGGCCATAAACTTTATGAGCAGAGAACGACATTAGATCTACTTTCAGAGTGGTCAGGTCAATATCAATTTTCCCTGCACTTTGCGCAGCATCGACATGAAAAATAATTTTTTTCTCGCGAGTAATTTCACCAATCGCAGCAATATCAGTGATCACACCAATCTCATTATTAGCATGCATTAAGGACACTAAAATAGTGTCTTCACGAATGGCATCTGCAACGACTTGTGGGGCAATAATTCCTTCGGGATTAGGCTCCAGATAAGTGACTTCAAAGCCTTCACGCTCCAGTTGACGGCAAGTATCAAGCACTGCTTTGTGCTCAATTTTAGAAGTGATGATGTGCTTACCTTTTTTCTGATAAAAACGGGCAGCACCTTTAATAGCTAAGTTATCAGACTCAGTAGCACCAGAGGTCCAAACAATTTCACGCGGATCACAGTTTACCAAGTCCGCCACCTGACGCCTGGCATTCTCAACTCCTTCCTCTGCTTTCCAGCCAAAGGCATGAGACCTTGAGGCAGGATTGCCGAAATGTGTCGTTAGATATTCCGACATCTTTTCAGCCACTCTTGGGTCAACCGGAGTGGTAGAAGAATAGTCCAGGTATATCGGTAGTTTCATTGATTACTATCTCCAGCGCTTACTACGCTCCAGGCTTAATCTCAGTTCTATCAAGCAGCTACAGCTGCTCTCATTTTATAAACGGTTCTAGCTAGCAGCGAGTCAGGTCACAAGGTTGAGGCATCAATTCGCTCTACTAACTTTTGCTCACTTTGCTTCTGGTTATTGACTCGCTCTTCTTGGCGAGTTGCAACATCACGTACTTCTCGCTGGGCCACTAAATCAGCCAAGCTAATTCCACTTAAAAATGTATGTATTTGCTTACTTAAATCACACCACAAATGATGGGTTAAACAGGTATCACCTTGTTGACAGCCGGTTTTGCCATGACATCGGGTCGCATCCACCGACTCATTAACTGCATCAATGACTTGTGCTACATGAATTGCCTGGGAGGAGCGACTCAACCGATAGCCTCCACCAGGACCTCGAATACTAGTAACTAACTCATTACGTCTCAACTTAGCAAACAGCTGCTCCAGGTAAGACAATGAAATTCCTTGACGTTCTGATATATCTGCAAGCGCAACTGGCCCTTTATCAGCATGTAGGGCAAGGTCTAACATTGCTGTAACTGCATAACGGCCTTTGGTAGTTAAGCGCATGTCGATTACTCTGTGTGTCGATTGCTGTTATCGCTTACAATTTTGAGAAGCTATGGTATATAATCGCGGTTCTCTTGAGCTTTAAGAATTTTAAAACTTTTCTTCAGTTAAACTTCAAAAAGTTATTAGCAAACTCTAGTTAAAGATTATGCTAAAACCAACCAAATTGATCAAGTATTTATCCTAGTATTTTAGTCAAGTATTTTTAACTCTAAAAAACTTACCTAATAGAACAAGCAGGTCAGTAGTTTTAATGGGTGACAGCCAGACCAGGAACCATAGCGTGAAAGTGCCACTAGCCACTACACTAAAAGTACTATGCATATTACTTAAACTGGCTATATATAAAGCATTTATAGCTAAATAGACAGGCTATATAATATTGTCTTTTTCTTTATCAGACTCACTTGACTCTAATGAAGAGTTTTGTGCGACTACAACAGTCTCGACTGGTTTTTCATTTGAATCCTCTGTAGTCACAGAGCTTGCACTACCATTCTCTTTCACCGAAGCAAAGTCTTCATCGTTTAGTTCAGGCAAGGCTTTATCACAGTAATTAATACCCAAGTCTTTCAACCCTTTGCACATAACATCAATTTTGGTATCCACTGCATGTAGGTGTCCTAACAAGCTTGTGACTGCCTTAGCCACAGGATCGGGCATATTCTGCGTCACACCATAAGCGTCAAAGCCTATTTTTTCAGCCATTGCCTGATGTCGAGGGTCAACTCCATTGGCAGACGATTTTTGAATGATACGACCAGGAATACCGACCACAGTAGCACCAGCAGGGACTGGTTTGGTCACTACCGCATTTGAGCCCACCTTGGCATTTTCTCCTACGGTAAATGGGCCTAGAACTTTTGCACCCGCACCAACTACAACCCCATTTTCTAAAGTGGGGTGACGCTTTCCTTTATTCCAGCTAGTTCCTCCCAGAGTAACTCCTTGATAGAGTGTCACATCATCACCAATTTCCGTGGTTTCACCAATAACTACTCCCATACCATGATCAATAAAAAATCGTCGCCCAATTTTTGCACCCGGATGAATTTCAATACCGGTTAGTAGCCTGGCAATAGATGAAATAAACCGAGCTAACCATTTAAGCCCTTTAGTCCAAAGTATGTGGCTCAAGCGATGAAATAATAAAGCATGTACCCCTGGATAACTGGTTAATACCTCAAGGGTATTACGAGCCGCAGGATCACGATCAAAAACACTAGCTATATCTTCTCGAAGGCGCTCAAACATGGGGAGTTAACCTGTGGGTTGAGTCTTGCTAAGTTGTTTGATTATCCGCTGAGTATCAGACAGTACACCACGTAACATATTTACTTCTTTACTATCCAACATGGCACGTTGAAATAAGCGACGAAACCTTGTCATCACCACACCCGGATTAGAGGGGTCAAGAAATTCAATTTGAGTCAGCAGCTCCTCAAAGTGAGCTAAAAACCTTTCTACTTCTTCATGTGACGCATCAGGAAAAGCACAGTCCTGACTAACAGAGCTTGATAGCTTTTCTGGCTGCTGTTGCTCCAGGTGACTCATTCGCAGCTCGTAAGCAATAACCTGAACTGCTGCACCGAGGTTTAGAGAGCTATAACCTTCACAGGCAGGAATATTAACATGGTAATTACACAGAGCTAGCTCATCATTGGTTAAGCCACGATCCTCTCTACCAAAAACAACAGCCACTTTTTTATTGCTACGACTTGCCTGCCCTGCTAGCTCCGCACATTCTCTTGGGTTTATCAGCGGCCAGGGGATCTTACGCTCACGAGCACTGGTACCAATCACTAGCTGGCAATCAGCTACAGCCTCTTGAAGAGTGCTCACCACACACGCCTGATTTAGCAAGTCTTCTGCTCCAGCAGAGCGACTAGTCGCATAAGGGTGGGGAAACTGATCAGGCTCAACTAACCGTAAGTCACTAAGCCCCATGGTTTTCATCGCCCTGGCAACTGCACCAATATTACCAGGGTGAGAGGTGTTCACTAACACCACTCTAATATTGTCCAACACAAGCCGTACCACCCAACTGTCTTCAATAAAATCAAGTTGCAGATTTTAACAGAGTTCGGATTCATAAGGTAACTGACTGTAAACACATGCAGATAAATCAGCTATGTATAAATACCAACACACTAAAGTTAACAGCCATGATTTATTATTTGATATAATTAATTTTTGTTCTTTTACATGCCAAAGTGATTTTCCTATGCAACCAATGCTTAATATAGCCTTGAGGGCTGCTCGTAATGCCGGTGACGTGATAGAGCGTGCTGTTGAGCAGTTAGATGTACTCACTGTTAACAAAAAAGGCGACCGCGATTTTGTTACTGAAGTTGACCAGGCAGCAGAGAAAGTAATTCTGCGTACGTTAAAAAAAGCTTACCCTAATCATGGTTTCTATGGAGAAGAAACAGGCCATCACCCAGGCCATGGTGAAGGACAGGACTACCTGTGGATTATTGATCCATTAGATGGCACCACCAACTTTATTCATGGCATTCCTCACTTTGCAGTTTCAATTGCCTGCCAGTATAAAGGGCGTATTGAGCACGCCATTGTTTTAGACCCTATCCGTAAAGAAGAATTTTCAGCAAGCCGTGGCCGAGGTGCTCAATTAAATGGTAAGCGCATTCGGGTCAGTAAAAACAAACCGCTAAATGAGTCATTGCTTGCAACAGGCTTCCCTTTCCGCCCCGATCAAATGGATAAAATTGATGATTACCTTGGCATATTTAAGTCTCTAGTCGAGCAAACTGCTGGTATACGCCGAGCAGGTTCCGCAGCCCTGGATTTAGCTTATGTTGCGGCTGGTCGTTACGACGCTTACTGGGAGTTCGGATTAAACCAGTGGGATATCGCTGCAGGTGTACTACTTATTCAGGAAGCAGGTGGATTGGTTGGCGACTTTAAAGGAGGTCATGAGTTTATGGATAATGGGCAAATCGTAGGCGGCAACCCAAAGTGTTTTAAATCTGTGCTACAACAAATCCAGCCTCACTTTTCCAAAGGCTCTAAATAACCATATCGTTATTAACACTCCAAAAAAAGGTGGCCAACCTAGCCACCTTTTTTCTTTAAAAATCATTCAAGAATTGATTTTAGGGAAGCTCGTCAACCGCTTCTTGCTCTACTTCTGGAGGCATTAAGTCATCACGACTGATTTTCATCACCAACAAAATATTAGCTGCCACATAAATAGAAGAGTAAGTACCTACACCAACACCAATCATTAACGCTAACGCAAAGTTATGGATAAGTTCTCCACCATAAATAAACAGAGCTACTAACACTAACAAGGTAGTCAGCGACGTAACCAAGGTTCGACCTAACGTTTGAGTGAGCGATGAATTGATTACTTCAATTGGCGTTGCTTTTCTTAGTTTTCTAAAGTTTTCACGAATTCGGTCAGCCACAACAATCGTGTCGTTTAATGAGTAACCAATAACCGCTAGCAATGCAGCCAACACGGTCAGATCAAAACTTAAATTAAAGACAGAAAAAACACCAAGCGTAATGATTACATCATGGGCCAGTGCTAATACAGCACCCAAGGCAAACTTAAACTGGAAGCGAGCTGCTATATATAGCATCACCACACCCAGCGCAAGTAGCATACCCAGACCACCATCTTCTCGCAGCTCTTCACCTACTTGAGGGCCAACAAACTCAGAGCGCCTTAGCTCAATTTCCCCCTCATAGGATGACTTCAAAATTGCAGCCACATCATTGCCTAGTGAAGGCTTATCACCAGCAATCCGTACCAGCACATCTTTGTCAGAGCCAAAGTCCTGAACAACCGCATCAGGGTAGCCAGCAGCCTGTAATTCTTTACGAATATTCTCTAAATTAGCCGTTTTATCATAACCAAGCTCAATCAGAGTCCCTCCTGTAAAATCCAACCCGAACTGCAACTGGTTAGAAAACAGAGAAATAATCGAACCCAACACGAGCGCTATAGAGAGCGCGGCAGCTATCACCCGCGCCCCCATAAAATTTAACACTTTTTCGTTGTCATTCATCCTTTTGCCTTTAAATCTGCTAAGTTAGGAACTAAATCCACAATTTTTTCAACTGGCGACCACCGTGGGTCATATTGACCAATGCACGAGTCACAACGATGGCAGTAAATATTGAAGTCACAATACCAATGGACAATGTGACAGCAAAACCTCTTACTGGACCAGTGCCTACACCATAAAGAATAATGGCGACTAATAAGGTAGTTATATTGGCATCAAGGATGGTCACAAACGCTCGGTCGTAACCTTCATGAATAGCATGCTGAAGGGGTAGTCCTCGCTTCATTTCTTCTTTAATTCTAGAGAAAATAAGCACATTGGCATCTACTGCCATCCCTACAGTCAACACTATCCCCGCAATACCAGGTAAAGTTAAGGTGGCTGATAATATAGACATAAAGGCTATCAGCAAAACTAAGTTAAGCCCCAGAGCCACATTAGCAAACAAGCCAAACACCTTGTAATAAACCAGCATGAAAAGCAGCACCAGGACAAAACCGACTACTACTGATTTAAAGCCTAACTCGATGTTTTCTTTACCCAGGCTTGGACCAACCGTACGCTCTTCAACAAAATACATAGGAGCAGCAAAAGCACCTGCTCTTAATAGCAGCGCTAGCTCTTTTGATTCGCCAACTGAATCTAATCCAGTAATCCTAAACTGAGTGCCTAATGCAGACTGAATAGTCGCCAGGCTAATAATTTTGCGCTCTTCTTTAAAGCGGGTTTCTTTAACAACCGTCGCCTTACCGTCAACAACCTTTTCAACCTCTTTTGTATAAGGACGCTCTTCAATAAAGATCACTGCCATCTGGCGGCCAACATTGGTACGTGTAGCTTTATTCATAAGCTGACCACCACCACCGCTTAAGGTAATATTTACCTGAGGGCGGCCATTTTCATCAAAACTAGCACGAGCATCTGCCACTTGATCACCCGTCACTATTATTTTCTTTTCTAGCTTGGCCTGACCACCTTCTTTACGATTAAGGGTTTCATATTGCCCTGCTTTAGCGTCAAGCTGTGCTGCTAAGCGAAATTCCAGGTTAGCCGTTTTACCAATAATCTTTTTAGCTTCTGCTGTATCCTGAACACCCGGCAACTCCACCACTATACGATTACGCCCCTGCCGCTGGACCAGTGGCTCAGAAACTCCCAGCTCATTGACCCGGTTTCTAAGTGAAGTCAGGTTCTGCTTAATCGCATAGTCTTCGATATCTTTTACTTTTAACTCAGAAAACTGATAGCTAAGCCAGTAGATAGCGCTATCTTCGCCTGCATTAATATTCAAGTCAGAGTATTTACCGCGAACCACCTGCATGGCTTTATCACGCTTAGCTTCATTTTTGAAATTTAACACCCAGCGAGCACTGGTAGAGCTACTACCTACTTTGTAGCGCAGATCCTGCTTACTCAGCTCAGAGCGAATTTCGTTATGAATGCCTTTTAAGCGAGTAGCAATGGCTTTACCCATATCCACTTCCAATAAGAAGTGAACCCCACCACTTAAGTCCAAACCTAACTTCATTGGCCCAGCACCCATTGAGCGAAGCCAGTCAGGCGTAGTCGCAGCCAGGTTAAGTGCCACTATATAGTCATCACCCAACCAGTCTTTTACCATTGACTTAGCTTTTAATTGGTCTTCAAAGCTATTCAACCGGAGCAAACCCGCCCCTTTATTAGTTACTTCAAATCCTTTTATCCCAATACCTTGCTTTTCCAAACGCTTTTGAGCTTGTTGCAGCGTCGACTCAGAAACAGCAGTTGCTGAGCGGTGATGGGAGATTTGAATGGCTGGATCATCTTGATATAAGTTGGGTAATGCATAAATCACCCCTATCGAGACAATAAAAATAACGAGGAAATACTTCCAAATTGGATACTTATTGAGCATGGTTCTGCCCTATATTCCTTCTTGTTCAACAGAACCCGGCAAGCCTAAGCCTGCCTGACGGGTCGGTAGTTGGCGGGTTAATCTAATAAAGGCTGCTAAAAAAGCGCTACTTAGCCAAGCCTTGAATGATGATTAGGATACTTCGCCTGAATAATTAGATTGCTTTGATAGTACCTTTCGGTAATACAGCAGATATGGCCTGCTTCTGAAAATTCAACTCCACATTGTTAGAAACCTGTAATGTGACAAATTGTTCAGATACCTTTGTGACCTTGCCAACAATCCCTCCGTTAGTCACTACCTCATCGCCTTTATTCAGGTTTTCAACCAGCTGCTGGTGCTCTTTCATACGCTTTTTTTGTGGGCGAATTAGCAGGAAATAAAATACTGCCACCATTAGCACCAGCATACCAATTTGAATCATTCCACCACCTTGCGCTGCAGCAGCGGGGGCAGCAAAAGCTTCATTAATAAAAAAACTCATGGTTGTATTACTCCGTCGTTAATATAAATCAGTATTGGTATTCACTAACCCAGTGCAGGCACCGCCTCACTACGTTTTTGATAAAACGCTGTAACAAACTCTGTCAATTGATGATTTCCAATAGCTTCTCGCAGCCCTGCCATTAGTTGCTGGTAATAGCGCAAATTATGAATCGTATTCAGCTGAGAACCTAAAATTTCCTTACATTTATCCAAGTGATGCAAATAAGCACGACTAAAGTTATTGCAAGTGTAACAATCACATTCAGCATCCAGTGGCCCAGTATCCGTTTTATTGACAGCGTTGCGAATTTTTACCACTCCCGTGGAAGTAAATAAATGGCCATTACGGGCATTTCGTGTTGGCATAACACAGTCAAACATATCCACCCCTCGCCTGACTGCTTCAACAATATCTTCGGGGGTTCCCACTCCCATCAAATATCGGGGCTTATTCTCAGGCATCAAGTGGGTAACACCCGATAAGACCTGCATCATTTCATGTTTCGGCTCACCAACAGAAAGCCCACCAATGGCATAACCATCAAAACCAATACCATTTAGCGCTTGTAATGACTGTTCTCGAAGGTCTTGGTACATGCCTCCCTGAATAATGCCAAACAAAGCGGAAGGGTTATCCCCATGCGCCTGTTTGCTTCGCTCCGCCCAGCGCAGCGATAATTCCATTGAGCGTTTGGCTTGATCATGTGAGGCAGGATAAGGTGTACACTCATCAAATATCATCACAATATCTGAACCAAGTGCTCGCTGCACTTCCATAGAGCGCTCAGGACTAATAAATACTTTGGAGCCATCAACAGGGGAGCGAAAAGTCACACCATCTTCAGTAATTTTTCGCATTTCACCCAAGCTAAAGACCTGAAACCCACCAGAGTCTGTCAGAATTGGTTTTTCCCAGCCAGTAAAATCATGGAGATCGCCATGAGCTGAGATAATGTCAGTGCCAGGCCTTAACATTAGGTGAAAAGTATTGCCTAAAATAATGTGCGCACCGATACCTTCGATATCTCGGGGCAACATACCTTTAACCGTGCCATAAGTACCCACTGGCATAAATGCTGGCGTTTCAACAATACCTCTGGGGAAATGTAATCTGGATCGACGAGCAAAGCCGTCAGTGGTTATTTGCTCAAATTTTAAAAAACATTCACGAGCCATAAAGTACTCAATACTATTTTACAAAAAGTCTATTAATTCTGTTTCTGGCTGATAAACATGGCATCGCCATAGCTAAAAAAGCGATACCTCTGCTCAACGGCTTCCTGATAAGCTTTCTTTGTTGCTTCCATACCAGCAAATGCTGATACCAACATCAATAACGTGGACTCTGGCAAGTGGAAGTTAGTTACCAAAGCATCAACCGCTTTAAATTGATAACCAGGGTAAATGAAGATATCGGTTTCTCCTTGATAAGGTTCAATTTCACCCATCTTGCTCGCCGTTTCCAAACAACGAACACTAGTTGTGCCTACCGCAATCACTCGTTTACCAGCTGCCTTGGTTTGCCTAACTAGCTGACACACTTCAGCAGATACATCAATTAGTTCTGCATGCATTTTGTGATCTAAAATATTGTCTACCCTCACTGGCTGAAAAGTTCCTGCGCCCACATGAAGAGTCACAAATGCTTTATTAACACCCTTTTTTTCAAGCAGTGAGAACAGAGCCTCATCAAAGTGTAAGCCTGCTGTTGGTGCTGCAACTGCACCAGGCTTACTGCCGTATACCGTTTGATAACGCTCACGATCAGCCAGCTCATCCTCTCGCTTCATATACGGTGGAAGTGGCATATGGCCAATTTCATCCAGTACATCTAACACTGAGTGTTCTTCAGAAAACTGCAGCCGAAATAGACTCTCTACACGCTCCAGCATGGTTACCCAAATGCCATTGGCCAGTTTGAGCTTGCTACCAGGTTTAGGAGGCTTGCTTGCCTTAATATGAGCTAACACTTGATTATCAGATTCAACCCGCTCAATTAATATCTCAAGCTTGCCACCAGTTGCCTTCTGTCCAAATACTCGAGCAGGAATCACCCTGGTATTGTTAAACACCAGTAAATCTCCTGTCTCTAAAAAGTCCACTAACTGGCTGAATTGTTGATGAGTAATATCGCCAGTTTTACCATTCAAGCACAGTAGTCGGCTTGCTGAGCGCGACGCTAAGGGATACTGGGCGATTAACTCTTCAGGTAGCTCAAAGCTAAAATCTTTAACTTGCATGTCTCAGTACAACAGCTATAAAAACACGCTAGCTTACCGAAAAAGTGGCGCTGGACCAATCAGAAAAAGCTATTCTCCTCTGAAAATAGCGGGCTTCCTCAGTGAAAAGCAAAGGAAAGGCGTTTAATGACTGATTGGAAATTAACAGTTGACCTTACATAAACCTTTGTTATACTTCGCTGCAATTGTGCCAGCGTGGTGAAATTGGTAGACACGATGGATTCAAAATCCATTGCTAGCAATAGCGTGGCGGTTCGAGTCCGCCCGCTGGTACCACATCTATTTTATAAGCTTATTGACCGATCAAACTAGCAAAACCTCCTTAATCTTTCCTTATTGTTTAACCCCAATCTCTGCCACTAAAACTCATTTGCCTAGGTTTAGCTCTTCCTTTAGCTAGCAGCAACTAATGACAACTATGTTTTAATCGTTTATTTAATATTGATTTAGCAAAATCAACAGCCCCAAACCTTAAGGGCATCTTTAATAATATTTTAATTAATCTCTTCTTTATATTTTTTATTTGTTGGGCAGCAAATTATTATTCATAAATTCAAAAACACATTTACTCTATCCCACTAAACTTTTAGAAGCAGTCGTGAATTACTACTGACATCATAAGGGCTGAGTATGAACCAACCTAATACTTCCTCACCTTACAACTTTATTTCAGCAATCTCTAAACTTTTCAATTTATTCATCCAATTCATTGCGCTACTTCTGTCTACAGCAGGCACTTTTGCATTAGTGGCTACAATTTTCGTAGTACTACTACAACTATTACACTTTATTGAGTCAGATCTATGGGTTAACTTTACTCCTGAGATCCTCTTTGGCCAATGTTACTGCCCTTTTTTTACTCATGATATTATCCAAAAAATCGGCCTAGCAGGTATGCTCTTCTGTTTCGGAATTGTTTTATTACTAGGTGGTTATTTGCTAAGTTTTTCCAACACCAAAACTGTGTTCGTAACAATAAAACTAAACCGCACTACTCCTAGTGTTGAAACCTAAAATATAATTAAATAATAACCAGAATTGATTATTTAATAACTTGATGAAATAGTATGCAGTGGCTATATAGTGTCATAGAACCAGCCATTTGATTATTAATAACTCATAAAAGCAAAAGAAGTGGTTTTTAAGGAGGGATTTAAAAGATAGGGGCAGTGCAACACACCACCCACAAGATAATATAAGCAACAATTATTACTTATAGAGGAACTACATTCTCAGCTTGTAATCCTTTAGGTCCTTGAGTAACAGTAAACTGTACTTGCTGACCTTCAGTTAACACTTTGAACCCAGTACCTTGAATAGCACTATAGTGAACGAATACATCTGGACCAGACTCCTGCTCAAGAAACCCGAAGCCTTTAGATTCATTAAACCACTTAACTGTGCCAGTTTGTTGATTAGACATAGATCGATCCGATATTAATTAAGCACATGAATTATAGGGTAAACAGGTGTGCCGTCAACTCATATAATTACATCTCATGTGCAGAACTTTTAACACTACTTTACAAAGTAAAGCTAACCCGCAGTCTGAAGCATTCGCTGCTTACAACGTTACACTTCATTGAGCACTCTATAAACTAGAAGCGCTCAGTAAGTTATTGGCTACTAAACACTCAAACATACAGAATGCACTATTGACTGCAATTTAGACTCCCACTTTACAGCAGTTACGCCGTTAGTTGTCAAGTACTAGCGCTGAATCCTGTAATAGCCTCTATTAGCCAAAACTTATTTGGTCATCCACCAAGTTCACCTCTATAGTTTCACCAGGACTATACTTACCAGCTAATATTTCTTGTGCTAATGGGTTTTCCAGCCAGCGCTGAATCGCTCTTTTTAGTGGTCGAGCACCATAAACAGGATCAAAACCTACATTCACTAACTTATCAATCACACTGTCTGCCAGCTGTAGATTTAAATCTTTTTCCTGTAGTCGCTGCCGTAAGCGACTCAATTGTATTTCAGCAATACCTTTAATTTGTCCTACCGATAAACCATGAAAAACCACTAGCTCATCAACTCGGTTAACAAACTCTGGCCTAAAATGATCTCCCACAACATCCATTAAGGTTGCTTTTAGTGTTTCAAAGTCATGAGTTTGCTTTTGAATTAAGTCTGAACCCAGGTTAGATGTCATGACCACTACGGTATTTTTAAAATCAACCGTACGCCCCTGGCCATCGGTTAAACGCCCATCTTCCAACACTTGCAACAAAATATTAAATACATCCGGATGAGCCTTTTCCACTTCATCCAATAACACTACTGAATAAGGGCGACGACGCACCACCTCGGTCAGATAACCTCCTTCTTCATAGCCAACATACCCTGGAGGTGCACCTACTAGCCGAGCGACTGAATGTTTCTCCATAAACTCAGACATATCAATACGAATGATCGCTTCTTCAGTGTCAAACAAAAACTCAGCAAGTGCCTTACATAACTCTGTTTTACCAACCCCAGTTGGCCCTAAAAACATAAATGAACCATTGGGGCGATTAGGGTCAGCTAACCCAGCCCGAGATCGACGCACTGCGTTCGATACGGCAAGCACTGCCTCATCCTGACCAATGACTCTTTTATGTAGGGCATCCTCCATTCGAAGCAGTTTCTCTCGCTCACCTTCCAACATTTTGGCAACAGGTATACCAGTCCACTTCGACACCACTTCAGCAATTTCTTCCTCTGACACACGATTTCGCAGCAAGCGCATATCGCTCATTTCGGCCTGACTTGCCAAATCTAGCTGCTTTTCCAGCTCTGGAATTCGACCATACTGCAATTCAGACATTCTGGCTAAATCACCACTCCGACGGGCCGCATCCAGTTCGGTACGCACCCGCTCTAACTCCTCCTTAATTTTTTGCGAACCGTGTAATGATGCTTTTTCAGACTTCCAGACCTCTTCTAAATCAGAGTACTCTTTTTCCAGTTTACTGATATCATCCTGAAGTTTCGTTAAACGCTTTTTGGATGCCTCATCATCTTCTTTTTTCAGTGCCTCACGCTCAATTTTTAACTGAATTAAACGCCGCTCCAACCGATCCATACTTTCTGGTTTAGAATCCATTTCCATCCGGATCCGACTGGCCGCTTCATCAATTAAGTCAATAGCTTTATCCGGCAGTTGTCGATCAGTAATATATCGGTGAGAGAGCTTAGCAGCCGCTATAATGGCAGAGTCAGTAATATCCACCCCATGATGTACTTCGTAGCGCTCTTTTAAACCACGCAAAATAGCAATAGTGTCTTCTTCATTGGGCTCATTAACCATGACTTTTTGAAAGCGACGCTCCAGTGCTGCATCTTTTTCTACATATTGTCGGTACTCATCTAAAGTCGTTGCACCGACGCAGTGCAATTCACCTCTAGCCAGAGCAGGCTTTAGCATATTACCGGCATCCATTGCACCTTCAGCTTTACCTGCACCTACCATGGTATGCAGCTCATCAATAAATAAAATGATTCGTCCTTCTTGTTTCGCCAGCTCGTTTAAAACGGCTTTTAACCGCTCTTCAAAGTCACCACGAAATTTTGCGCCGGCAATCAGTGCTCCCATATCTAACGCTAAAATACGCTTGTCTTTTAAACCATCGGGTACTTCACCATTAATAATACGCTGGGCTAAACCTTCTACAATTGCAGTCTTACCCACCCCAGGCTCTCCAATCAGAACGGGGTTGTTTTTGGTGCGACGCTGCAATACTTGTATAGTCCGGCGTATTTCATCATCTCGACCAATCACTGGATCCAGCTGACCTTTTTCTGCCTTAACCGTTAAATCAATGGTGTAGCGATCCAGTGCCTGACGGTGTTCTTCTGCATTAGGATCATTTACTGCTTGGCCACCACGCAAGTTTTTAACTGCTGTTTCAAGCGCTTGCTGACTAACTCCCTGGGTCTTTAGCAGCTCTCCTACTTGGCCTTTGTCTTCCATTGCAGCTAACAAAATAGTTTCACTGGAAATAAACTGGTCACCCGCCCTTTGCGATAATTTATCTGCCAGGTTTAATAGCCGCCCAAGCTGGGGTGACATTTGAACATCGCCATCACCGCTTGATACAACAGGAAGATTATCTAATGCCTTTTCAAAACCTTGCTTTAACTGATTAACATCGAAACCCACCTGCATCAATAAAGGTCTGATAGAGCCACCTTTTTGCTCTAACAGGGCCATCATTAAATGCACTGGCTCAAGGTAATTGTGATCACGCCCCACAGCTATTGACTGGGCATCAGCCAATGCCATTTGTAGTTTACTGGTCAGTCGATCAACTCTCATTTGCTGTTTCCACCTATAAATTTTTTACATAAGTAGGCCATAACTGTTGTTTAAAAATAGCAGCAGTTAGTCAAAGGAAAGTTTCACCGGTGAGATTTGCGCGCTTTTGCTCCTGAGCCTACCAGGATGCTTACTTACTAGTTTATATGGAGCTTATTAAAAAGTTTTCAAGGACTGCCTGTTGACTTAAAGCAGTTGAATAGATTTACGGCGCTTCTCGCCAAATCAAAGATGCCATTCGGCCCGTTTGCGGGGAGCGCCGATAAGAATAAAAACGTTGGTGGTCACTATAGGTGCAAAAGCCACCACCGTAAACTTGGTCAATCCCTAGCTGATTCAACTGCAACTTTGCTAACAAATAAAGGTCAGCATAATAATGACCTGGCCTATTGCTTAGCTGAAATGCTGTTTTGGCATCGACACCTAAGTACTGAAAGGCCTGCTTCACTTCTGGCCCTACCTCAAAATGCTGAGGACCAATGGCAGGGCCAAGCCAGGCCATTAAGTTTTGTTTTTCTCCCGTATAATCACAAACCAATTGCTGTAATATACCCGCAGCCAACCCTCGCCAACCCGCATGGGCTGCACCGACCCAATCTCCCTGCTTGGAACAAAATAGGACGGGTAAGCAGTCTGCCGTCATCACTGCACAAGCCAGTTGGGGCTGACTCGTAACAGCAGCATCAGCTTTTGGCACTATTTCGTCTACCGCTTCCTCTACTGATTCTACCTCAGCAGCTGTATATTGTGCTGCAATGACATCCGTACCATGCACTTGATCAAGCCATTGAATGTGCTGAAGGGAAAACTGATCTTTCAACCACTGCCGATTAGCTTTAACTTGCTCAGCATCATCGCCAACATGTAATGCAAGATTAAAATGATCGTAAGGTGCTTGGCTTGCACCACACTGCCTGGTAGTCACAAGTGAGCGCACAGCAGCAGGGGCAGGCCAATCAGGTATTAACAATTGAGGGGTAATATTTTCCACCACTAGCGACTCATAGCTCTATTCAATTATTCATTGCACAGTTTAACTACTCATAACACTGATGCAGATCATCAGACAGCATTTGTAGTAGTTGCTCAAAATCATCAGGTAAGGGAATTTCCCACTCCATATATTCATCAGTTGTTGGGTGATATAAACCCAGTTGCCGAGCATGCAGCGCCTGTCGTTTAAATTGCTGTAGTGTGTTAATAAACTCACTGCTTGCACCTTTTGGCAGTTTCAGGCGCCCGCCGTAAACTTGGTCGCCAACCAGTGGGTAGTGAATATGACTCATATGCACTCTGATTTGATGGGTGCGCCCTGTTTCCAGTTTTACTCGTACATGGGTATGGGCACGAAACCGATGCAATACCCGATAATGAGTAACCGCTTCTTTGCCAGAATCAATCACTGCCATTTTGGTTCGTTGAGTTGGATGACGGCCTAGTGGCTTATCTACTGTGCCTCCCGCCGTCATTACCCCGCAAGCGATTGCCTCATATTCACGGGATATCACTCTATCCTGCAACTGAGCCACTAAACTGGTATGTGCGGCTAAATTTTTTGCCACCACCATAATGCCCGTAGTGTCTTTATCCAGCCGATGGACTATTCCTGCACGAGGTACACTGGCTAAATCAGGACAATGATGCAATAAGGCATTTAATAATGTACCACTATGATGACCAGCTGCAGGATGCACTACCAAACCTTCAGGCTTATTAAGCACCACAATATCGTCATCTTCATAAACAATATTGAGGCTGATTTCTTCCGGCTGATGGGTTTCATCATTTTCGACCTGAGCATTCAAACGCAACAGTTCACCACCGTAGAGTTTATCTTTTGGTTTGCGAGTTTCATTATCAACAGTTAACTCCCCTTGCTTAATCCAAGCTTGCAGCTTAGCTCTGGAAAAATCAGGAAAGCAGTGGGCCGCAATTTGGTCTAATCGGCTACCACCCTGCTCAAAAGGTACAACAGATTCCAGTACAATATGTTCAGCCATGGGATGATTTTCGCAAAATATTGTCAACTACAGGGGTTTACTTTGGTTTACTTCACTAGCTGTGGTTAAATACAGCGATTATTTTGAAGCCGCTTCACGTTTTTACAACCGGTGTGAATGGTAAATGTTAAAACGGTTAATGTTAATAAGTGAATGATAGTCATGATATAAGCACCTGAAAGTTTACCACAGTTAAGCTTCAGGCAAACTAGAACATCAACTATCAGCCGTTATGCCATTCATAAGCACCTTGTAGAATGTGTTAGCAAAGAGCACTACTAAAAAACAGCAGTGTTTAATGAAAGTGTTTCAAATTGCAGTACAAAAGCCTTATTTGACAGCTATCGTCAACCAATGGCAGCTTATGGGAAGCTTACCCCATTAGTATTTAAATAAACGCCATTTTATTTATTGGTGATTACATTATACCCAATGTGAAGGGTATTTAAGCCACAGCTAAGGAACTCTATTAATGGTGCGCATGATCAAGTATTCATTATTGCTAAGCCTGGCGTTATTGCTCAGTGCCTGTGCTTCCGATAGCAAGCAAGATATCCCTGAAGAGTTAACTGAAGCCGAGCTTTATCAACAGGCTCAGCTTGCACTCGATACCAGCAACTATAGCAATGCAATTGATAAACTCCGCGCCTTAGAGTCTCGCTTCCCCTTTGGCTCTTATGCTGAGCAAGCCCAGCTTGACCTTATTTTTGCCTACTACAAAAACCAGGAGCAAGAAGCGGCAAAAGCTTCAGCAGAACGCTTTATTCGCTTGCACCCCCAGCATGAGAATGTTGACTACGCCTATTATATGAAGGGGCTGGCTTCCTATACTGCTGATGTAGGCTTTATCGAGCGCTTTGTTGAAATTGATATGAGTAAGCGTGACCCCGGTCAGGCAAGAGATTCGTTCAATGAGTTTTCTGAACTGCTTAAGCGTTTCCCAAATAGTCGCTATGCACCTGATGCCCAAAAGCGGATGATTCACCTACGTAACCAATTGTCACGCTATGAAATTCATGTGGCTAACTACTATATGAAACGAAAAGCGTATGTAGCGGCTGCTAACCGAGCTCGTTTCGTGGTTGAAAACATGCAGGAAACCCCCGCTATTCCTGATGCACTAGCAATATTAGTTGAAGCCAACCAGCATTTAGGGCTAACCAAAGCGTCTAACAATGCCTTAAAGGTCCTGCGAACCAACTACCCTAAACACCCAGCACTGGATAGTCAGGGCAACTTTGTTCAGTACAAGGTTTACTATGATGTTGACCCATCAGTTTGGAATATTGTCAGCTTTGGCTTATTAGACGACCCAGAAGAAAGCATTCCGCCAAGCCGTCAACAGGCAGTAGAGCCTGCTGAAGAGAAAGAGCAGGAAAAAACTGAAGATGAACAAACCAGTGGTGACCGTTCCTGGTTAAATATAATGACTTTTGGCGTGGTGGGAGATGATGGCTCTGAGCATTCAGAAGAGCCCGAAGCTACTGAGTAGATTTAACCTAAACAGGTTAGCCAACAACTTACAAAAAAGGGAAGTAATACTTCCCTTTTTTTTATTTCAAAGAGCTGCTAGTTAAATACCCAGCTTCCAGCCATTGACCACTGGATAGCGTCGGTCACGACCAAACCCTCTAGCGGTAACCCTCACCCCAATAGCAGCCTGACGTCGCTTATATTCATTAATATCCACTAACCGTAAAACTCGATACACATCGTCACGATTAAAACCTGCTTCAATAATAGCCTCAGCACTTTTATCCTGTTCTATGTAAAGCGCCAGAATTTCATCCAGTATGTCATAAGGAGGCAGTGAGTCCTGGTCGACTTGATCCGGTGCTAATTCAGCAGAAGGTGGTCTCTCAATCACTCGTTCAGGAATAACAACGCCATGCTGGTTACGATAGCGCGACAGTTGATAAACGATAGACTTTGGCACATCTTTCAGGACATCAAAGCCCCCCGCCATATCACCATATAAAGTGGCATATCCCACAGCCATTTCACTTTTGTTACCCGTAGTTAATACCAAATAGCCTTTCTTGTTAGAAATAGCCATGAGTAACACACCACGGCAACGGGCTTGTAAGTTTTCTTCTGTCGTATCTGTTTTGGTACCAGTAAACTCTTCAGCCAATGTTTCCATAAAAGCATTAAACATTGGCTCTATTGGCAGCACAGAATAGCGTACCCCTAGCGTATTTGCTTCTTGCTCAGCATCTTCCAAGCTCATTTGCGAGGTATAGCGAAACGGCATCATTACCGCTTCAACCCGGTCTTTGCCCAAAGCATCCACAGCTACTGCCAAAGTCAATGCAGAGTCGATTCCCCCAGACAAACCCAATACCACGCCTTTAAAGCCATTTTTATTGACATAATCTCGAACACCTAGCACCAGCGCTTGATAAATACTGGGAAGTAATTCAGGGATTTCAGGCTGGTTGGTTTGCTTTACAAAGTGTTGGTCAGCAATATTATATTCGGCTAAGTACAGTCCTTCCTGGTAAAACTCAGCCTGCACTGCCACTTCTCCATCCTTATCCATGGCAAAAGAGCCACCATCAAATACCAGCTCATCCTGCCCACCTATTTGGTTAACATAAACCATTGGCAGCTGTGCCTCTAAACAGCGCTGCTTAGCAACTTCTCTACGCTCTACCTCTTTACCACGGTGAAAGGGTGATGCATTAAGGCTTAATATCAGCTCAGCTCCTGCCGCTTTTGCCTGCATAACCGGCTCTGAAAACCAGATGTCCTCACAAACCGTCAAGCCAATCTTGACTCCCTTGTATTCAAATACACCAGCCTCCTGGCCAGGCACAAAGTAACGCCGCTCATCAAATACCTGATAATTGGGCAGACATTGCTTTGAATACACAGCCAGCTGTTGACCTCCATTTAGTACAACAGCTTGGTTATATTCGCTATTGACTCCTCCAGGAGCCCCTAATACCAGGCAAATATCAGTAACTTCGCTCAGCTTATTAAGCGACTGTTGCACTCGAACTTGCATACTGTCTCGCAATAATAAGTCTTCTGGTGGATACCCACAGATACATAGCTCTGGAAAAACAACGATATCCGCCGCAAACTGCTGCTTTGCCTGCTGTGCTGTTTCAATGATTCGCTGGGTGTTTCCTTCCAAATCCCCCACCAGCACATTCACTTGCGCCATTACAATTCGTAATACAGCCGCCATAACCATCCCCACATTGAACTGGTTGTTAACAAGCCTATTGTCCCATTAATTTTAGTTAAAGAACAGAGTTCACTAACCCTTTTCTTCTCTTAACCATAACGGGGTTTGCTAAACTGAAACAAACCGAATAAAAACTGCTTTCGTCATTAAAATGAACAATAAGACTTCAACTGGGCCACCAGCCAACCTTAATCTTAGAGTGTTGCGTATATATAACCTTTATCGCACCTTTTTAGGGCTGGTACTTACCCTTAGTGCATTCAGCCCCATCAATACGGTACTGTTTAACCCTACTAATTTGAAGTCACTACAGCTATTCGCTGTTGTTTACTTATTCATTAATATCATTGTTCTCATCAGCATACATCACTCGACGTCTTCACCTGTCACTTTTTGTATCTGCTGCACAGATATTTTGCTATTAAGCTTGCTACTTTCATTGCAGACGTCAAAAAACTTGGCTTTTGGTAATTTAGTTGTCGTATCTGTGGCGGCGGGTAATATTCTTATTCGAGGTAAGCTAGGCCTGTTACTTGCTGCTATTGCCTCACTTTGTATTGTTGTAATTACTTTATTTCGCAGCACTCAATTAACTATTGGTTTACAAACCCATATTAGTAGTGGTTTATTAGGTATTATTTATTTTGCTACTGCTTTTTTTATCCAAAGCTTATCCGAACGATTAAGTCGCAGTGAAGCACTTGCAGAACAACGCCGAACAGAATTTTTTAACTTACAAAAACTCAATCAGGTTATCATTCAACGAATGCGTACAGGCATTCTTGTAATCAGTCATGATCAATTATTGGTAATGATGAATGAAGCCGCCAAATTATTACTTAACAGTACAGATTATCCCAAAACACTAGAGCAGGCATCACCACAACTCAAACAAGCACTCACACTATGGCAAAACAATCCTAGAGCTCACATTGAACCGTTTCAAGCAACCTCCGCAAGTCCAAAGGTAAAAGCAAGCTTCACTCGACTTCCCGTTAGTGGCCACATTAATACATTAGTATTTTTAGATGATATATCATTGCTTACCCAGCAAGCCCAACAGCTTAAACTAGCCTCTTTGGGCCGCCTTACTGCCAGTATTGCTCACGAAATCAGAAACCCTCTAGGTGCCATTAGTCATGCCGCACAATTACTTAACGAGTCACCGGATATTACCTCCGCTGATATTCGTCTGATTGAGATCATCCAAAACCACTCTAAACGAGTGAATAATATTATTGAAAATATTTTACAAGTGGCTAAGCGCAAACAAACGCAGCCAGAAACATTTTTACTTGAGCCTTGGTTAAAAAAACATTTAAATGAAGAACACTTTACCAATATTCAGTCTCCAGTATTTGATATTCAAAACAACAGTACACCTATCGAAGTGGTATTTGACCCCCACCAATTAAGTCAGATAGTCACCAACCTTTGCCAAAATGGCCTACGCTATAGCTACCTAACCTGTGGTGAAGCCTATATAAAAATCATTACTCATATTAAATCCGATACAGGACAACCTTGTGTGGATATTATTGATAAAGGGCCAGGTATCCAAAATGGTCTGGCAGAACAAGTTTTTGAGCCTTTTTATACAACTGAAACCACAGGTACAGGATTAGGACTATATATCTCAAGGGAATTATGTGAAGCCAACCAAGCCAGCCTAGACTTAATCAAAAGGAGTCAGGGTGGGTGTTGCTTTAGAATCACTTTTGCCCATCCGCAACGAAATCAAAGTTATTTAGAGCATTAATTTGGTAAGAATAAGGTAATATTACCCATGGCAAATCCCTTGGCATTAATAGTTGATGATGAGCCTGATATTAGGGAACTACTGGAAATCACTCTAGGAAGAATGAAAATTGATACAGAGTCTGCTGACAGCCTCGACCAGGCATACCAGCACTTAAACCATAAAACATTTGATCTCTGTTTAACCGATATGAACCTGCCTGATGGTAACGGCATCGACCTAGTAAAATATATTCAACAAAAATACAGTAAAACACCTGTCGCAATGATTACAGCCTACGGCAACATGGATACAGCCATTACCGCATTAAAAGCTGGCGCATTTGATTTTGTATCGAAACCAGTCGACTTACAACGACTGCGTGATTTGGTCAGCTCAGCATTAAAACTTAACAAACCCCATCACGATACCAAGAAAACAACCAGTGAAATCAAACTGCTAGGAGAATCTAAAGCCATTAAACAATTACGTAAGCAAGTAATAAAACTAGCCAGAAGCCAAGCCCCTGTTTATATCAGTGGTGAATCAGGCAGCGGCAAAGAGCTAGTAGCCAGACTCATTCATGATGAAGGCCCACGAGTAGATGCGCCTTTTATCCCCGTTAATTGTGGTGCAATCCCCACAGAGCTAATGGAAAGTGAGTTTTTTGGTCATAAAAAAGGAAGCTTTACCGGGGCCGTAAATGATAAGCCAGGTTTATTTCAAGCGGCAGATAATGGTACATTATTTTTAGATGAAGTCGCAGATTTACCAATGTCGATGCAAGTAAAACTACTAAGGGCAATTCAAGAAAAATCCATCCGTCCAGTAGGCACCGAAACCGAAATTAAAGTAGATGTTCGAATCCTTAGCGCCACCCATAAAGACCTGAGTCAGCTGGTCAATGAAGGGAGTTTCCGCCAGGACTTGTTTTATCGGATTAATGTTATCGAATTAAAAGTTCCTCCATTAAGAGATCGTTCTGAAGATATACCTTTACTCTCAGAACACTTTTTGCAAAAAATTGCCAACAGCTGTGACCTTGATCCACCAAAACTCTCAAATGAAGCCTTAACTACATTAAAAAACTATCCTTTTCCAGGCAATGTCAGAGAGTTAGAAAATACTCTCGAAAGAGCATTTACCCTTTGTGAAGAGGATTTAATTAAAAAAGATGATCTAAGATTAAGCGACATTGACTCTAATAGTCTATTGACTATACAAGATAAATCACTACCAGTTGAAGGGGTTAGTTCATTGGAAGACTATTTAGAAGATCTAGAGCGCAAAGCTATTGTTCAGGCCTTAGAAGAAACTCGCTGGAATAAAACAGCTGCAGCAAAAAAACTTGGCATTACTTTTCGCGCACTTCGTTATCGATTAAAAAAACTTGATTTAGAATAAAATCCACAGCTTCCAAACTCAATTTTTATTAATTAGCCATTTAAAATACCACATCACTCATCAAGCATTTTTTACTTTTAATCTACCATTCAACACATCGTACTTATCAACACACCTACTTCTTTTTAGCAAAATCAAAACCCACAATAATAAGCAATTAACATTTTCATTTAAAACCCTCTCTTTCGAGCAATACAAAAATAATTCTGTTCAGTGGTTAACAACATAGCTTTCTAAGAATCCTTACACTGCAAAAAAATCAACAGCACTAATAGGGACTCTAATGAACAAATATAAGGATTTATATCAAGCAAATTCAGCAGGTTTCACATTAATTGAATTACTTACAACTATTACAGTTTTTTCGCTGATAATCAGCATTGGCATTCCAGCATTGAGTTCAATGATTCATAACTATCAAGAACGCACCACAATGCTGCAACTGCATAGCGCTATTCATCTAACTCGCGACTATGCCATTACTCAACAAACCTTTGTAGCTATTTGCCCAAGTAAAGGCGAACAATGTTTACCTCACTGGCAAACTGAAGAGCTAATGATCTTTACAGACCCAAATAAAAACGGCCAATTAGATAATGACGAGAAATTATTAAAAATCATACATATTAATATCAATGGCTATATTAATGCTCGCCTATCATCACGAAGGCAGTATTTGCGGTATCACCCAGAAGGACTATCCCGCCCTATTTTTGGCCGCATTACTTTATGTCCTATAAGTCAAGAAAGTTACCCTCCCCGACAATTAATTGTCAATTTTGTTGGCAGAGTTCGCCACAACACCCCACCTCGTCAAAGTCGTGACGCCGAAAAAATACTAAACGAGAACTGTTAGTAGTTTTTTTCAGCTAAATAACCAGTTAGGTTACAAAATATCCTGCTTATCGGTTGATCAGTGACTATATTAAGCCTGTATGGAGAATGCGTGATAAGTTTATTACAGGAGGCCACGCATCATGCAGCGCACTCAAGGTTTTACACTGATCGAGTTGTTGATAGTAATCTCTATAGTTGGTTTTATTGCCGCTTTTAGTATTCCGTGGTTTGGAAATTTTATACAGGATTATCGGGTCTTTTCTGAGACAAATCAATTGGTTAACAGTCTTAGTTTGGCTAAAAGTGAGGCGATTAAAAGAAGCACTGAAGTAAGCTTAGAATTCACCAGAAACACTAATGCAGGCTCTCTCAATGACTGGCGATATAACTGGTCAATTTATTTAGATGCAAACTCAAACAATACCCTAGATACAGGCGAATCGATCATTAAAGAAGGTCGAGGTGATCTTGAACTTTCAATAGCGGGTAATCTTACCACTAATGCAGGCAATTTTCGTTTTAACGCAAAAGGTTTAATCACTGCATCTAACATCCCCCAGGATACCAACGGAAACTTCATACTAAGAGTCTGCGATAAACGTAGAGATGGCACTGCTTTTGAGTTAAACCGAATTGGTAGAGCAGAAAAGACTAAGCACAGTAGCAAAAATAGTCCTGCTAACCCTATTCCAGCAAACCAATGCAACTACAGACTTTAAATAATTACCTGGAATCAAAGATGAAATATCAAGCAATAAATAAACAACAAGGAATTGGTTTAATTGAAGTTTTAATTACTATTCTGGTGATAGCAATTGGTTTGCTTGGTTTAGCAGGTATGCAAGCACAATCAATGAAAAGCACCTATCAGTCAGGCCAACGCTCACAAGCTATTTGGATGGCACAAGAACTTGCAGAGAGAATGAGAGCAAATCCAAGTGCTGTCAGTAATCAACACTATTTAAATGCTATTAATACTGTTAGAGCTGAGATCTCTGCCAACCCAGGCTCAGACAAACCCTGCTCCACTCCAAGTAAAGCTTGTGACGCAACAAATACTTGCAACGATGAACAGTTAGCAAGATATGATGCTTGGGATCTTTTTTGTGCAGATGCAAGTACCACTCCACTGCCTAGAGTTAATCCCTACCTAGTATGTACACCTACAAGTTGTGCTGACGGATCAGACATACACATTACCTTAGAGTGGGAGGAAGCACAAACAAGCTTTCAAAGAACAACCAAAACGACTGGAAGCGGTAGTGATAATCCAACAGTTGAATTAATAATTAGATTAGAAGGTTAACCATGCATTTTTATAAACAACAAGGGATGTCACTAGTTGAGTTGATGATCGCACTAGTATTAGGCTTACTATTAATCGCTGGTATCTTACAACTTTTTTTAGGAGTCACCCAAACATTTCGCCAAAATGAAACTTTATCTAGAATTCAAGAAAATGGAAGGTTTTCCTTAGACTTTATTGCACAAGATATTAGGTCTGCAGGTTACCAAGAACCAGGTAAGCGTGATGCTATTCCATTTTTTCTTAAAGATTGTTTAAAACCTGGTTCAACAACAGCAAACTTAGCAAACTGTACAAATGATCTATTAGCAGTAGAAGGAAATGATCCTGCTAATAATAGCTCGGATAGATTATCTGTATTTTTTGAGCCTACTGATCAATTAGATTGTGCTGGAGCAGATATTAGAGACCCATCGAATACATCAGCCAATCAAACCATTGTAAATATTTACTTTATAGATGGTGATGACCTTTCCTGTAGTAGTTACAGCCCATCACGAGAAGTCAAAATCACAAATAATCAGGCACTATTGAGCGGAGTTCAAAGTATGCAAGTGCTATATGGTGTTCGAGATAACGATGACAAAACTCAATACTTAAGTGCAGACAAAGTTGGTTCAGGCATGTGGCAAAATATACGAACAGTTAAAATTGGAGTATTAGTCAATTCAGGAGAGGAAAAACCTGCTGTAGGGCCAAAAAATACATATAAAGTACTCGGCCAAGAAATCAAACTCAACGGAGGTACACAACGACACATCTATACTACCACCGTTCGAATTAATAATTCTATTTAAAAGGAATTAATATGAAAATTAATACTCAACAAGGCTCATCTTTAATTGTAAGCCTAGTGTTATTAACAATATTTACTATCATTGGCTTAGCAGCTATTTCAACCTCATCTCTTGAAGAAACCATGACTGGAAATACCCAGCGACAGCTAGAAAACTTTCAAGTGGCATTAAGTGAGTTAGATTCACAAATTGTTCGATTACTTGGTGATGCAACAGATAAAGACCTTGTCAAAGCAATAGACAAAGCTAATGCCAATAAAACAGGAACGAAAGAGCAAAAGACATATAAGTTTACTGATGCCAGTCAGTACGACCCAAAAAATAAAACTGTCTACGAAAATCAGAGAGGTATACACATAAACTCTAGTGTTCTTTATAACTACAAAACTGCATCAATTGGACCATCTAAAAAGTTTACAAGCTCTGCTGATATAAAAGAAGGATATGTTTTGTATCACTTTGATCTAAACTCTAATTCCGAAATGGGTGACGCCCCTGGAACAACTGATAGAAATATAATTGCCGCATCCAGGCAAACCTACGGTTTTAGTTATAAAAATAAAAACCAAAACATAATTGTCGAGGATTAAAAAAAAAAATGAAAAAAACAATACTAACTTACTCACTATTTTTATTACTTATTCCCTCAATAGCATTAAGCGATGAAGTTTCAATTGAAGCATCGATCATAAAATTCTATTTTGGTTCAAAGGGAAAACATGTTACTACAGAAGTTTATGCCTGCAAAGAATGTCCTCCTATAGTTCTTAAAGTACATAAAAAAAAATCTATCTACTTAAATGGTAAAAAAGTAACTCCAGAAAAGCTATTTTCATTGGAGTTTAAAGGTGGTGTGGTTTCATACTCCGACACAACCAATGAAATAGTAGAAGTAACCACCTCAAACTAGTTTTTTATCGAGGAAATAATTCGTGACTAAGTTATATCGTTATTTTATTTCATGCACTTTATTTTCAACTACTTTATTTACAAGCCTCTTCTTAAAGGCAGATGATACTGAAGTATTCTTCACTAAAAATGAAGATCCTAATATTTTACTTATTTTAGACTCTTCAGGAAGCATGAGCACACAATTCAATGGTGGAGTAGTTGAAGTTAAATCAAACTATAGAAGTAACTACAACCTAGGAAAATTTGCCACTAGCGATCGCCCTACTAACCAGGTTGACCAAACTAGTTATAATGTCAATGGGTCAAACCGAAGACTTATAAACAGATTAGGCGTTAATAGAACACGCACTCGAAGCCAAATCATAAAAGACGCAGCAGCAGACCTAGTTGCAAATAAAAGTGATATATACCTTGCTATTCGTACTTTCAACGGAGTTGTTCAGAATTTTATCCATTTAGATAAAAATACTCCCGACTCAACTAGACAGAATATAATTAATAAAATATACGGAATACCTGCTAATGGTGGCACGCCACTATCTGATACCTTGTATCAAGCATATCAACATTTCGTTGGAGGTAGCTCCCCTTTTAAAGCCTGCCAAACAAATAGCATTGTCTATTTTACAGATGGAGAACCATCTACAGATCAAACATATGATAGACAAATTAAAACCTTAATTTCTAAAAGTAAATTACCAGTTAGTACTGATTTTCCTGCAAGCTTCTCTCTCTCATCCAAACCTACTGGCACACCTTCAGATCCAAAACTATTGGCGCTATCTAAAAGCTGTCACGGACCAAAAAGTGGTACTAATTGCCTTGATGAACTTGCATGGTATCTAGGTGATACTGATTTAAATACTAGGCTTGCAGGGGATCACAATATAGCTGTTCATACAATAGGAGGCTTTGGTTTAAACTATAGTAATAGCCAATTAATAATCAGTGCAGCTGCAAGGAGCGGTGGAACCTTCAGTTCTGCAAATACACCAGCACAAATCAAAAAAGCACTAGAAAGTGCTGTAGGAAAAGCTCCTCCAGGGGGCAGTACTCTTGCTCCACCCTCTGTGCCTGTCAGTTCATTTAATGTGCTTTCTTTAACTAAGGATCTATATTATCCGCTATTCAAGCCTGAAGTCGGGCCTCATTGGATTGGCAACTTAAAGCACTATAAATTTAATGATATAGGTGAGATTATTGATAAAAATAAAAGCGTTGCTATTAGTAATTCAGGTTTTTTTAAAGATAGCTCTTTTAGTTTTTGGAGTACGCAAAAAGATGGTCAGGATGTAAGCAAAGGGGGAGCTCTAGATAAATTACCAAATAATCGAATTATGATTACTGATATTATTAACCCTAGTAACAGTGTCATCGAAAATAAACCTATCAGTGAGCAAAAGGATTATTCATTGTTTGGAATATCAAGTGCTAACCCTGAAACTGAACGAACAGAAATTCTAAATTGGGTTAAGTCACGTATCGGCGACCCGCTTCACTCTGGTCTGCAAGTAATCACATACTATAAAGATAATTCTGATGTTAATAATAAAAAATTAGATGCAACAGCATTTTTTGGTTCAAATTTAGGATTTTTACATGGATTTAATGTCTCAACTACAGAAGTAACGACTACTACAGGCGGTAAACAAGTAACCGAAACAAAGGAAACAAGTGATAGCGGAACAGAACAGTTTGCATATATTCCTAGTGAGTTAATCAAAAACTTAAAAATATATCGTGATAGTGAAGGAAAAACCCCTACTCAATTTACCAAAACATACGGCTTAGATGGACCTATTGATGTGTGGGTTAATGACAAAAACCATGATGGAGACATTTTGACCGGTAGTGGTGTAAATAGTTCTGCTGATAGCGGCGAGCATGCCTATCTTTATGCAGGTATGCGCCGAGGAGGACGTATTTTATACGCCTTTGATGTTACTAACCGAAGTACCCCCAAGCTATTATGGAAGAAAACCCATACCGACTCAGATTATAGTGAGCTTGGATACACTTGGTCTAAGCCCAAAGTGATGAAAATTCGCTGGGGCTCAAGCACTAAAGTTGTTCTTGTATTTGGTGGTGGTTATGTTGAAAGCGCTACCTCTAGAGATATTAAAAATGATACCAGTGAAAGTACTATGGGGCGTGCTGTCTACATCGTCGATGCTAAGAATGGCGATGTACTATGGTGGGCCTCTTCTGCAAGCGGTGCCAACCTTTCTCTTTCCAACATGAAATACAGTATTCCTGGCGAAATCTCTGGGATTGATGTCAATGGAGATGACCTAGTAGACAAACTATTTGCTTCAGATATTGGCGGACAAATTTGGCGCTTTGATATCCCACTAGATAAAACCATTAATGTTGATGCCTCATCCATTAAAGGAGGACGCATCGCAAATTTTGGAAGTGCTACAAATGCAACAGATGCAAGACGTTTCTTTGAAATGCCTGACGTTTCATTTGTACAAGAGCGTGGTCAAGCAACCTATTTTGTAGTAGCTATTGGATCAGGAAACCGAGCGTTTCCAAAGTCTGACAGCAGCATTAATGATCGTTTTTATGTTTTTAAAAATTATGATGTTTTTTCTGAACCAAGCAGTTATACCACTATCACATCATCAGACTTATATGATGCAACAAGCAATACTATTGGTACCGCTACAGGCACAACAAAACAAAATGCAATCAACGCACTTAATAACAAAAAAGGCTGGTTTATTAACCTAGATGCAGCTAGTGGTGAGAAAGTATTAAGTCGCTCTACTACCTTTGAAGGGATTTTAATGTTTACTACTTACTCCCCACCATCTAACCTCGGTATTAATACCAGCTCATGTTCCGGTTTTCCTGCTGACAACAGGTTATATTTGATCAATATTTTGGATGGTACTTCGTTCCTTAATGCTGGTGATGTGCCTGATCCAAATAAACGAGAGACAAATCATAGTAGAACTATTGTTAAACTCTCAGCTGGCGGTATCCCTTCAACCCCCTTTGTATATCCTAAGAGCGATACAAAAGGTAAAGGCAAAGTCATTGTTGGCACAGAGGATGTTATAAAACTACCTATTGGTGAAAAAATAACCAGGACTTTCTGGAGAGATAATAAAAATAATTAATATAAAAAAGGCAGCTTCCGCTGCCTTTTTTATTTCCTCAAACCAAAAATAATCAAACCTGCTTTACCCTTAGTTCCTTTGGCATCGAAAACACCACATTTTCTTCACAGCCATGTAACTCTTCTGGAGCATCAGCACCTAGCTGTTGTAGTCGGTTGATAACCTTTTTAACCAGAACCTCTGGTGCTGATGCTCCAGCGGTTAAGCCTATATTATTGGTATTTTTCAACCATTCTGCTTGTATCTCATCTTCGTTATCAATGAGATAAGCCGTAGCACCTATCCGCTCAGCCAGCTCTCGCAAACGATTAGAGTTTGAGCTATTTGGAGACCCTACAACTAACACTAAATCACACTGAGCAGCCAAGTCTTTAACTGCATCCTGCCGGTTTTGGGTCGCATAGCAAATATCATCTTTTCGAGGCCCTTGGATTTTTGGGAAGTGGGCTCTCAAGGCATCAATAACTTTTGCCGTATCATCCATTGATAAAGTGGTTTGGGTAACATAAGCCAGTTTCTCTGGATTTTTTACTGCTAGCTTGGCAACATCCGCTTCATTTTCAACTAAATAAATATTACCACCATAACTGTAGTCGAACTGTCCCATGGTACCTTCAACTTCTGGGTGACCATTGTGGCCGATCAGCACACACTCCATACCGTCACGACTATAGCGTGCCACTTCCATATGGACTTTGGTGACTAATGGACAAGTCGCATCAAATACTTTTAAGCCTCGCTCCTGCGCTTCATTTTGTACTGCTTTTGAAACACCATGGGCACTAAAAATGACAATGACATCATCAGGTACTTCATGAAGCTCATCAACAAAAATTGCACCTCTTTCTTTGAGGTTTTCGACGACAAATTTGTTATGGACTACTTCATGACGGACATAAATAGGTGGGCCAAAGATATCCAACGCTCGGTTGACGATTTCAATGGCTCGATCAACCCCCGCGCAAAAGCCTCGTGGATTGGCTAATTTAATTTTCATTAGCGACCCTCCTGATCAATCACCTGGTTTACTTCATTTGCTGGCTCAACAGCTATTACTTTCACCTCAAAATTAAGGGTTTGTCCAGCTAAGGGATGATTAAAATCTATTTCAACCATTTTATCATCAAACGACTTCACCACACCAGGCAACTCAGCTTTATTCGCATCAGCAAAAGACAAGACTAAGCCTGGGGATAATTCCATATCAGAAGCAAAAGACTTACGCGCAATCCGCTGAATATTATTGGGGTTTGGCATACCAAACGCATACTCGGGGGTTAATACCAGCTCCTTGTAATCTCCTGCTTGTAAACCAAAAATGGTTTGCTCAAAATTTTCAGGTAAGTTGCCATCCCCTACCACAAATGTGACAGGTTGTTTGTCAAATGTTGAGTCAACTACCGCACCATCAGCTAGCTTCAAAGCAAAGTGCATGGTTACCTGACAGTTGGGACCTATGGCTAATGAAGTCATAAAACTGATTTCCTACTGCTGCTGAGGTTTTCTAAACATATCAATAACAAGCATCACCGCACCCATACTGATAGCCGTATCTGCAATATTAAAAGCGGGGAAATAGTTATCTTGGTAATGTAATAAAAGAAAATCTACCACATGACCCAACACAACCCTGTCATACAAGTTACCTAGCGCACCACCTAAAATAAGCGCTAATGCAATGGCCTGCCAACGCTCATATTCCTTCAGTTTTTTTAGCCATAAGACTAAAAAAACACTCACAGCGATGGCAATAACACTAAAAAACCAACGCTGCCAACCACCGGCATCACTTAAAAAGCTAAAGGCTGCACCTGTATTATAAGCTAAGGTAAAACCAAAAACAGGCAAAATTGGCACCAGCTCGCGAAACTGCAGCACATCCACAGCGACGGCTTTAGTCACTTGATCAAGAATGATGACCAATACAGAAATCCATAACCATTTCAACATAGTCTTCTCTACACCTATATACCCTTCACTTTAGGTATAATTCCGATAACAAAAAGCCACCCTACATTAACTGTTAGAGTGGCTTTATTTCATTAATGCCTACAACCAAAATTTTCTTGGTTATGCATATAAGCGTTTTTCTCCTGCTCCTGCCACATTCTCAACGCAGCGACCACACAATTCTGTATGTTCAGTATGCTGCCCTACATCCTCACGGCGATGCCAGCAGCGTACACATTTTGAATGACTTAAGCTATGCACAGCTAATTTTAACCCTTCTAACTCAGTCTCCACTGCACTTTCATCAGACTCAGTCAATGATTTCACTTCTGCCTGTGAAGTGATTAAAACAAACCGTAATTCATCACTTAAGGCAGTCAGCACTGGTTGCAACTTATCTGAGGCATACAAAGTGACAGCCGCTTCTAAAGAGCCACCAATCTTTCCTTCATTTCTGGCAGCCTCTAGCGCCTTGTTCACAGCTGTCTTCACTTGTAAGACCTGCTGCCAATAATTTCTATCCATAATTGAAGACTCAGGCAGTTGCTCCAATTTGTCGTACCAAGTAGTTAGCTGTACTGACTCGGCCCGCTCTCCTGGAATCGCTTGCCAGATTTCTTCAGCGGTAAAGCTAAGAATTGGCGCAACCCAGCGGCTGAATGCTTCAATAATATGATATAGCGCCGTTTGTGCACTGCGACGAGCTAAACTGTCGGCTTGAGTGGTGTACTGTCGATCTTTAATGATATCCAGATAAAAGCCGCCCATATCCAGCGAACAGAAATGATGGACTTTTTGATAAATCTGAATTAATTCATAGCTGTCATAGGCTGCAACTATTTCTTGCTGTAATTGATAAGCTCTATCAACAGCCCACTGATCTAATGCCAGCATTTCATTAAATGGCACTAAGTGTTCAGTTGGTTCAAACCCATGCAAATTAGACAACAAGAACCGTGCTGTATTACGAATACGACGATAGGCGTCTGCGGTGCGCTTTAAAATTTCGTCAGAAACGGACATTTCAGAACTATAGTCAGTGGCTGCCACCCACAACCGTAAAATATCAGCACCTAAGCTGTTAACCACTTCTTGTGGTGCCACCACATTACCCACCGACTTAGACATTTTGCGGCCTTGTGCATCCACGGTAAAACCATGGGTTAACACGGCTTTATAGGGTGCTTCGCCGCGAGTGGCGATGGCTGTTTTCAGTGATGACTGGAACCATCCTCGATGCTGGTCAGAGCCTTCCAGATACAAATCAGCAGGGAACTGCAGTTCTTCACGCTGCTCCAGTACTGCCGCATGAGTAACACCTGAATCAAACCAAACGTCTAAAGTGTCGGTCACTTTAGTATATTGATCTGCTTCATCACCAAGTAGCGCCTCTGTATCTAATGCAAACCAAGCATCTATACCTTTTTCCTCTACCTTTTTAGCAACGGTTTCAATCAATTCAGAGGTATTTGGATGTAACTCTTGGGTTTCTTTATTAATAAATAAAGCAATAGGTACACCCCAAGTACGCTGACGGGAAATACACCAGTCAGGGCTACTTTCCAGCATCGCTTCGATACGGTTTTGTCCCCAGGCGGGTGTCCACTGCACTTTTTTTACAGCCGCTTCAGCTTGTTCTAATAACCCTTGCTGCTCCATGCTAACAAACCACTGTGGGGTCGCCCGAAAAATCAGTGGCGTTTTCGTCCGCCAACAATGAGGATAGCTGTGAGTAATTTTGCTTTGACGAACCAATTTGCTTTGCTCTTCTAAAACCGCAACAATTTTTTCATCAACTTTATAAACATGTTCGCCCGCAAATAGCTCCGTACTTTCCCGATAAACACCACCATCATCGATCAGGTTCAAAGTACCAAGGCCATACTGCTTGCCCACATTAAAGTCATCCACACCATGATCAGGTGCCGTATGAACAGCACCAGTACCAGCATCAGTGGTCACATGATCACCTAAAATCACAGGCACTTGCTTGTTATAAAACGGGTGTTGTAAGGCTAAATGATCTAAATCGCTTCCTTTGCAAGTGGCCAGCACTTCATAAGCGGTTACCTCATAGCGCTGCATGATGGCCTCCACCATATCAGCAGCCAAAACAACCCGCTCAGCACCTTGGCCAAGATCTACTTGCACTAGTGCATAATTCAACTCTTTGTGTACAGCAACGGCTTGGTTAGCTGGCAACGTCCACGGAGTGGTAGTCCAGATGATTACACTGACAGGACCAGCACCTTTATCCGCGATGTTAAAGTGGTTTAAGACTGTCGCCTGATCAACAACACTAAAACGCACATCAATTGAAAATGAAGTTTTATCCTGATACTCCACTTCCGCTTCTGCTAGTGCAGAGCCACCGACCACACTCCAATAAACAGGCTTATAGCCTTTATGCAAATGACCATTTTTAGCGATACGGCCCAAGGCACGAATAATATCTGCCTCAAACTGATAATTCATAGTGAGGTATGGGTTTTCCCAATCCCCTAATACACCTAAGCGAATAAAGTCTTTCTTTTGTCCAGCCACTTGTTTGGACGCATATTTACGGCATTCTTTTCTAAATGCTGGGTAATCAACCTTACTCCCTGCTTTACCAATTTTTTTCTCAACATTATGTTCAATGGGCAGGCCATGACAGTCCCAACCAGGAACATAAGGTGCGTCGTAACCACTTAAGGTTTTCGACTTAACAATAATATCTTTTAATATTTTGTTAACAGCATGCCCAATGTGAATATCACCATTTGCATAAGGAGGGCCATCATGAAGAATGAATTTTTCCCGGCCTTTACTGATGTTCCGAATTTGCTGGTAAAGGCCCATTTTGTTCCAACGAGTGAGCATTTGTGGTTCACGCTGAGCCAAGTTAGCTTTCATAGGAAAGCTGGTTTTGGGTAAGTTTAATGTCGATTTATAATCTGTCATGATGGTTAATACCAAACGCTCTGTTAACAAACACTCCTTCACGAATACTTTTAGTGCCGGTGACCAATAACTAGTCTCCCTAAAATGCCTTCGCTTTGGTTATGATACTATAATTGGGCAATTAAAAGATTGCGGGCAATGCTTATATCCTGCTGAATCGCCGCTTGCAACTCAGGTAAGCCACTAAATGCTTTTTCATCTCTGATTTTCTGCAGGAATTCAACTGCCATTCGCTGACCGTACAAATTTCCCTGGAAGTCGAATAAGTGTACTTCCAACGATGGCTGGCGACCATTAATTGTGGGACGAATACCTAAATTAGCCACGCCACTAAAGCGCTGTTCACCAATGATAGCTTTAATGGCAAACACACCACTACAAGGCAGCTGAAGACGATTGAGTTTTATATTCGCAGTAGGCACACCCAGCTGACGACCAAGTTTTTGGCCATGAATGACCTTACCACAAATCTGAAAAGGACGACCTAACAAGTGTTTAACCTGCTGAAACTTACCAGCAAAAGCAAGCTGTCTAATCCGGGTACTACTAATTCTTTCCCCATCATCAGTGGTTACTGTTTCTGTTGGTTTCACTACAAAACCACAACGCTGCCCTGCCTCAGTTAGTTTTTTGAAGTCACCACTACGGTCACAGCCAAACCGAAAATCATCACCCACTACCAAATGCTTAACCTGGAGCCCTTGCACCAACACCCGGTCGATAAACTGATCTGCCGACAACTGTTGTAGTTTTTGATCAAAATACAAACACAGCAGTTGATCGATGCCCAATTTCGCAAAACAGTGATATTTTTCAGCAAAACTAGTGAGTCGGCCAGGTGCCTGCTGTGGAGTTAAATACTCTCTCGGTTGTGGCTCAAAGGTAATGACCGTAACCGGTAATGACCGTTGCTTAGCTTCTGCTTGTAAGCTGGCTAAAATACGCTGATGGCCTCGATGGACACCATCAAAATTGCCAATTGTGGCTACACAGCCTTGATGTTCCGGCTTTAAGTTGTGAAGACCACGAATTAAGCGCATGAAAAATCCTAATCTAGTGAATTTAACGAAATGGCTGATTATATCGTAGCTATAACCAGAAAACACCCGTATAGAGTTTAATGCTTAAACTGTCGTGGGCGAATCCCAACCAGTAATAACACTAAAGCGTAAGCTAGCACTCCAGCACCAACCAAAATTGCCACAGACACCGCCCTATCAAACCAACTCCAACCCAACCATTGCTCAACAGGGGCTACCAGATAAAAAATTAACCCTCCCATTACTCCATTCGCTAACAGCAACTGAGCTAAATATTTAAACCAGCCTGGTTGCAATTGAAATACCTGGGAACGGTAAAGCCCCCAAAATAACAACCCTGCATTAAAAAAGGCTGATAATGACGTTGCCAAGGCTAGTCCAGTATGTTTGAGGGGGTAAACCAAAATTAAATTAAATACCATATTGGCAATCATGGCTTTTATAGCGATGCCTACTGGTGTTTTAGTATCTTGTCGGGCGTAATAGCCAGGCGCTAACACCTTAATCAGCATAAATGCCAGCAGTCCAGAGGCATAGGCCCTTAAACTCAACGATGCCATATACACATCGTTGTCAGTCATCTGCCCATGATGAAACAACGTAGCAAGCAGTGGTTCAGCCAATATAAATAAAGCGACAGCAGAAGGCAGACCAATCAGCAACACCATCCTCACCGCCCAATCCAAGGTTTTAGCAAAAGCGTCTGTTGAATCAGCCGCATGCTTATGGGATAAACTGGGTAAAATTACTGTAGCAATGGCAATCCCAAAAATCCCCAAGGGCAGCTCCGAAAGCCTGTCTGAGTAATACAACCAAGACACGCTACCACTTACCAAAAAAGAAGCCAGTACAGTATCAAGCAATAGGTTTATCTGACTCACTGAAACACCAAACAAAGCGGGCAGCATCAGCTTCATGATACGTTTTACCCCCTCATGTTTTGCTCCCCAGCGAGGCCCCGGTAAACAGTGAATGTTAGCCAAAAATGGTAACTGAAAAACCAGTTGAACAATGCCTGCAATCACCACCCCCCAAGCCAATGCCATCACTGGCACATCCAAATAAGGGCTTAGAAAAATGGCACAACCAATTAATGTAATATTTAGCAAGACTGGCGTAAAAGCTGGTACAGCAAAACGACCAAAGCTATTCAGCACTGAGCCAGCAAAAGCCGTTAGTGATATTAGTAACAAATAGGGAAAGGTCAGGCGCAACAGCTCCCCCGCTAATGCCATTTTTTCTGGCATATCATGAAAACCAGGAGCAAATAACATCACTAGCCAAGGAGCCAATAGTACTCCCACTATGGTGGTTAGCATTAAAATCGTTGCCAGAGTCCCTACTGTACTGGCAATTAGCAACTGCACCTCAGCAAAACTGCGCTTGGTTTTATACTCTGAAAGTACTGGGACAAATGCTTGCGAAAAAGCCCCTTCAGCAAATAAACGGCGCAAAAAATTAGGGATTTTGAAAGCCACGAAAAAAGCGTCTGCTTCAGCTTTAGCGCCAAAATAATTGGCAATTACAATATCTCTTGCTAACCCCAGCACTCTGGAAAGCATTGTCATCACACCTACCAATAAGCTGGATTTTAATAATCCTTTAGGCTTACTGGTAGGCTGTTCAACTGAATTATCTGACATATCAAAACCTAAGCCAGTGGAGGGCGTCACTAAAGGCGAGGGTTAGAAATATGGTACAACCTAGCCTCCCTACTTTAGATTTAGAGGCTGTCGCAAAAGCTAGCAGCTATGGCCTGCTGCCTATAGCAGACACTAGACTTCTTTCCAACAACCTTTTGTAACACCCTAAGGTAGAAACAGGAGCAGTATTATACGCTGATTAGTATAACGATGAGCTAGCTTATCGTTATACAATGGCTATAGTGTTCACAGGTAGCTGCCACTCATTAGGACAAATATTGACAAGTGTCTTGCAAGTAGGCATAGTGGCGCGTCTTTAATTTAGTGCATATAGAATTCGAGGACCAAGACGGTGGCAAACTCTCCCTCTGCAAAAAAACGTGCGCGCCAGGCTGAATCACGTCGTCAACACAATGCCAGCCTGCGCTCATATGTTCGTACAGTAATCAAAAAGGTTATTGCTGCAATTGAAGCAAAAGACCTGGAACAAGCTCAAGCAGCTTACACTGCAGCTGTACCTGTTATCGACAGAATGGCTGACAAAGGCATCATTCACAAAAACAAAGCTGCTCGTCATAAAAGCCGCCTAAATGCCAAAATCAAAGCATTAGCTGCTTAAGACTAAAGTGAATGCAAAAAAACCGGCAAATGCCGGTTTTTTTTATTTTGGCGCTTAGACTAGCACCAGATTATCTCTATGAATTAACTCAGGTTCATCCACATAGCCCAAAATAGCCTGAATTTGATGACTGGGCTTACCCACGACTTTTGCTGCTTCAAGCGCATTATAATTAACTAATCCTCTGGCAATTTCCTGGTGATTTTCATCAACACAAGCCACCATCTCTCCTCGCTGAAACTCGCCTGAAACTGCTTTCACCCCAACAGGTAATAAACTACGTCCCTCTTGTCTCAGCACTCGAGCCGCACCCTGGTCCAACACCAGCTGGCCTTTGGTTCTTAAATGTCCTGCTAGCCACTGCTTTCGTGCAACTAATCGCTCATGTTCAGGCAGCAGCAAAGTGCCTAACAACTCAGCTTGTTGCAAGCGTGTTAACACTCTGGCTTCTCGCCCCCCTACAATTACAGTAGCCGCACCGGAGCGCGCAGCTAGTCTTGCAGCTCTCAACTTAGTAGCCATTCCACCACGCCCCAGCTGCCCACTGCCACCAGAAGCCATCAAATCCAGTTTAGGATCACTGGCCATTACCTCAGAAACCAATTCAGCAGTAGGTTCTTGTCGAGGATCTGCCGTCATAAGTCCCTGCTGGTCAGTCATGATTACCAATAGATCAGCTTCAATCAGGTTAGCAACCAAAGCGCCCAGGGTATCGTTGTCACCAAAGCGAATTTCATCCGTCACTACTGTGTCATTCTCATTAACCACAGGGATAACACCCAGCCCTAGTAAAGACCTGAGTGTACTTCTCGCATTGAGATAACGCTGCCGATCAGATAAATCAGCATGAGTCAGCAATACCTGCGCCGTGGTCATGCCATGGGTGTCAAAGTGGCTTTCATACGCTTGGACCAACCCCATCTGCCCAACAGCAGCCGCTGCTTGTAACTCGTGAATAGCACTTGGTCGAGCTGTCCAACCTAAGCGAGACATTCCCGCCGCTACGGAGCCAGACGAAACCAAAACAATTTCATGGCCTAGCCGACTTAGCTCGGCTATTTGATCAACCCAACCCGCCATTGATTGGGTATCAAGCCGCTTGCCATTATCTGTTAATAACGCACTGCCAATTTTTATTACCCAGCGCTTAGCCTGGGTTAACAACTGTCGCTTACTCATTTTCTTAGCTTATTGGACGTAGAAAACTTCAGTATCGCTATCATCAAGGTCATCGTCGTCATCGTCCTGCACCTTAGCTGCTTGACGGGCAGCCTGGCGAGATTCCCTCAACTGCTGCATTTGCTCACGTGCTTCAGCTTCCATACGGCTGCGGAACTCAACCTCTTGTTCGGCCAACTCAACATTCTCTGCTTCCTGCTCAGCTTTTGCCTCAATAAAACGCATAATGTCCTGACAAAGCTGTTCAGTACCTTGCTTAGCAATTGCTGCAATTCGATAAACAGGCCCCTGCCACTGCAAAGCATCGACTACTTGTTGACAGCGCTTATCTGCTTCATCAGCAGGTAATAAATCGGTTTTATTAAAAACCAACCAACGATCTCGGTTTGCCAAAGCTGGGCTAAATTGTTCTAACTCATTCACTATAGATTTAGCTGCTTCGACAGGATCAGATTCGTCCAACGGTGCAATATCGACCAAATGCAATAAAATGCGACAACGAGCCAAGTGCTTTAAAAAGCGAATTCCCAGCCCAGCCCCTTCTGCAGCACCTTCAATTAACCCTGGAATATCAGCTACCACAAAGCTACGATGATTTTGTACTTTCACTACCCCGAGGTTAGGTACTAACGTGGTAAAGGGGTAATCAGCTACTTTCGGCTTGGCAGCTGAGACCGCGCGAATAAAAGTAGACTTACCGGCATTGGGTAAACCTAGCAACCCCACATCGGCAATCACTTTCAGCTCTAAGCGCAGACTGCGTTTTTCACCTTCCTTACCATTGGTAGTTTTTCGAGGAGCACGATTGGTACTGGACTTAAAGCGGGTATTACCCAAACCATGAAAGCCACCTTTGGCCACCAACAGGCGTTGACCCACTGCTGTCATATCACCAATCACCTCCAACGTTTCATCATCAATAACTGTGGTACCTACAGGTACTTTTAGAATCAAGTCTTCACCAGACTTGCCTGTACAGTTACTGCCTTGACCACTTTCACCTCGCTGAGCTCGATACTTAGGCTGATAGCGAAAATCCACTAAGGTATTCAAGTCATTATCAGCTTCCAGATAAACACTACCGCCATCACCGCCATCACCACCATCAGGGCCACCTTTGGCGATAAATTTCTCACGCCGGAAGCTGAGGCAGCCATGCCCTCCGTTACCTGCTTCTACGGAAATTAAGGCCTCATCTACAAACTTCATGTCTCAACCTCCCGGCCAGATACTTATTCAATGTTAAAAGCCCTTTAAAAATTTAGGCCTGATACAAAAAAGCCCCGTCAGAGACGGGGCTTTTTCAAGGTATTTGCTTTCTTAGACCGCCTCAATACGTACAAACTTACGCTTGCTCGGGCCTTTTACTTCAAATACAACTTTACCGTCTGCTTTTGCAAACAATGTGTGGTCTTTACCCAGACCTACATTGTCTCCAGCGTGAAAACGTGTACCACGCTGACGAACTAAAATGTTACCGGCCTTAACAACCTGACCACCAAAGCGCTTCACACCAAGGCGTTTACTTTCTGAGTCGCGACCGTTACGGGTACTACCACCTGCTTTCTTGTGAGCCATGATTCACCTCTCCTAAGAATTAACCTGCATTAATGCCAGTGATCTTAACTTCTGTGAACCATTGACGATGGCCCATTTGCTTACGATGGTGCTTACGGCGCTTGAACTTGATGATCTGAATCTTTTTACCACGGCCATGGCTTACTACTTCTGCAGCAACCTTAGCACCAGCAACTTCAGGAGCACCGATTTTTACTTCGCTACCGTTAGCAACTAAAAGTACTTGATCAAACTCGATGTTATCACCTGTGGCAACATCCAGTTTTTCCAGCTTAAGCGTGTCGCCTTCAGCAACGCGGTATTGTTTACCACCGCTAACAATCACAGCGTACATAATTTTTCTCCGAAAATCCTAAATTAAGCCTTTTTGTTAAAGGCATCCGGCAAACCGGATTTCAGCTCGAAAAACCCTGCGCTTAGGTGGGCCCTGACTAACAGTAATATTTATGTCACTGACAGCTGGCTACCTCTCAAACCCGCACATAATAGGACTAACAAACCCCATGTCGAGGCAGATATCACCTTAACCGACATAACAAAGCTAGTTTGAGTCCTGGATCTTCGAATTTGGGGCGTGCATTTTAAGGGATGTCAACCCTCTAAGCAAGCTTGCGATGTACCATTAACATCATGATCCAACACAACTTAATAGGTACAAGCATAGCTGATTTAAAGGATCACCTTGACACTCCTGGCATCAACCCATAGGATTCGGCCCCATCCTAGCTGAATTTGCATGATTTGCTGACATGTCTCAGGCCAACCCCCTAAAGCGTATTTATCAAACTGTTGAACAAGATTTCAGTGGTGTTAATGACCAGATTATTAGCCAGCTGCACTCGGATGTTAGCTTGGTGGATAAAATCAGCCACTATATTACCGAAGCAGGAGGCAAACGCCTCAGGCCGTTACTGGTACTTTTGTCAGCTAAAGCTTGCCAGTATAAACAGCAGGACCATATTCCACTTGCAGCCATCATCGAGTTTTTACATACCGCAACGTTACTCCACGATGATGTAGTAGATACTTCAAACCTCCGTCGAGGTCGGGCAACCGCAAATGCCATTTGGGGTAATGCACCCAGTGTACTAGTTGGCGATTTCTTATACTCCCGTGCCTTTCAAATGATGGTTAAGCTTGGCAATATGCAGATAATGCAAGTGCTAGCTGATGCCACCAATGTCATTGCTGAAGGCGAAGTCATGCAGCTGATGAATATTGGCAATTCAGCTACCACTGAAGCAGATTATTTCGAAGTGATTCGTTGTAAAACTGCCATGCTATTTGAAGCTTCCTCTCAGACTGCAGCCATTTTGGCTAACAGTTCTACTGAACAAGAGAATAATTTACGCCAATATGGCTACCATCTAGGCATGGCATTTCAGCTAATTGATGATGTACTGGACTTTCAGGGCAGTGCCGAAGAAATGGGTAAAAATGTGGGTGATGATCTCGCAGAAGGCAAACCTACCTTACCATTAATTCACACTATTGAAGCAGGCTCTATCAATGACGCCGAACTGGTTAAGGAAGCCATTGAAAACCCCAGCCAGCTTGACCTAAAGGCAGTTATTTCAGCTGTTAAACGCAGTGGTGCTCTAGATTATACCCAGTCGCTTGCAGAGCAACAGGCTGATCTTGCTATCAAATGTATTGCCGATTTACCTGAGTCGGAGCATAAACAAGCAATGATAGAGCTAGCTCACTTTTCTGTTAATAGAAATCACTAGCCTCTTATCTTATTTAAGTATGCAGCCTTCGATTCTACCCTATTGCTAAGTCGGTTGTTTGTAAGCCAAAATCTTCTTTGATCAGTTCCAACCAGCCAGCAATTCGCTCGTCAGTTAATTCGAATTGCTGGTCTTCATCCAAAGCCAACCCCACAAAGTGCTGGCCGTCTTCAGTCAATGCTTTAGAAGCCTCAAAATCATAGCCACTGACAGGCCACTCTGAAACAGTAATCCCCCCCTGAGAAATCACTAACTGGTGTAATGCACCCATAGCATCTAAAAAGTAATCAGCGTAACCAAACTGATCGCCCAAACCAAACAGCGCAATGACTTTACCTGAAAAATCAACCTGCTCAAGCATTTCCCACTGGTCTTCATAATCACTCTGCAACTCACCAAAGTCCCAGGTTGGAATCCCCATAATCAAAAAATCGTACAGTTCAAATGTTTCTGGTGTTGACTCAACAATATCATGTAATACCACTTCGACCACTTCGGCTAATCCTTGCTGAATTTTAGTTGCAACAGCTTCCGTATTTCCCAAGCTACTGCCATAAAACAGTCCAATCGTGAGCACAAACGCCTCCAAATACAAATGAGAAACATTATCTTTAAGTAATAATAACCAAGCTCTACTCTGTTCTCAATGCAAAATCTAAAACACTTAATTGAAAAGCCTGTCTTTTTTGCCTATGACTCACATGTGAACACATCCAACAAAACACCAACTAAAAACCAATCACGCTGGTATTGAATGCTTGTTTTAGTAAAAACGTTTAAACTAAGGACGCATTTTCAATAAATACTTAATAGAAACTAACTGTTGTCTTTTTGTATACAAGCAACCACCACCCCTGCTCAATAAACATACAATTATTTTTAATTTATGACTATATTTTGAACGGATTTAAACTAATATCTACGTTGAATTTTTTTTTTCACAAAAGGCTCTGTCAACCCCTACCGAGATAGTTTTTCATCTGTATAATTTCGCCTTTTTTTCTGAGTAGTCAGTGCTGTATAGGTGTCGTGTTGATTATTTTCACCATTACCAATAAAGTTACAGGTCAAGTGTTTGTCGGTTCTACCCGAAACAGCCTTGAGTCTCAGTGGGCTAAAATTGTCTCTGCTGCCGAGCAAGGTCTAGATTACCCTTTATACAAGCAAATCTGTCGTTATGGCGATGACCAATTTGATGTTGAAGAGTGGGACTTCGCCGATACTCGAGAAGAGTTAATGGCGCTTGAGCAAGAAGCGGTAGACTCTTTGCAAGCAGAAAGCCTAAGAGGCTATAAGACAGCTGTTACCCAAAGGCGAGTTGTAACAGCCCCTAAAAAAAGAGCCTCATCCAGTCGCGCCAAACCATCGACAAGTGAGCCGAGCGATACAGAAGAAGGTAGTGCAGAAAAAACTGCTTCAGTTTTACCTACTGAAGCAAAAGTACAGCCTGAGCCAGAGCCTGAAATAGAAGTACCAGCACCGCAACCCGTTGCACCGGTAGAAAAACCTGTTTCTATTTTGGCTCAGTTAACGGCTAGTGCAAAAGCTTATAAGCGAAGCTGTACACCAGCAACCAAGAATAAAGCAGCCGCTAAAAGCAATAAAGAAGCATCTGGTCTCGTTGAGGTTGACTCAGAGCAGCTAGACTCTTTATTTGCAAAAGTTAGTGCATATAGCTCTCAAGCCAAACCAGAATCAGAGCAGCCAACAGCAGTAAGCAACAAAATTGATGACAGTGGCTTAGCTAGCAGTGACAGCCTAGTTGAGACAAAAACGGTTGAAGCACCAGAGCCTGTATATAATGAGCATCAACAACGTATTTTAGCTGCCATCAATAAACAACGACAGTTGCGAAGTGAGAGGACACCAACGGTTATTGAGCAAGAGCGTAAGCAGCTGGCAGACTTATTAACTAAATTAGAGTTAAGAGCTGTTGAACTTAAGCAGCCAATAGCAGCCTCTTAAACTTAATTCTTAAGCTAAAAAAGGGGCCTATAGGCCCCTTTTTTAGCTTGATGATATTCTGTTAAAGCACCAACGCTGCCATCCAACCAAAAACCAATAATGGAATATTGTAGTGAAGGAAAGTAGGAATAACGGTATCCCAAATATGATTATGCTGACCATCAACATTTAAACCTGCAGTCGGCCCTAAAGTAGAATCAGAGGTAGGTGAGCCTGCATCCCCCAAAGCTGCAGCAGTTCCAACCAGTGCGACTGTTGCCATAGGGCTAAACCCTAGTTCTAACGCTAATGGAACATAAATCGCCGCAATAATGGGGATGGTTGAAAAAGAAGAGCCTATGCCCATGGTAATTAATAATCCCACCAATAACATTACCAAAGCAGCCAGCACTTTATTGGAACCAAACAAGGCTGCGGATGTATCAACCAGTGTTTTAATATCACCCGTTTGCTGCAGCACAGCAGCAAAACCTTTTGCTGCTATCATGATAAAACCTATCATGGCCATCATTTTCAGCCCTTCAACAAACAAGCCGTCAGCCTCAGACCACTTAAAAATACCACTTGCAGAAAAGACGACAAAACCTACTAGGGCACCCAGTGCCATCGAGTCAGTTACCAATTGCACAACAAATGTCACAACAATAGCTATCAAGGCCACCAACAGAGATTTAGGAGAATAACTGACGTCTGCTTTTTCTACTTGTTTTATCGCATCTACATTGTATTGACGAGGATTGCGATAACTAAACAGCACAGCAACCAGCAAACCAAACAGCATACCTAGTGCAGGTAAAGCCATTGCCTGCATAACACTTACCTGACTGGTATCCATACCATAGTTTTGAAGGTTGGCTAACAAAATATTATTTAAGAAGATTCCACCAAACCCTACAGGCAGAAAAATATAAGGCGTGATTAGCCCAAATGTAAGTACACAAGCAACTAAACGACGGTCAAGCTGCAATTTCGCAAATACTATAAGTAAGGGAGGAATCAACATGGGAATAAATGCAATATGCACTGGTATCAGGTTTTGCGAACTCATTGCCACGAAGGTTAACACCAGAATAATCAACCATTTCAAATAGCCCGTTGCTGAACCTCCCTGCTGATTAAGCCGTGCTAATGACTTGTCTGCAATCCAATGGGGTAAGCCTGACTTGGCAACTGCTACAGCAAAAGCACCAAGTAAAGCATAACTCAGTGCTACCTCTGCTCCCCCACCTAACCCTTGATTAAAAGCCTTTAGTGTTTCCGAAAAATCTAAACCACCAACTAGACCACCCGCTAAAGCACCAATGATTAATGACATCACAACATTAAGTCGCAAAATGCTCAGTAACAACATGGTGGCTACGGCAACAACCACTGCATTCATTATTTAATATTTCCCCATTAATTGACCTACATAGCGCACACAAAAAATGCACTACTTGCACCTACTGACATCTCAAATTGATACTTTTTTAATCACACCAACATATCTGCAAATCAATATCAGCAAGTCTTACCTCTCACCACAAAAAATTTACACTTTAAGTAGTGACCCTAGCGTTTTTTGCAGGTAGAATGCTCGGAAAGGTCTATACAAAGTGTTGAACATCATCTGCAAAGCGACACCTGCAAGCAGCTTTCATAGAAAAGCAGCAAGCGATCATGTAAAAGCAAAATAAAGAAAAGCCAAACAAGTACCCAGCAGCACTTGTCACTTTCCAACCAAAAAGTCACGATGGTACCCGAATAGTTACTAACCGCCAAATATTTTTATCTTTCCTTCCGATAAAATACGAAACCAAACCTCTTTTCACCTTAACCACTTGTATCTTCTTTCACTGATGGTATCTATAAAAGCCTCAATAAAAAATTAGTTTTTATCAAGACACCAAAAACGTTGAAATAAAGTAATACACCATCAAAACTTGCAGCTTTGTTGAAAAATATGCGAGCAAAGCATAAAACTAACGTGGTTTTACAGAAAAGCACATTTAAAATACTACCCCGCAGCAAATCATCAGTAATAACAGCGTAATACTAAAGGCGTATATAAATAAGAGAGGGAGAGTGATAAGGCAAAAAAAACCCTATTGATTAACAACAGGGTATAAATAACGTACGGGAACTACTGTAAGACAAACTTTGGCGTAATAAATTCCACACAAAGTAAAGCCTTAAGAACTGACCAATATTGTTAGCCAGCGGCTACACTCTGCCCAAAAATGTGACAAATGTCAAAAAATTATTGTGAAATGACGCAGGATATTTTGTATTTCGTCTGTTTTGCTTGTGGAAAAACTGCCTTTTAGCTTGCCTTGTTACAAATTTAACCTCAGCTCTTGTTACAAAATTGGTTGTAAATCCGCATCTATAAACCACTTTTTCAACTGGAATTTGTTACAAAAGTGAGACATAAAGATGCATAACATTTTTGTAAGAGGCTCTACATATTACTTTCGTAAAGTAGTGCCTGTAGATGTATACGATACCTTTCGTAAGAGGGAAATAACCTTTTCACTTCAAACTAAATCTAAGCGGTTAGCTAGGTCAAAAGCTGCTGTTGCTCTTGGAGCAGTTGACACTGCAATCTATGAAATGCGTGAGCTAACTGACCTTGCTAAAAGAAGGACTGTTCACAAAGAGCTAGTGACCTATCTGGATGACTTTCGTGCAACAGGTAACGCCAAGCTGAAAAGGGTCATTGTAAGTACTCCCTCAAACACCACGGCTGACCAAAAAGAAAAAGAAGAGCAAAGCCCTACGCTAAAAGAAGCTCACGCTCTCTACCTTGATGAAAAGATAAAAATGGATTGGCATGAGAGGACTAAAGCCGATGGAGTTCAAGCCTTTAATTGCCTTATAGATATTGTGGGTAATATAAGGCTTAACAAGCTCAGCAAAGGACTTGCTATTGAAGTTACACAACAGATTTATGACTACCCAGCAAAGCGCAATCAATGGAAAAATAGAAACCTAAGTCTAGAAGAACTTAAAAAATTAGGTGTACCAACAATTGCTCCAACAACCGCTGTAAAACACTTCATGCATTTAACAACCTTCTTTAATTGGTTGGTCAATAGAGAATATATGGCAGCTAATCCCTTTTCTGGACTAAAACCTAGAGCCAAAAAAGCAGCGGCAAGAACCAAGGAGCCCTTCACAGCAAACGACCTTAATACCTTATTCACCAAACGGATTATTAAAGGAGAAGACCCAGATAAACCCTGGCGCTTTTGGGTTCCTGTTCTCGCTTTATATACAGGAGCGCGTCTTGAAGAAATTTCACAACTTGACGTCGATGATATAAAACAAAGCGAAGGTATTTATTATTTAGATATCCACGACAGAGGCAGCCATCAACTAAAAAATAAATCGTCTATACGTAAGACTCCCTTACATAAAGACCTACTGGAAATTGGCCTTTTAGAATACATCAACAGTCGTAAAGATGAAGTAAAATTATTTAATTTATCCCTACTACAAGGTATTTATGGTAAGACTGTATCTGCATGGTTTACCTTTATAAAAAATAAGCTCAACTTCCCTTCAACAAAAGTTTTCCATAGCTTCCGTCATACCTTCCGTGATTTTGCCGTCGAGAGTCGTGTTCCTAGTGAGCACATAAAGGCGCTCTTAGGCCACACACAAGGCGATATGACCCATGGTGTCTATGGTTCAGGCTTTAGCTTGTCCTTACTTAATGAAAGTATGCAGCAGATAGACTTTAGTTGCGTGAGGGATATTTTAATAAAGGAAGCTTAATGTTCTAAGGGCCTTGTCCAGTCTTCTAGTGACAAGAGCCTTTCAACATTATAAAAAGCCTTATCATTTGTTATCAACGTGGCTTTGACTGCTACAGAGTGCGAGGCTATGAGCATATCCATTGTACCTAAAGAAAACCCATCTTTTTCACAAGATGTACGTAGTTTGGCGTATGCTTCAGCCGCATCAGAATTCCAGGGTAGAATATTGACTCTAAGTAAAAACTCTTTAACAAGGTTAGCAAGATGTTTAGCCTCGGGCTTCCTTGCAACTCCACGCAATAGCTCGGCTTCAGTAATAGCTGAGATGGACACAGAAGCCATAGCCACCGAGCAAAGGCGCTCCTTGACCTGCGACACTCCTTTGATAATGTAGCTAGCGGTGTTGGTGTCTAGCATGTAAAGCTTATCCATTAAAATAAATCCTTTTCTTGCTCGACTTCGTTGTCTCGTTCTGCCATGAAATCTTCAGGCACTTTAGTATTTTCAACAAGCTTGAAGAAATCATCCCAGCTACCCGGCTTCTTAGAAATAATTACGTCACCAGTTTCGGGGTCTTTGCGTATATAAACCTCGTCGCAATCAAAGCGGAAACTTGAAGGTAGCCTGACTGCTTGGCTCCGTCCGTTCATAAAGAGTTTTGCGGTATGTCTCATGGGTGGCCCCTTCTCACTGTCATATACCAAAGTATATGCATCAATATGTGATATATCAAGGTATATCCTTTTCACTTTCTTACCTCCTCTAAACGCTCTGCAAGGCTGTAATAGGCGTCTTCTTCAAGGTGAGCATAGATAGCCGTTTGCGTAATATTCGAATGGCCTAGCCAGTGCTGAACCTCTCTCAAGCTGGCTCCAGCCCTAAGTAAGCGGGTAGCGCATGTGTGTCTGGTACAGTGAAATACAAAGTCAGTGTCGTGCTCCAGCTTCATCTGTTTACGCAGCTTGGCCCAGGCTTGAGTAATGCTGTCGATTGTCCATTGGGCAGGCCACAGGTTGCCAGCAGATTCTAAACGACGCTGTAAGACACCTTTGGCCTTTCTGGTTAATGGGACTGAGCGCGTTTTGCCGTTCTTCGTATCGCTAAAAATAATTTTATTGTCGAGAATATCTTGCGGCTTTAATTTAAATATTTCTGAACGGCGGCCACCTGTTTCTATGGCGAGCAAAATAAAGTCGGCCAAATCTTTATCAGCTAATAAAAGCAACTGCTCTTCTTCCTCATATGATAGGTAACGGATACGGCCTTGCCTTGTCTTCATGCGCTCAAAGCGTGGCATTGAGGAAATATAGCCGCGCTCGTGGGCATAACGGAGCATTTTTTGTAGTACAGCTATTTTTCTATTTATTGTTGCTGGCGCGTTGCCTTCAGTTTTACAAGAGCTAATAAAGGCATCAATTGTATTAAGATTAATATCAGCTGCTAATGTAGACGGACCAAGCAATTTTATTATCTGCATTCCTGTTTTATATTGCACCACCTCGCTTTTTGTACCGGTCCAGTAGCGCGCTGTGGTTAACTCTAAAAGCTCGCTTAAGGTTAGCTTTTTGTACTGCTGGGGAGCTTGTGGGTTTTCTTCATTGCCTGCTTTGACTGCTAATAACTCAGCCTCTCTTGCTTGGGCTTTTGCCTTGGTAGCACAGTTTTCACGTACTCTATTTTTATTTATATATACGTCAACTTGCCACCTTTGGCCACGCTTACGGATAGCCATAGGAATTCCTTTTGATGATAGGTGTTTATTTAATTTGAGGAGAAAGAGAAGGAAGAAAAAAAATAGGAAAAGGTAAGAGCAAGGCTTTTTACTTACTCTTACAGTGAGTACTTATATATGCTTTAATACGCCTTGTATTACTTTCTTTCCCTCCTCATTTAAATACAAAACGCGGCGGCGGACGTCGTGCGGGTCTGTCCGCATTTCTACCCATTTATAGCCTTTACTTGTCTCGTCTTCACCTGCCAAGGCTCGGACAATACGTGAGCTTGTTGTTCTTGATAGGTTAGCGCGGCGTTGGACCTCAACAACGCTTATCCCCTCATCCTTAGCTATTGTAAGTAGTGCCTCAAGTTGCGTTAGTGTCATATTAGGGTCCACTTCTCGCAGAGCTTGTACCGCACTTAAAAACTTTAATAACTTTAACCCGCCCATACCTTAGTACTCTCAGTGTTTTTTAATGTACATTGCGCCTAAAATTGGCCTCAACTATATTCACCTCACATTTGAAATGCAATTATTTTATACCGCATACGGGAACATTTACACAAATTTAAAACCTTTGTAAAGCCTTTTCAACCATACAATCTATAGTTATTTTGTATGAATAAAGCCCGACCCAGGTCCCTAAAACGGAATCAATAACTACACAATCTGTTGTCTGTTTAGCCAGCAGCCTCCCAATTTCAGGGGCCACAGCCCACCACTCGATAACATCGGGATACTGTTCATAAGCATTAAATAGGTTGCCTACAAGTTCAGTCTGTTCTAGAAAAATTCCATCTGTATACTTCTTATGCTTTGCGCTACTCATACGCAAGACTCCATTACATTACTATCGGCCATATGAACAATATGACCAAAACCAAACGATTGTTCTATTTTTGAACTGTGTAACATAACGGAATTTGTATATAAATGGAAGGTGAAATTTTTCACTTTCATACGTCACCTGTCAGGTATTTATTTCAACAAGAAGAATTAAATAGTAGGTGACAACAGAAAACCAAGTCAAGTGCTGTGAATATAGTACTTTCCGAACAATATTTATTTATCTGCAATTATTTTTTATTGCACAAATCACTCATACTCTAAGGAAGGTGTAACCTTTTGTTTCCCAAAAATCATTTATTAAGGCATCTCCTGCCATTCGTTCCCAATCAATGTAATAGCGTAAGCGTTCAGGAATGTTAGACAAGTCTTCAAGCTCTGCTAAATATTCCTCTCCAAAGTCGCGAGGTGTCGCATAGTGGCCAACGTAAGCGTCTTTTACCTGCTCTGCGTCTAATGGGTAGCCGTAGTCAATCCAGGCTTGCAGTATGTTCTCAGCGTCATTCGTGTACCACTCACTAAGCTCGTTAAGGACAGAAACGTAAGAAAAATATTCCGAGTCAAGGCTATGCTCTCCCACATATTTCTCGGGTATATCCTCATAATCAGCGACTATCCACTCTTCGCGAAGAACCCCGTCATTAATCTGCTTGGTTAATTCTTGTAGCCATGCATGTATATCGCTGATTAATTCGGCGCATTCTTCATAGTTGTCAAGGTCAAAAGTTTTAGCAAGGAGTTCACCACAGTTGTAGTCATAGAGAGAGTAGAAAGTGATTGTTGCCATGATTAAATATCCTTTTAATTAATAGAGAAAAAACAAATAATTATTTTTATTCTGGCTGAATCCAGTAAACATAATCAGCGAAGAAGACAGCAACAGGCTTACCTTCCTTCTGGCAGTGCTCAAGACAGCATAAAGCTTTTAAGTTAGGTGCTATCTACTCCCTCTGGCCTGAGTCTATAAGTAGGTCTATATGCTTCTTAATCTCATCTTTTATATAATCTAAGGCTTCGCTGTGGGTGCTAAATGTGGCAGGTTCAACTTCAGGCAAATAGCCGGGAACATTCCAACCTGCTATGTAATTAGTCATTTAATTGCTCTCCTTGCTCTTTATTATTAAGTACTTGGCCATGACAAGACGGACAAAGAAGACCACAAATAAAACTTGCTCCCTCGCTACTCTCTGCTGTGACTAAATGTAAGCTGTAGGCTCTTTGGTTGCATAAGATGCATGTAGGGCCTGCATGTATATCTGTTGTAGATTTATTTAATGATAGGTCCATTGGCTGTGGTCTCCTTTTATTAAATTAAAATTGTATTTATTTTCTTTTAGTAGACTTTAGGTAAGCCACTAGATAACTAATGACCTACTTAAAACGCACTTGCTGTGCTTCAGTTTAAGCAGAGAGAGGCACAATATTACTTGCACTAAATCTGTCTGCTTATTTATCCAAATTGTTAAAGAGCGGACTAACACAAGCGCGCGCTAGGCATCTAGGCTTAACTGGAAACGTGCTGTGACTGCAATTAATTGTATCTAAGGAGACTTATTATATATACTTACAGAGAACCAATATAGGTAACAATAAGCATCTAAAAGCAATAACTAGGGTTTATTTTTACATCTTTCTCTTTGCCCCTAAGATGTATAGGAGTTATTGTTTTCATTTAACTCGCCTCGGGTGACATATAATCTAGCGAATTTAGTTTGTGTTGTCAATAATAAAAACAGGATAAAGAAAACAATGAAAAAATTAAAAAAAACCACTGCCAAATAAAAAAGAAATGATAAGTATAAAATATACTGTTTCTTTCTGTCCCTTATTTATAGGTACTTTCAGCACTACATGTGACTAAACTGTGTGTCTACATAATGATAAGTTAAGTGATTTAGGAGGCCCACGGGGGAAACTCTCGGCGGGCTTTATTCAAAAAGAGGACTCAGATTTTTTAGTGAAAATTATTTTATGCCCAACTCTTTTTTTATTGTTGTCACAAGGGTTTTTCCTTCAGAAGACAACCGTAAAGTTCTAGCTTTTGCATTGTGAGAACTTACTTCTTTCAATATCAAGTTACGCCCAACTGCTCCTGATACACCTTCTGCAAGCCTTTGTATGGCTTTAGCTGTGACAGACACCCCTACACTTTCGTCAAGATGACCTCTCCCAAATATGTCGAACAAAGTTGCGCCTTCATTCAGCTCGACAGCTAACAAGATTTCGAGTTGAAATAATGTTAAGTCATACTCTGCAAGAGTTTTCCGCATGTGCGCAATGTCTTTAAAACGAGGCAACTTACAAGCTCTCCAATCAACTCTAGTTTAAAAGACACCAGAGTTTACTTGAGACTACAGCAGGCGTCTACATGACACTACACTCTAACTGAGACACCTTAGGAGCCGTTAATTTTAACTGAAAGAGATAGGGAATATATTATCATGAAAGCCTCCCAGATAAGCTCTCAGAGGCTATACAATACATCTTCGACTTTAGTTGTTCTTACTTAGTCCCTGTGTATTATCAACATATATTGAAGTTGACGTACAATCACTATTACTTATCGTGTATGTAAATGAATTAAAATAAGCCATACACTTTTCAATGTTAAGCGTCCCATTGCCATTGCTACTAATAGAAGTGACATAAGGACCAGCTGAAGAGCACCCTGTAAGAATAATAACAACAGCTGCAAGAATTAATTTTTCCATTTGATATGAACTTCCCTATTTCAAAATAAAAGTGTAATAAGAAAGTACCATTGTACAGAATGAGAGTCAAAAAAATGTAATGTTTATAAGCAAATACATTTTATGTAAAGGTTCTATAAGCTTGACTAAAGAAGAAGAGAAAGTCAGCTAAAAGATGACCAAGGTAAAGCTTAGCCTTGGTCTTAAGTAGCTTACAGACTATGTGTCTTAGTAGGTTATTATTTTTCTTTTTACTTGGAATATAAACAACAAAGGAAAACAAAGCTGAAGGTGTATTAAGGTTTAGCTAAGGCAGCTTTAAGTAAACTATGTCCATAGTGGTCTTAAAGTTAGCTTAGGTATCCTTAAGGTAATCTTTAGATATCTATAAGTATCTTTAAGATTCTTAGCTTAATCTTTACTCAGGCTGGAGGCTTTTTCCTTTCTTCAATACGGTACACTTTTTCTAGCCCTTACCAGCCGTAATCTCTAGCTATATTAGAAAAACAAGTTTTACGTACACTTTTTAACCATTTTTTGTACAAATAACGCTTAACTACAAAAAGTCCCTACCTCTTTCTTTGGCTTTAACCCAAGACACCCTTCAGCAAACTTTTCAAACTCAGCTTCCAGAGCTTCAGCCCTATGTCTCTCCGCCTCCACAGCCCCATCCAGAGCCATCTGCTCTACCCAATACGCAACAGCCCCTGCGACAGCTTCAAGCCTGTCATCGTGCTTCAGGGCTCCTCTGTCGTGTGTTATACGGGACATTTGATAAAAGAGGGAGTAGCTAAAGTCACCCTCACATTCCTTGTAATCTTTTTCTATAAGACGGGTGTCGACTATTAGCCTGTGCTGGCTCATGACAGGCTCAAGCGAATCAATAATACGCTTTTCTTTTTGTCCTTTAGCCCTTTTGCCCTCAACTTGGCAACTGTGTACCTTCCTCAGTATGGGTTTAAATAACTCGATAAACATGCCATCACCGAAGTTATCTTCCACTTGCACCATGTTCACTTTATGCTGCTGAGCAGTGTTCGCCAATTTTTGTAATGTGGAAGGTGTATAGCCGTCCCGATAGCCTCCAGCATCAATTAGAAACTGATAGCCGTGTAAAAACTTGACCACAGCATAGCTTGTCTCATCAGCTCCCCGGCCACTTGGGTCAATAAACATGACTGAGCCTGTATATTCTGCCATTTCCTTGTCCATCCACATTGGCGAGTAAAAGCGGTCACCTGTTAAACCAAGGGTTGGCACTTCTAATACTTTATCTGCTGAGTTACACCAGGCTAAATCAATCGGTGCCCGTTTTAAGTCAAGGGACATCACCATTAAATCAGCTAATTTAAGCGGGTACTTATCAGCATCACTTAAGCTCGTGTCCAACATAAATTGCAGGGCAAAGCCTGCTTTACCATACGACAGCCGCCGTTCAGCTAAATCAGAATCAGGGAACCGGGAAGGCTCTGTTGTAGTGCCAGCTAAGGAAGCGTTGCGAATAACTTTGTCATAAATAAGCGCGGATAAATTGCCTTGCCATTTTTCGATTACATCAGGGTCAGGATAAAGCGCTGTCCAGATACGGACTTTATAACCCCGTTCTTTAACCAGCTTATTATACAGGGACATTTCCGTTTGAGGGGTCCCAAGGAAGGTTATCTCAGAGGTTGTTAAGGGCTTTAAAATAGCATCAAACTCTTTAACCAGCTCTGCTAATTTATCCCTGGCAGTTTGCGTTGCACTGTTATTTAAGACCTCAATATCATCAGCCACAATAATATCAGCGCGTGAGCCTGTCAGTTGCCCAGTAATTCCAACAGATTTAACTGAGGGGCTGTGGTCAGCTGCTGCTGGACCTACATCAAAGGCAATCTTACTGTCCCTCTGGTCTCTCCTGGGCTTTAAATGATTGAGGAAGGGTATTTCATCAATTAGCCGCTTGGTGAACGTAGAGAAGCTGTCAGCCCGCTCCTTGCTTGCGGACACAACTAATACTTTCACTTGAGGATTTTTATACAACCGCCAGAGTACATAAGCTGACGTTATCCAACTTTTAGCTACGCCACGGAACCCCATAATTATTTTTCGTTTGGGTCCCTCCTGCAAATAAAGCGCTATGTCCTTTTGTAACTCCGTTGGAGGCGGTAGCCGTAAATATTTCCATATAACGGATAAGAAGAAGGTAAAATCTGTCTTTAATCGGTGTTCTAGTTCTTTCTCTCTTTGTTTCATTAATTCCTGGTGGGTTAATATAGGCGGGAACAAGGAGGGCTTAGAGCAGCCCTCAACTTGTTTATTTAGTGGGTATAACGAACGTCGTCCGGGTCGAATGGGTCTACTTCATTCAGTTTATTTTCAAGTTCAGCTAGCGGACTCGTTGGGGAAGGAAATTCATTAATATGGTTATCTTTCAGCATTTGGCGAGCCACGTTTAGCTCTGCTGCTTTCATTTCTCCGTTGCGGAGTTTTTCAAGAAGGTGTTCGGCTAGCTCTTTATGTAGCTGAGCTAATAATACGTTTACATCTCTATCAGTCAAAAAGTCTCCTATTAGTTAATTAAAGAGCCATCAGGACGAAATTCTAAGGCTGACTCTTTACCCACAGCAGTTGCATAAGACATCGTAAAATAGCCGTTTTCGTGCTCGATTAAGTTATATGGGTGATTAATCTGTCTAAATAATTCTTCGTAATCTACCAGTGTCTTAGTGAAGTCATCAGTCATTTAGAGCTTCCTTTTCAACGATAGCCACAATTGCATCATCTATTTTATTATCAGTCCGTTTAGCCATTTCTTTTAACAAGGTTAGGATTATTTTCTTCACTAGTTTTGTCGCAAGAAATCGTAAAATAAAACTACTTATCATGTTTTCTCCATCCTCTATTTTTCTTTTGATTTGTTATTCGTAAATTTCTAACACTGTTATTTAAGGGATTTCTATCTTTATGGTCTACATCCTTACCATCACCTTTCGTAGCGAGACCTTTTTTAATCATTAAGCGTCTCGCGGCATTACGCATTGCGCGTCTCTTTTTTTGTTCAGGTTTACTGTGATATTCTTTATATTCTTTTTTATAATTCCTCATTTGCACCTAATAGTGTTGTCTCCATAATGCTAATACGTTTATCCATTTTATAATTCAGCTTGGTTAAATCATTAACTACCTGAGTAAGCGTTTCGAGGTGCTTATAATTAGCTTCTAAATTACTTAGCCGCTGCTCTATAAGAACGACGTAGCTACCAAAGGCTAATGTGAGAGTAACTAAAATTGCAGGGAGGGAGGTTTTAAACCAGTCTTGCACTTATATATCAAGTCCTTCTGTATCTGGTGGAATTGGCCACGTTACTTCCTGTGGTTCATTATTTGTTTGCGGTATATCTCTTAGCTTCTGCCTGTATGAAGACCAAGCCTTTCTCAGCTCCTCAGACAGTTTATTATCGTGCATTTGGGTCCAATCTGTAGCACGCAATAAATTATTTCTGTGGCCGCGTATAATGTCCCAGGTGCTTATCTCTGAGTGGTCCTCGGTAACAACTGGGTTATACAGCTTGTTAAGCATGGTGCTTATGACAGGGGCTTCTGGAATATTACGGTTAAAGTAGGCATCTTCAGGCAGGGACCGGGATATTGCTTTTATTAACGCTTGTTCTGTTGGGTTATCTTCATCAATGAGGGAGTCAAGACCAATATTTATTTTAAATCCATTTTCCAGCTCAATATCAAGTGAGCCTGTATTTCTGTGGTAATTTATTATTTTAAATTTCATGTTTTATTTTATTAAATTCTCCTTCCTATTATGTAACTTGTATCTCTGTAGCCAGTTAAAGCAATGGACCCAACATTGTGTATAGCTATACCGGCTGTGCCTCCAGCGCCACCCGAGCCTAACTTAGGAAACTGCATGATACTGAATCCACGACCTCCTCCAGCACCTGCTGCCCCGTAGTTACCGCCATGGCCCCCTGCCCCACCTCGAGCAGTCTCTCTGCCACTACCACCGGCACCTCCTGCTGCATATCCGCCTGAGCCAGCCCCTCTACCACCGTGACCGCCTGAGCCTACAAACTGATGACGGTCACCATCGTTACGCCGTTGGCCCCATGAGCCACCACCACCGCCTCCGCCACCACCACCGGCATAAATACGTCCACCTGATGTGTTGTACAATTCTAAGCGTTTGCAGCCGTGACTAGGGTTAATCCATAACGCTGTACCACCAGCTCCTCCTCCGTGTCCATTTGTTGCGTGCCCTGTACCGTTATTATTTTTTATTCCATGACCGCCAGGACCTCCGGCACCTTCTTTACCTAAAATGAGGGCATTATTAATTATTTTAACTTTCCTCCCGGCAAAGTGAGTGCCTAACGCCAAGGCCACGTTACTTGTCGTAGAAGCTTGGAAAGTGCCTGTTAAAGTGATTTCAATGTTACTGGCACCGCCAACATGGGGTAGTAAATTCCCAAATAAATCAAAGTTGACGCCTCCAGTTACTGTAGTACGTTTTAATGAAACTAATTTCCAGGTCCCATTTACATTAACGTAGACATCAGCCTCACGCCAGGAGCCTTGTACATTTACATAAGCCTGAGATAGAGAGCGCCAATTATTATTAATATTTAAAAATGTTTCTGACATTAGCTGTATTTAAACCATATATGACCATTGGCTCCGCCAGAAGGATTTCCAGTGCTTATATGAATATTTCCTCGGTGATAAGCAGGCTTATCTTTAACGTATAGCTCACCTGTGATGTATAAACTGCCGTAGACCGTGACATGATTCCACATGCCTACACGAAATTCTCCAGCCACCTTAGAATCATTTCCGTGAATCATAAGGCACTTATGGTATAGACCATCGTTATAAATTGAGCCGTGGCCTTTTCCATAGCCAAGGCTTGGCCACTGAACATAATCATCAAAAGTCCAAGCGCCTTTTATTTCTGGCTTATATTGGTCAACATAGCCCTTTGCTCGGTTGGCTTCTCCATGCGCCCGATTAGCCTCCGACGTTGCCTTATTTGCTTCTGCAATAGCTTTCTCTTTGTGCGCATTGGCTGTGTTCCTATGCTGTTCAGCTTGGTTCTTTATCTGCTCAGTCTGTTTTTTTACAACAACAGTCTGATTATGAATTACACCAGTATTATCACGAATAGCAGCAGCCTCGTTACGAATTGCCCCGGTTGCTATCCGCTCAGCTTCTGCCCGGTTTGCTTCAGTTCGCGCAGCGGGGATGTATTGTGACTGCATATAACCCAAATTAACAGCGTCATTATTCTCAACTGGATTTGCCACGTTACGAATACGCCTATTAATAGCACTGAAGTGTCCGTCTTCTCTCATCTTCAGTAAGCCCTCGGAATAATCGAGCACTTCCTGCGCAACATAAAAGAGCTGTTCATTAGCCATGTCCAAGACTGCCTCAGATAAAATAGCGCCATCGTCAAAATCAACAGCGCGCTCATGCAATGGTGTCTCTCGTTTAACGCGGACCACAACATTAGCTGCTGGCGGTGAAGATAAAGAAACAACATTATTATTTATTGAGCAGCTAACCTCTTTACCAGCTACATAAACTTTAATGTGGCTTGAGTTTAAGAATTTAAAAGGAATAGCAAAGTCTTTAGTTTGTCCATCGGCAATATAATCTTTGTATGATAATGCCATTAATTAATATCTGTCCTCCGAATATTTGGGTAGGTTTCCACCTAAATTATGTAGAAATTGTTGTATGCCTAACATGTTTTGAAAAGGTAAGGTGCGGTATAAATTATTCCAATCCCTTTGTGAAAAGTCATAATTATTACTTAATGCTGCTTGAGCTAGACCTGACACACCTGAAGAAGCTTTTTCTATCCAGTCATACGAGGCGTTACCAGTCCACACATTGGTTGCCAGCTCTGACATACGTGAATTAAAGAAAGGTTCGCCTGTCACCATCTCTGCGGCACTATCGGCAAACATGGGGAATACTGAGGCATACGCCGAGCGCTGAAAAGCAGCCTTAGCGATAGCTTCAGGCTCCAACCGCTTACGTAGAAATTCCCGCCTGTCGTGTCTGCCTGTCGCTTGTAAATGAGTTTGGCCAACATAGACAAGACCAGCAAAGAAAGTTGAATGTAGGAACAGAGAAGCGGTTTGTAGGTCCCTGTGCTTTAGACCATGCAACAACTGTTTTGAGTAAGCAGTGATAGCAAAGGTACGAAATTGAATTAAGGTCTTGCCAAGCTCCTTGCTCATCAAGTAGGAAACGCCGTCACCAAAATCTTGTTCCTGAATTATCCTTCTGCCCCACAAGCCTATTGCATAGGAAAATTTAGCGTAAACGTCAGGGTCCCACTTATCGAAATTCATTTTGGTTAACTTGCCGTTCTTATGCTCAACGTGCCGATATTCATTTTTAATTCTTGCTAATAGCGCATCATCAATACCTAGCTCCCGTAACCTATCTGTTGACATAACTCTTTTATTTTTCAGGCTATAATCCAGAAAGTTTTGAGCCATACCTTTCATAGTTAGGTTTTGCAGCATGTGGTTAATTGAATGGAAACCCGACATGTTAGCTGTAAACTTTCCCATGTGGTCTAATCCACGCTCCAGCTTATCCCACTTATTTGTATGACCATTAAAAGTCGCACCAAAGTCGTCTATTTGATTAGTCACTTGGTGCATAAGCCGACCATTGACCCAGCCACCCATCGCGTCTGAGAGTTCTTCTAACAAGTCATCTTTATAGTTGCCATTCTCCATGCGCTTAATCATTTTACGCAGCTCTGGGACATGCTTCATAAATTGCAGCCACCCAACGTGACTTAAGGCTGGCCCCATTTCCATTAGCTGTGCAAAGCCTACTTGGTTCATGTTCCGGGCATATTGAATCTTTCTTATTGTCCGAAGAATACGGCTACTTCTGGCGGTTGGGTCTGTATCAATGGGACGACCGACAAGGTGGTTATAGGCATCGTACAGTTGCTTTATTTCGAGCTTATGCCGTGTCCGTTCCGCTTCTGTTTTACCAGGATTATAAGCTCGCTTCTTCTCGATTTTCTCCATGGCGGCCTTAAAGGTGCCTTCGCTGTCTATCCCTTGGCGAGCTAAGGCAATGTGACCCAGCATCGTATTGGAATAATTAAGGAAAAGTAATTCTGAGTCATTCTCCAGCAAGTCAGCTATTTTATTTTCGTCCATATCAACACGACTCTTTAAGCGTGTCGTTTTGCCCTGGTCTTTTTCTTTAATGGCCTTTTGGATTCGCTTAGCAATTTCAGCTGCTTTTGTTGCATCGAGACCAAGCTCATTAATTAACTGCTCAGAAATATTTTCATTAATGGCTTTATTTAACTGAGGTAAATTAACATTACCTTTTTTTGCCGTGGTAATAATATCGATAAAAGCCCCAGCTAGTTCTAAAGCAGCTTCGCCTTCAACATTATTAAATGCACCAGCTATGGTATGTTGAACTCTGGTGTAACCGGCTTGTTGAATTTGCTGGACTATCTTTGCGGCGCTCCAGTGTCGAGGGCTATAAAATTCGTTAAAATCTACCTCTTCAGAGCCCCGCACAGGTACAGCATTCGGTATAGTCTCGTCACCTTGGGGTTTCTTCGCCATAGATAAAATACGCTTGTAGGCGTCTTTCAGCATATCTCCATGGGCTTTTACGTGCACATTATCAATGGCTTCTCCGCGAATATAACGGGTTACCATCTCATTAAAGCGCTCTCTGTGCTGGTGCTTCATACTGGACCCAACAGTAGAAATACCTTCAGCACGTAAAAAGTTATTAAAATGTTGATTGTGGCTTTTGTAAAAGGCAACCATGAAGCCATCGGTTTTCATCCGTTTCCAGACGCTAGCCGCTTCTTTAACTAGTTCGCCTTTCTTTCCGCCTAATGCATCTGACATTAAAGCGGCTGAAAGTCCTCTAACTTCGTCTAAATCTGAGCTTAAATTAATGCCTGCTCTGTCAAAGCGCTGCTTACCAAACTCTGTTCCACGCTCTGCGCCATCTTCAAAAATAGCGGCTATTCGTTCTTCTGGGGTTGGAATTGAGCCATCAGCATTAAGTAGCTTTTTATATTTCTTTTTTCCTGCCTCGCTCAGTTCACCGCCAGCCTGTCGTATTTCTTCAAGCTCCTGCACCTGCCTAAACTCATTTACTTTAGCATCAAAGCGGGTACGCCAAGTTGATACGCCAGCCCCCATTAAGAAGGATGCAGCTGACCCAATGAGCACATCTGTTGCGTCATAGGTTGGGTCCTGTGATGCAATATAGCCTTCAACTGTCGCTGAGCTTGCCGCTGTAAGAAGACCAGAGGATAAAATACGTTTAAACCGCGTTACTTTATGGGCTGCTAAGAGTGGCGAGGCTAAGCCCTCAGTTGCCACGGCCATTCCCCAGGCTCCGGGGTCAATTATGGACGCAGCCAAGCCAGCGCTAATCCCAATAAAGGCACCTTGAGACATTAGCGTTTCTTTTCGTTTTAAGGACTCTAAAATCTCATTCTTAATTTGAAAGGCATGACCACGACTTACCGCACTATTAAATTCGTCGTGTAAATCTTCAGGTATCCCATTAATTAACTGGTCGTATTCTTCCATTGAGGGGACCCACGAGGGGTCAGGTACAAGGTCGTCACGGTTAAATTGGCGTAGGGCATGAGATGAAATCCAATGCTCGTCAAATGTGGTAGAAATAAATTCGCTGGTAGAAACGCTGTCCGCTAACGCATCTTCTTTTTGCTCTAAGTAAGCGTTGTACTGCTCGTATTGCCTATCTGAAATAGGCCGCATGGAAGTTATATCAGTATCTTCAGGCTCGCTTAAGATACCTTGTTGATTAGTCTTCGGGGCTGTAAGGAATGTGTCTGTATTTAAAGAGCCTTCTTGCTTCGGCTTTGTTGTGTCTAATTTGATTTCTATTTTTAATTTCCTCCTGCAAAGCTTGTAACTTAGCATTCTTCATTATTTTTGACACTGTATCTTCGCCTTGTCCCATCATTTGTTGATAAGAAAAACGGTAAGCTTTGCCCTTATTATCAAAATATGGAAAGCCCGATTCTTTATCAACCAAACGGAAAAACCCTCCTTCCATGGGTTCCAGGGCTAACTCTTCATCTGCATCAATACCCTGATTCTCTCGTTTATAGTGGTCAATTAAATGATGAAAACGTGTGGTTAAGTCGTCTCTGTCATAATTAAAGCCGAGCAGCCTTTTATTAATTAACTGACCATCAATAACGTCATAGGTATTTGTTAGTCGATTAACGACAAGCTCTTTCGCTTTTTCTGGGGAAACTTTGCGTTTAATCAGATTGGTGTACATAGCCTTCGCGGAAGCTTCAAGACCCGAAAGCATAGGAGGTGCATCTCCCCAATAAGGCGACATCTCGCTTCTAATATCTGCTGCCACATCGTTTAGCTCATTCCAGGTAGGCACAAGGTGCTGTGTGTTTGGGTCATTTTCGACAGCTAAGTGCTTATTTAAAGCTTCTTCCATTGTATCGCCCGTTTCCACATAGGCATCAATAGCAGCATAAGCCGTGGCCTCTTCATTCGATAGATACAAATCAACCATGCCCATTGCCTTTAGCCGCTTATAAAGATTAACCGCTTCTATGGTATTTTTAGGAATATCCTTCTCTGAATTAATGACAGCACCAAGCGAAGGAAGCCCAGCCTGTAGCGTAGCCTGATACGGCTTATAGACAATGCCATTTTTCCGTAACTTCGTATCGAAAAGGTCTTGGCCCTGCTTGGACCCGTATTGCTTTATATATTCATGGTGGCTAAATTGCAGAGCCTTTTGTTGGTCTTTTAGCTGAAGATGCTTAATATTTTCAGACCCAAAAATAGCAAGATAATTAAAGTTAGTCTTGGCCTGTTCCTGTAGCTTTTTCTGCTGATTTAAATAAGTTTGCACTTGGCCAGCCGTGAAGATGCCCTTAGCCACATAAGGCTTAAACCAAGCGCGGGTTAGCTGGTTCTGAGCCATCAACTTTTCAATTGCAGGCTGTACTTCTAATTGCTTCAGCTGTCGTTCAGCTGGCTGCATGGCCTCAGCTTCTGCCCTTTGTTTCTTCAGGGTTGCCCTATGACCAACTGAGAGTAGCTCCGAGTTTTCCAGAGCCTTTGCTAAGGCAGGGTTCCGTCCATTTAATTCTTGTAACTGAATAGCAAAGCGGCCTACATCTTCCTCGCTCATGGCGATAGCTTCAGATTCACGGGCATATTTAAATACAGTGCTTATTTCCTGGTTATACTGGTCTTGATTTATTTCACCTTTATCAAGCAGAGCACCTAATTCCTTTACCTTGGACTCAAGAACATTTTGGCCTAACTCCAAGCGTTGTTTAGCTGCTGCATTTTGCTGGAGTGCACCTAAATGTCCTGAATTCCAAGCATCTATTTCTGTATTTATGCTCTCTTTCAAACGACCATGCGTAATACTGCTGAAGTACTTCTCACGCAGCTTACCTAACTCTTCTTGATACTGCGCTGGGTCACCTAAGCCACCATCAGGTGTGTTTTCCAGGTACTCTGAAGCCTCTTTGATGTACGCTGATTTATTGGCGTGAGCTGTAAGGGCTTGAGATTCAAAGGTGGCTTGCCGCTGTTGTCGTACAGCTCCTGCAAGGCTTTGCGTAAAGGATGTTAACCCACGGATAAGCGCGTTACTTTGAGGGTCTATGGAACCAGTGATGGGAGCAGCAGAGGCAAAGGAAGTTGTGGGCCTAGCGTGGACCTGTCGTCTATATTGGCCCTTGGGTTCTACTTTTTGTCTTACCATAGTTTTGCTAGTTTTTCTGTATAAGTAAAGTTTTTGATAAAGAGTGGTTTATTGTGGATGCAACTAAAAGAGCTTATAACAAAGATTTTTTCCTAGAGTTTTTGGGAGATACTTTGATTATTACTGACAAAAAGAGTAAAACACAGCCTCGTAAGGTCTTTTGGAGTGACTTAGAGTATTTGGACTATTCCAAGGAAGGCAATTTATTTATTAAATTTAAAGGTATCAGTCTAATAACACTACATTACAAGGACGAGTTTTTTGATACAGTACTTTTTGAATGTCTGAAACACAGCAAAATAGATATAAATAAGAAATTCTTTAAATGTAGAGCAACTACTCATTTTGCTTCAGTTTTATTAGTACTTCTTTTTATTATACCTAATTTGACTTATTCGCTTGTAGAATATTTTGTAAATCCTAGTGACATCGTTGCTATTACCTTAGTAGGAATTAGCATCATCGTGATGATTTTTTTTAACTGGTACTTACCTATAGCTGAAGTGACCGTAGACGATAGACATATAATTATAAACTTCAAGCGTTTTCTTAGAAAAAGAGTAGTTAGATTAAAGGATTTAGATAAAGTTACACTGGCAACACAATATGTGTCCGTTTCTGACCGAGTAAAATATAAGAGAAGATATAGACACCTACCGCTGCAGCTACTACTAAAAAGTGGTAAGCAGCTTATGTTATACCCACAAACACCTGAAGAAATAATACAGTTAGTCTGGACAGTAAGGGACTTCGCTCCGAGTGATGTTGAGATGCGCATAGGCAAAGCGATTAAGACCTGAATTTAGTCGAAGGAGCCGCCAGCAGAAGAATAGGCACCCATAGCAGCGCTACTTATCTGCAAAGCAGCCCCAACACTTTTAGCCATCTTACTTGGCTTATAACTGGCGTGTGTCCTTAATCCGTACCGGGCATTATTCCACAGCGCCTGTCGTTCTCTGTTTCTTTGCCAAGCGGATGACTCCAAGTTATTTTCAATTGTGCTAACGTTATTGGCTCCTCCTCTGATTATGTCGCTAACTAGGGAGTCGATGGATAGACCAGAAACGCCAGCTTCCGCTGAGCTAACGCGAGCTTCTGCTATACGCTTCTGGGTCTCTCGTTGTATTCTTATTTTTACTTCTGTAGCCGCGTCGTCTTCTTCGGCTTCTTGAATATTTAATTGAGAATTCTGATTTTTGTAATCTTCTAATAAGGCTTTATTTTGCCTGTCTTGATTGTGCTCTGCGAGAGCGTCTTGAAAGGCGGCTTGCTGGCCTTGCTCGTGTATACTATAAGCAGAGGTTACAGCCGCGATTGCTGCGGGAATTGCTGGATGACACATATATTACTTTTTATATGGAGATTTGGTTATGGATGAATTGGAAGCACAAGTAAATGAATTATGTACTGATAAACAGTTAGTTGACATAGTCAAGCCTCCAAGTTCCTATTCTATTAGCGCTTTTATGTCTGAGGCACATAAAGATGTACTTATAAATGCAGTTAAAAATACTGTAAAGGCGATGGATAAATGTATTACAAATAATAGTAGAACATTACAAAATGAAATTTCACAGAGTCACTATAAGAATGAAGTAGGCGAAAATGAGCTTCGCATAATCGGCAACACAGTTAAGAAACTTTGTACAAAAAAAGGGTGGAGTGTAATTGTGACCTATAAGGAATCTCCTAATGATACAACACCTCACTATATAAATTATGTCTTCAAGAAAATTAAATGGGACATTTAAATATTCAAGCCTATTCGGACATGCTTGAAGAAAAAGAAAATATTTGAAATGTATTAGTGCCAAAAACCCCAAAGGCGCCTAAAGTAGCTCCTAAATATTCAAGCCAAGATATGGCTACTGTATTTTTAGTAGAAACAGCATTCGTAAGGTAGCCATATTTATTTAACCAGTTATTTATGTATTTTTTTCCTAGCTTACATAAAGCCATGCCCTTATTTTCCAATTCTGCACTACCAAGGAGCCAAGGAATAGCTTGTCCGTCCTGCTCAGCAACGCCAAACATAGCAATAGGCTTTCCATTTTTCCATGCCGTGTAACACTCCAGGCCCCAGTTTAGTCCACGTAAAAGGGCATCTAATGGCTTACTTCCAAGGGCTTCTAGCTCGTCTAAATCTTGCTGTCGTAACCTTGAAGCCAATAAATAGCAATCACTTTTATCTGTTTCTCTAATTTCTATCAAATAAGTATTCCTCTTAATAATTATATAACTTTTATTTCTCTTATTGATGTTTGGCTGCTTTATATTACACTTAGTTGAGATACCCTATCTATGGTCGTATTCCGACATGCCATGTAAATTGCGATATAAAGTAATAAATGAGATAACACATGTATTTCTTACTGGAGAATTGACTCAAAGCATTAAATCTAACCTGAGTAATAGTATTGAAAAAATAATAACACACTGCCCCAAAATTATTCACCTAGATATTACAGGTATTAAGTACATTGACTCTGCGGGCATCGGTGAATTATTAGTTATTCATTCCATGCTTTATAAACGTGATGGTAGGCTTGTTATAGTTAACCCATCCCCTGAATGCAAAGAAATATTAAATACTATTCTTCGCAATATTATTGAAATAAAAACTTCTGAGAGTGTTACATAGAATTAACTATATAGTGCCTGACAGAAAAGTAGTCTAGTTTGCCAGTTGAAGGGGCAACTATTTTGGTCTTATAAGTTAATATTACTCATTTATGACTGTTTTTGACTTGGGCATATAAAATAAGGTTGTTTTTTGATCAAGCTTCTTTAGAATCGTCTTTTCACAGACAGCCAAACCTAGCCAGTTAGGCAAAGGCTCACTGGAAAATTATTTTAAATCTCAGTTAAGGACTATTAAGCTGCTTTTTTACGTATTCTTTTGGCTTGACGGTATTGCTCCTCTTTTTCTTGTTTATACAATAAGGCACCTAACTTTTGGATATTTCGTGCTAATACAGCAAATGAAACGTAACGCCTGAAGCCATTAATACCGCTATCTGGACATCGGTCAAGGCCATGTACTTCAAGCGCATTAATAGCAGACTCAACCGCTGAGTGCTGCTTTCTTGCTTTTTTGAAAGCCTCATCGTTTTCACGTTCTGTTTCCTTTTTTGATAAACGTCCTTTTTTAGGCAGCACTACCCGATTTAATTCTTCGGCCAACTTCAACTGATTCTCAGGTGAATGAAACCCTTTATCAAAACTGCACTGGTTGAGCTCAGGGAATTTAGCTTTGGTTGCTCTGATCATGACGATGGCAACATCAACATCTTGCTCTTTTTCCATCACACGATGGTGAAGAATAAAGCCATGCTGACATTCCATAACACACACTTTAATACCTAATTCCACTGGTACCCCTGCTTTCCCTTTGCTCACCCACTCAGTGTGAGGTTGAAATATTGAGTAAACTTTTTCATCAGCTGGGACTTTTTCATCTTCGACTACTCGCCTGTGAATTTGCGACACCTGCCGTTTAGCATGAGAAAGATTGTTGGCAATATTTCGTAATAACCAAATCGGGGCTGCTATGGCTTTAAGCTTATCCAATGTGAGTTCAGCTTTATCAATAAACCATTGCGCTTTATTCAGATAGTTGATATGTGTCTCACGTTTCTTGTCATCGGCATTTTTTGCTTTTGATTGGTTGCTTTGCCTTGCCTGATTAAAGCATTTTTTAAGTGACTTCAGATTGTGCCTATGTTGTCGCCAATCACTTAAATGGTAGTTTTCGCCCATATCAGCTAGTTGATTAATCACTTTTCTCATTGCATCCCATAATAAACTGATATCAGTGGGATAATGAACAGCTGTTTCTACCACAAATGAGTCACAACGCCCTTCAAGGCTTGCTTCTTCGTTTTTTTTTAACAGTTTATGCCCTGTCTCGACGACAACTGTGTTAATTTTGTCCAGAATTTCTGGGGTCAAAAGAGAGACGTTATCTTTTATGGTCTGCAAGTGATATTCTGTCAGATCTTCCCAATTGACACCATGCCCTAACATCGCTCGAATAGTTCGATGCTGATTCACTAATTCATGCAAACGATCATAGTCACAATTTAAGTTGATGCGCAAAACCCCCATCACCAGTATTTTCCAAAGTTCCATGCCTGGCCTTCCAAGTCTTGGATTCGTTTTACCCACTATAGACTCCTCTAAAATAGTGAATACCTGCTCTCTAACTTCGGGTGTAATATAAATGTACTGTAATCCCTTTAACAATTGAGGCACATCATCTCTAGACTTCGGGTCAAACTTGATCTCGGTAATATCTGTTTGGCCGAATTGAAGTTGTGGGTTTTGGACTTGCCTCATATCGTATTCTCCGCGAAGTTTGGCTGGTTTTAACTAAAAACCTAGGCCGATTCATTTTTATGAGGACTTAATATAGCAATCTTCGATGACGGATTTATGATGAATTATCTTATTTATCAATCAGTTATGATTTTTCGGTCAAGCACTATATAGTTAAATTCGTTGATTCCTTTTGTAAAATCGAGCTGTCCACTGTGCCGCCTGAAATGTAAGTGGTAAATGTGAATCAGAGTGAAGCGCTATTTTTACCTTGCTTGCCTCTGACTGGATATTAAAAGAGAACTTGCCGCTTTCAATGGGCACCCGTGAAATACGGTTTCTAGTGGACCCAATAAGGCGACCTGTAAATGTGTAGCTTTGCTCTGGTCTGGCTTCAGGTTCGACGGATGCCTGAAAGAACCCACTGTCAACGTAGGACACCGTAAAGCGCTTAAGCTGCAAACGACCATCTAAAATAGCTACCTTATTCCCATCAGTTGCTACCTGTTCAGAAAAGAGATAATAAAAGCGGTAAGGTATGCCAATGTAGCAGTCCTGCTTAGCGCCACCAGCAAAGAATGCAGTTAACCTGTCGCCTTCATAAATGTTGCCCTCAATATCTACGGCTCGTGTCCTGTTATCCTGATATGGCCTGCTGCCACCTTTAGGAATAAAGCAGCGTCTATCCAAATTTATTTCTGTCGGGAACGAGCGTGAAGAGGGCTCATTAATCTGTGTTAACGTGATGCGTTCCAGGCACACACCATCTGTCCTGTCGATAACTAAAATTATGTTCGACTCCATAAAAGAAGCTGCCAGAATAACGCCGTCAACCTCCCAGCGGGACCAAGAGCTTTGTAGCTTTTCGTTCCCTTGCCAGTAGTAGTTATATACGTAGAGTGAGCTTGGGTCCTGGTCTGTGACAGTAAGTAGCATATCCTCGTTTGAAGAAGCCGACAGGTGCCTTACGCTGCCTTTAATATACGTCGGGCAATGTGAAGTAATATCAGCAGCGTCATTAACCTTACTTTCAGGGTCCACGTAATATTCCCTTATACCTGCTGCATTACCACGTCTTGTGGAGAAATAAACGTTCTTACCAGCACCTACAGGCTTAGCTTTAAGCTCACACTCAAAACGTGTTGTAACATCGACAGAAACTTCTTCTGCTGTTAATCGGTCTTGCCCACGAATAATAAATTGGGTTAAATCCGAGAATAATAAAAGAGTCTCATTAAAAGGGACTGCATGACGTAATAAGGATACTGTGTCATTGGTTACAGCAATATCTATCGGGTTGGTGTCCAGCATTTGAACTACTGTTGCAGGGTAGAAATTATAATAGGACCCAAGCTCACTAAAAATAATATTCTCATCTGAGAGTAAACCAAGCCTATTTTTAAAGAAGAAAATATCACTAATGGGCTTATTGATAAATGAGGGTTCAGGTGCTGTGTCCTCATCACCAGCCTTTCTTGCGTTCCAATCGATAGCTTCAAAAGTAAATGTTCCGTCAGCATTGGACACTAAACGGTGCGGCATAGTTTGATAAGATGGACGCCTATTTAATCCTGGCTTAGCTACTTCAACCCATGAGCCCGACGTTCTTTCTCCTTTAGTATTTTCTTGATACTGCACATAATAATCATCATCAGCTACGCCATTTTCGCCAGCCACCTTAATTGTGAAACCGTGGAAACAAGTGGCGGGTAAATGGGTAAATGATTGGACACGGCCTTTACAAGCAAAAATAGCCTTATCACCTAAGCTGTCGCTGCAAGTTAACGTAAAGTCTGCGTTAGCATTTTTTGCAGTAATTGATATGACATTATCCTTTTGTGCCACTGTAAAAGAAGCACTTAGTTTTTTACTTAACTGTGAATACAGTCCTTCAGTAATCGCTACAGTAGAAATTTCCGTTCTATTTTTATCGCTTGTTTTAACTTGTCCTTGAAGAACACCATTAATATTAACATTATATGTTGTCCCGTAGTCGCCCACACGAACATGCACAATACCCATTTTATTTGTAGGCGTTGGCGCTGGAAGAATATCGCCTGTCTCACTCCTATACCCAATTAGGCGAGTACTTGTCGTGCTCCTGACAATCCCGCTAGTTTGCTTGTAGGTACACCTTGGGTTTGTCTTCTCTGTAATCCTCTCGACGCCCTCCCGCTTATCTCTGTAATACGTGCGGGTATCCCAAGTGAGGTAACTTGTAGCGCTCTCGTCGACTACTGGGAACGGCTGCTGACCACTATTTAAGGGTATTTCGACAGCATGGCCGTTATTAACTACGTGAAGCCCTGTGTCATCTCTAAGCTTAGCTGCAAGGTACGAAGCGAAACCCGAGGCACCACCATTCTCGGCTGAGTAGGAATAGGTACGGCCACCAATGCGACATTTATAAAGTGACCAACAACGAAACCATTTTTCCCTTTTCCACAGCTCATCTTTGTAAGCTGGCACGATAGGCGTAATTGTTATTGTTTGGTATCGCTGGTTAACCGGCGTGAGCTTTATATTCTTGGTTGGGTCGTAGCTTCTGACTATACGCTCTTTGTTAACTATAAAAGTGTAGTCGGCTACTGTGACAGCTGAAAAGGCTGTTGATGGGTCATGTGCTTTTAAATAAGTTACGCCACTTGGCTTTTTAACTGTCCGCTCTTTTCCGTTTAAATCAAAAACACGAATATCACCGTTAGCAATGACAGCAATATATTTTTCCCATTTATCTCTGTTTATTGTGTGGATAAAAGAGCCGGTAAAACTAGAGCTAGATATTCTTGCTAAGTGCTCCGTTGGTGGTCTTTTTTGCAGCCCATAGACTACACTAGATAGGCCATTTATCTGTTCCTCACATTGGGTCGGCAAACGGATGCCCGGCGGTTGCTGCGAGACTCCATTAATTAAGTTAGGTATTGGTTTTTCAATTAGCACTAAAATAAATCCCGTTGTAAGTCATACCTCATCGGTCCGTGGAATATGTTGTATTTTTCTGTGTCTACTTCATCTAAGAAGAGTCTTCTTGCTTCTTCCTCGTCTTGCTTTTGGTAGCCGTGTAAATCATTAGCACCTATTATTCTATCTTGGAAAATTCGAGCAGCTTTAAGCGTGATATAATTACGCGTTGTGACTGTCAGTTCATCAAAGGGAAGCTTCAGGACTAAGTTAACTACGACACTTGCTGAAAAGGTAAATGATTGTTCTTTGCTGTTATAAAGCTTTTGACCTCTTTGTTTTACATACCCGTTATCAGTAAGTGGACCACAGACTTTTAAGGTGTTATCAGGTAAGTGAATTATTCCATCAATGTCTCGGGATAAGCGAAAGTTCTTTTCTGTATTGAAAGGGTAACCAATAGCCTGTATCTTTTCATTTTGTTGGTCCAGTAAATCGAGTGCTATTGCTGCTTCCAAAAGGCCGCTGTCTAATGAAGTGACCGGACTTTCGCCTATTGATTGCAACATTTCATTTACTGCGCTTAAAACAAATATGCTCATATAGTTAGACAAAAAATAAGAGGGGGAGCTAAGTACTCCCCCGATTTAAATTAACCGGCTTTATTAATTGTCATTGCACACGCTGGGCGTAAAATGTTATGACCCATGGCGTACTTAGCAACAAAAAGCCAACCTTGGCGACTTAACTGATATTCACTCTCGGTCTGCAAGTCCATTAACTTCACGGTACATATAGCACTTGGTGACATAATTAAACCAATTACCTTGGAGAAATCACCCCGATAAGCTTCAGGACGCACACGTGACTCAGGTGTGCCTACTAAGCCTGTAGTCTCATTAGCGTTAGGCATGTTATTACTTTTGAACAGTTTAAAGCCTGCCAATTCAGCAACTGTGCCTTTCGCTACAGAGCCTTCACCACCAACATCACGGTGAATGTGAATTAATTTAGAAATATCTGTATCATTAAAAAGGGCGTAGTAAGTAGAAGGAGGTAATATGCACACAGCTTCCTCGTCTACATCTTTCGTATCCCATTCTTCAGCAGCTTGCATTAAAGCCGCAAAGACTTTAGATGCTTTTGTTTCATCACCTTTTGCTTTGAGTGCAATATTATTAGTGAAGGTTTCACCTTTTACTGGGGTAATACCAGCAGCAATGCACTGCTCTTCGTTTGTAATTGCAGCCGCTTTACATGCCATACGGATAATATTTTTATCAGCCGTGTTTGATAATGCCTTGGCGCACTCAGTGGTATAAATGGACCTAACATCATAATGATTCATAGCCTCGTCTAAGTTATCAAGGAAGACTGGACTAATTAACAGCTCATCAATTGTTGCTGTCCGTTTAGCATGTGCCATTGGGTCAGCTTCAATCTCTTGACCAGGAATATGATATTTAGCACCCGTAGTACCTACCATAGGAAAGGAATAAGACCGGCCATTTTTAATTGTTTTAACTCGGTGCTTGTCCATCATAATATTTTTCTTTTTGAAAGCAGTTAATACTTCACCTGCAAAAAGCTCTTGGAATAAAGCACGTTTATCACCAGCAATATTTTCTTGGCCAGTGAAAGATACGGTTTGATTTAAGGGAAAGTTTGTATTAGTTGTCATTTAGTTCCATTGCGGATTAGGTGGTGTCGCTCGAATGGCAACACCGAAGATTGTTTAGGAAGGGTAAAAATAAAGGAGGGAGGGATTAACGAGCTCTTAAAGAACGCATCATTTTTGCTTCAACTTCTTTTGTGTAAGTCTCATTAACGCCATAACGCGGGTCTGACATTGCCTCTTGGACATCATCTTGTGAATGAAAAATATCAGTAGTGATTTGAGGCTGAGTCCCGCTATACGACGTTATTTGCATTGAGCCATTTTGTGATTCATATTGGGCCTTGAGGCCATTTAAAGCTAGTGTGAGTTGGCTCATGTCTCCATTAGCAGCTATATCATTAAAGGAATTAATGTCCTCTTCTTTCAAGTGTTGACCAGCCCAGGATAAAAGTTGATTTAAATTTTCTTCACCTCCAACTGTGTTATATAAAGCCTGCATTTGTAATTCTTCAGTAGCACGCAGACCATCTATATGAGCATCTACAATTTCTGGCGGAAAACCAGCAGCCTCTAGCTTTTGGTAGCTCTCATCAGATAATTTACCACCAGCCTCGTATTCACTTTGAAATACATCAAAATCAAGACCAGCCTGTTCAACGAGGCTTTTAACTTGCTCCTCGTCAACGTCAGCTTTTGGTTGGTCTTCGGGTTTTGCTTCAGGTTCAGCTTGGGGTGGCTCTTGTGGTATATCTTGTTGACTTTCTTGCGGCTGTGTTTCGGGTGTTTCTTGTTCTGGCGTATTATTTTCTTGTTCGTTTACGTCCAAAGATTATTCTCCTTTAGTTAAATTATTTGCTACAGGACCAGCAGCATTAAGTGCCGCCTGCTGCATCATTTGTTGGCTCATTGCCTCTTGCTGTTGCTTAGCTTCTTCTGCTTTCTGGTCTGCACTCTTAATTAAGCCTTTTGTGTCTATGCCTATGGATGCCGCAAGACGTGCCATGTAATCGTTAAGATTTAATTCACGAGCTATGGTTTCTTGTCCTAAAACTTCAAGATAACGCAAGAATGTGGTTAATTTATCTAAGTCTTGACCACGACCTAACGCTTCAATACCAGTAGTTACAAATGGACGCACCTTGTCAAAAAGCGGAGGTATTTTGTCTTTCCGTTGTAACCGTTTAAGAATTATTTTAACGATAGGTAATTGGAATTCCTGGCTTAATATCGAATAGACACCACCTAGCGCCGTTTCTAATTCTTGAGCCATAAAGCGGATTTCTTCAGCAGTGACTCTTTCAGCGTCTCGCTGCACACTGCTATTCATTAGGAAAGCTGCTGCTATGCGTTGGGTTAACTGCTGTATGGTATCTGAGGCGACACGAAAATCAGCAAACTTATTTAATTGCAGGACACCGACATCATTAACGTCACCTCTTATTGTTTCTCCGTTAGCTGCTTCTTGTATATCTTTACGCTTGGTAATGGCATCAGGACGAACCATGAGAAGAACTTTAGACGCAGCAACAGAGCCCTCTACAATGGCTTTGCTAAGCTTTTCTAGGCTATGTAGGTCGCCATAATACTGCTCAGCATAAGAGCGACCGTAGGACTCACCGTCAACTGTAGTGAAGCGCAGAGGTAGCCAAGGTGAGCCATCAAGCGGGAATATAGCCCTTGTTTCTGGCAGTTCTTTTCCGTTAATTTCTTCATACGACACCCACTGATTTTTTACTCGTTTAATATGACGATATAAGTTAAGTGTTTTCTGATTTGACAGTTCCTCCTTTTTATCTGTATTGCCTTCTGCCAGATACATCAGGACTTTTTCAGGCAGTACATAAGGGCTCAAGGTTTCGTGCGTAATTATTTCAAGCACATTGCCTAATGGGTCCCGCGAGATAACATAAGATGATAGGTGAAAGACACGCGTCTTATTATCTTTTGGGTCCATATAGAGCAAAGCATTCCCTGTGCCAACTAAGTGTTTAAGGGCTTCATAGCAGGCGACACGTAAAGCCATTTGTTCTATTTCGTCCATCACCTGTCTTTCAATCGCTGAAAGTGCCTGCTCAACTTTACCTTTATCTCCTGCATTAACTTTTTTCATTACTTCGTCATCTACTTTTAATCTAAAAAAGGGAGCATTAGGTGGCAGCAAGGTTAACAGGAAACGAGCAGCTAAATAGTTAAGCGCACGAGCGCCAATTGATTGATAAGGCGTTGCGTAATTTGTGTGACCTGTAGCCCCTTCAGGTGGGACTAAGGTTGGAATGGTTAGCTCTGCACATTTACGTGCTCTTTCGAGAAATGGACCTCTCTCTGATTTTAATTTTTCGTATTTTCCTTTAGCTGTACTTTTATTTAACTCCAAGGGTTAACCTGCATTAATATTTAAACCAGCACCAGAGCCACCAATGCGAGTCGCCCGATTAATTCGTAGTGATGACCGTCCACTTTTCTTTTTCGCTTTTTTAGCTGATGGACTCTGAGCGCTACCCTTGTCGGGTGTAGCTATCTGAGCGGGAGCTGGAGCGGGTTCTGGGGGAGGTGGAGGCGGCGGTGGAGGTGGTGGTTGCTGGGGGATTTTGGGGCGTCTTGATGAACACATTACTTCTGGTAAGCTCCCTCCTCTTGGTCTTTAAGCCCGAATACAAGTGCATCTATTGTATGTCTAGCACCAGCGGCATACATAATGTCTGCAATACTATCGCTAGGTCCTGGTGTCCTGAATGGAAATTCTTTGTCTAGGAAGTGGATTAATTCTTTATGCTTTATTAAATCTATATCGTCCATTAATTAGCCATTTCGTCAATTACCAGGAGGCAGGTTAAGTATGCTTTACGGCCATCAGGTAAGGTGTAAGTAAAAATAGTTTTATCTTCTTCTCTGTCAAGAAAGTAGTTAATAACTGCTTTAATAGCCTGCTTCATTAATCAGCTCTCCTCACGATGAAAGTTTCCACTGAGCCGTCCTCAAGAAACCGTTTAAGTTCCATTGTGTCTTGTATTCGCAGAGTCTCAGAAATTAACGTTAGGTAATCCAGTGCTGTTATTTTGGGTTCTTTGTCTTTCTTTTTCTTCTTAGCCATTGTTATCCTCCAGTTTATCTAAGCAATGAAGGGCATGTATGGTGTAGTGAGCTATCTTCAGTAAGTCCTGTCTATTCTTACCGTCCTTTTTCCCAAAGCGGTCAGCGTACTTCACAATGTTACTTAATGTGTAATGTAGACCACGTTGGGCATCTGCGAAAATAAGTTCTGCTGTTTGTACGCCTTTTGATGCATAGTGCTGGCTGTAGGTACTGTCGACGTATTGCTCCAGCTCTTTTAGGTAATCAGGCTCACTGAACTTGTATTGAATAGCTTTTACTATAGAAGCGTCCCTTGAAGTATTTTGGCCAATACCCGTCCAGAATTCCTCAGTATTATATGGAGCTGTTTTGAAATGGCTAAAATGGTATTGACCATCAATTTCTTCTAGCTCTAAACTGCAATCCCTACAGATTTTTTTGACTGTGTAAAGTACGTTAGGGTTTAAAAGTATCCTAAAGCCACGAGCATTACATGTTTGGACATACTCATCTGTTACAGCTATTTTTTCACCTACTTTAAAGTTCAAGCTTCTTTCTTCTCCTGAGTTGCAATTAAATAAATAATACCGCCAGTAATAAATGTCACACAAAAATCAATTAAGAATAATTCCATAGTTTTACTTCCTTATTTTTAAAATTATAATCACATGCTCTTAGTATCCGAGCACACCGGGCTTGAATCAAGGCGGCCTCCTCACTTAATCCAGCTTTTTCGTAGCAAGACACAACAGTTTCCCAGAGAGAGATAGAAGGAACTTTTTGCCACCTTATTTCTGTGGTCCCCTTGCGTAGACCTGATTTAAATGTGTGCTCGTAAGGCTCAAACTTTAAGCCACCTTTAAGCAGCTCTTTTGCTAGTCCCTCGCCTACGCCTGGGCAGCCTGGGTAACCGTCGGCTACGTCTCCTGTTAGCACCTGTTGCATAAAGTACAGCTCTGCGTCTTCTTCACTATTAAAGGTTGGTTCAAGGTCTCTGTTGGGATTAAATAGATATACGCCACCTATGGTACGCATATCCTTATCCTCGGACACAATAACTTTAGATGCTCCAGGCTTGTACTTAGGCCACGTTGCCAGAATGCCCATTACATCATCAGCTTCTAGCGTTGGCCGCTGGAAGGTTTCGTAATTATCTTTAACGTACTCAACGATACCAGCATAAGCACACGGCTTTTGTACTTCTTTCCGGTTACTTTTATATTCTGGATAAATAGATTTACGAAAGTTTCCTGCGTCCGTTAGGCACATAATTACTTCGTCTAATTGGCAAGCCTTGGTAATGTAATCTAATTTACCTTCAAATATGGACCGAACAACAGAGAAGTCAGCGTGATAAGTCCACCAATCGTTGCCCCAATTGATAGCGGTCTGAGCAGCTGAGGAAGCCTGAAAACAAAGTATATCTGTGTCGAGGAGTCCTACTCTTTTAGAACTCAAATGTTAAGCTCCTGTCTACCTTATCGAAATAGAGTTTATCTGTGGGTGTTGTTGCGAAATGCTCAAATGCCTTACTACAAAGCATGGTGTCATCTGGGACTTCATATTCATCTAGAAATTGCTTCAAATCTTTAACTGTAATAATGTCTTCTGTAGTAAATTCGACCATTTATTTTCCTCTCTTTAAAACTCAAAAGCTAAGGCTGTTTCTTCTGCATCGTAGAAAGCGTTAGTTGCGTATAATCGACCTGAGCCACAATATGGCTTCTGACTGTCTTCTATCTGTAGCAGCGCATAATCAGGCACTTTATTTTTTTCAAGAAAAACTTTTAGTTCACCTACAGTAATCCGAGGGTTATTGCGTAGATATTTATTCATTTTTTTCCTTTATTATTTTCTACCTTTATCACGGTCTTGTAGTAGCAACGACAGCCATCGACCCATAAATAGTCTTTTAAATATTCGTCTTGTTTTTCTACGAGGCCAAAGAGAAGGTAGCCACCGATTGATGAGTAGAGAGCTTTATCGCCTATGCTGATTGTGTTTCCGAGAACGTCACGCATACTTTTTCTAGTCAATTCGATGCTCTAAACCATCCAAGATTAGCATCTGGTTTCTTAGGTCTGTAACTTCACTGCATGTATCCCAATCTGTAGGATAGACACACTCCAAGGCTGCGAGGCTACAAGAATCGTAAAGAAGCTGTTCGTATTCTTCTTTTGTAATTGTGACTTTTTCTTCAGTCATAATTAATTTTCCTTATTTATAAAAAATGTGTTTATTTATTGTTGTGGTCCTAATTAAAGATTCAGCCCAGTAGGGCCTTACGTAATTTGCATGATAATGTGTTGCTCCCCTAGTTAAATTAAGCCTCACCCCAGAAAGAATTAGCTTGGCTACTAGTTGTGATAGGTGCTTAGCTTCCTCTTCCTTCATGCTGTCTGTTAGCTGGTCGTGAGTCCATGAGAACTGCTTGTCCTGATAGACCACAGCACATATAGAGTTAGGCCACTTCTTATTATTCACACGGTTTATCGTGATTTCACCTACTGCCAACATACCCATAAGCCCTTCACCACGGGCTTCGTGGTAAATGTTCAGGGTTAGACATTGTAAGTCTTTGGTTGATGGAGGATGAGTGGTACAAGCATTTAGTAAAATGAGAAGTGAGAATAAAAGTGGTACATGTATCATCACTTTATAGACTATAATTAATATAATTATTTTTTACTTTGAATGGTAAATATGGAAGAGTATGTAGTAATTATTTCTGTAATTGGAGCGATTTTGATTCTCCTAGGTATACATTCATTAGTTACTGGAGAGCTGTTCCCATCAGTACGCTGGATTTTTAGAAAAGAAAACAAGACAACACCTGTTGCAAGAAAAGCTTATCCAATATGCTATTACGTCGTTGTTATGTGCTACTTTTCTATAGGGATTGCCCTTTTTTATATATAATCAGCATATAGGATTAATGCATGTTTGAGCCTTTCTTCCGACGCCATGCAATAAGTCCAATTTGAAATTTCCATAATTATTTCTTATTTAATGTGTATCAGCCCAAGTATATCCAAGCTTATAGCTGGCCTTTAATGGACACCTAAATTTAAATATTTCAGTTACTGTACCCATCGCAAGCTCACAGAATGAGCCTACTTGCTTAGCTACTTCTTCATTACGGCAAGCCACTTGTACTTCATCGTGGACCCAAGCACAGAGGGCGTAATCTCCTTGCCACCCATGGATTAAGCCAGCATCACGGCACATGTCCTCTATTTCTAAAAGCCAACGTTTACAAATGAGAGCACCAGCGCCTTGGAGTAAATAATTGAGGGCTTTGTGCTGTGAAGAAACAGCTACATGCCGACCATCGAGACCTACTAGATAGCCACGGTCCTTTGCTGTTTTCTTTACAACGTCGAGTAAGTATTTAAGAGCTGGTAAGTTTTTAAGTAATTTATTTTTATATTTTCTACCTAATTTTTTATGCAGCTCTGGTGGTGCATTTGGTTTAATTACTGAACCTGCTAATTCATCACCTCCTCCATAAATTAATAAATATACAAAGCGCTTAGCTATCTTGTCACGAGCGTGTTCATGCTCAGGGTTATGTATATCTCGCACAGTACCCTTTGGTAAAAGCTCAAGGGCTAATGTGTTGGTCCAGTGAATATCGCCAGCCTTAATAGCCTCGACATATCTACCTTTGTCATAGCGAGCCATGTAGTGCCCCATGACGCGGAGTTCCAACTGGTCAGCGTCACTGCCTAGTAATACCCAACCCTCAGGAACCGTGAAAAGGGACCGGCACTCTTTACCATAGGACGCTTTAGTGCTTGGCACTTGGGCAATGTTAGGATAAGCGTGGGTAGCTCGACCTGTAATTGCACCATTGGGATTAACATGACCGTGGATAAAGCCGTTGCGTTCCATACGCAGCCAAGCGTTATCTCCTTCTGCTAGTTGGCCAATGCGCTTATTAATCATTAAATATTCGCATAAAGCTTTGGCATGAGGGTTATTTAAGCGACCTAATATTTTCTCATCTATTTTAGCCTGCCCCTTATCTGTAAATTCCTTTGGTTCCCAGCCGTAAAGCTTTTTAAGGCGCTGGACAATATGCGCACGACTAGCAGGATTAAATGTTATGCGCTCAAAAGTGGTGTAAGGTGCTCCTTCAACAACACTTGCTCTTTGTGGGTCCTTATAATTCAGAGATTTTTTAGGCTTTTTGACCTCCTTCTTTTTATTCCACCAGCCAAAGGAAATAATTAAATCCTCCTTAATTACAGCCCTTTTCTGTGCGAGTTCTTGATAAAGCTTAACAGCAGCCGACCTATTAAAAGCGAAGCCGTTGCGCTCCTGTAGTGCCATGAGAGCAGAAATACGGTTCTCGTGGTCCAGTGCCATAGGCGAATAATTTTTGCTTTCTAGCAGGGCTACAAGCTTTCTAGTGACCTCCACGTCCTGCTCACAATAAGAAAGCATTTCCTCAGAAAAGAATTGCCAATCAGTGTCTTCACAAAAGTCACCCTTAAGCACGCCCAAACGGTAACCCCAAGCCTTGAGAGAATGAGAGCCGTATAGCTTACCCGGTAAGGCGTAATTCTTTTTCCGGCCTTTCTCGAAATCTATGTCCTTTAGGTTGGAGTAGATGAGGCGGCTTTCTGCCAGGGAATCACGCAATACGCCACGGGGTTTCCAGCGGGGGTACAGCTTTTTAATTGCTACATAATCGAACCCAAATCCGTTGTGTGCTATAAGCTCGTCGGCGTCTTCAAGGTATAAAATAGCATCCATAATTTCATTAGGGCGGAAGCTTTCTTTTATATCGTTTACTTTATCGTAGGTGCAAATGCAGTGGATTTTTGAGAGGACATCAAGGAGGCCGTTGGTTTCTATATCAAATTCAATTGAAGTCATTTACCTCCTCTTAATAAGCGAATTTTAATTTCATATTTGGATATTTTTTACTAAGCCGGGCGTACCTTTCCTTCATCCGCTTTTCAGCTTCAAAGTAGCGGTAATGCGTCAGGGTCTGGTTTTCCATGTCTTTAATAAAGGCTTCTGTAAATGTCCAGCTTTTACCGTCAGTCCCCACTTGGCAAAGCCCGAAGTCCATACCTTCTAGCAGCTCTACAAGGGGCATGTTGCGTGATAGGTAAATGACTTGCAGCTCACCATTCATATTCACAAAGTAATCAATTGCCTGAACGCCTCGTTCTTCAGCTAAGCCTTCGTAAAAGCCATCAGCATTACCGACTGAGCGTTGAAGGTTAAAGTCATCTTGGAGACAGCTTCGGATAGCTAAAGGGCTCTCTGTGTAAACGAAAAGGTCCCAGTCTTTTATTGGTTTATCTAAAAGGTAGTCTCGTGGTGCACCACCGGCTAAATAAACTACATTGGTTTTTCTTAGCTTGTTGACCATGGAAATTAGCTGGGACCACTCAGAAGGGATTGGCTTAATTTGCATTTGCATTGAGAAATCCTCTTTCTTTTCTTGTTTATCTGCTAAACCAATTGAAGGAGTTATTCCTGTTGATAATTTATACTAGATACAATACAATCGGCTCTTTTATGCTTTGATGAGTCGCACTTTTATGGATGGTATGGATAGCATTTATTTTATTGGCATTTTGCTTGCCTTGTTTCCTTTTATTTTTGCATTGTTTTTAACAGGCAAGATAAATAAAGTTACAAACTACCTAGCAGTCCTGGGCATTTTTTATCTTGTATCTGCTACGCAGTCATTATTATATTTTGTAATACCAAGGAAATTTATAACAGAAGTTTACTCAAGCACTTATGGTGCCTATATCAGCCTGTTACTGTTTTACTGCTTATCTATTGCTGTTAGTATTTTTTGGTATAAAAAAATAAGAAAGCATGATTCTTAGTTGGGTCAGTTTCTATTAGAATTCACTCGTTGATGACTCCTTTACATCCTCTACATCAAAGGGGTCATATTCCTGTTTCCTACCCGTGGTGGGGTCATACAGCAGCTGTATTGTGGTTCCCGTGGACTGGCCGGTATATCTATCCTTAAGTATCCTAAATACAGTTTTATTTTTTTCTTCGTTTTCCTCCGCTTGTTGGTCTCGTTCAAGGGCAAAGGTGAAATTGGCATATTGGACATTGGCTTTTCCTCCTGCAAAGTCGTCAAGGGTAACGCGGCCGCCTTCTTCATGGCTCTTTTTACCGTCTTTTTTTCGTAGGTGCGAAACGTAATAAAGGGTAAAGGGAAGCTCTTTGTTTAAGTCATTAAGACCTCGCATAAAAGATTTAAGGACCTCAAGCCCTTGGCCTTCTCCTACTGCATCCATAATGTAGGTGATGTGGTCTAGGTAGACATGACGTGCTCCGTAACCTTCAACGCCTAACCGGATATATTGAAGAATATCTTCAGGTTCCGTATTGCCATCCACAGAATACATTAATAAATTTTTGGCTACTTTTTCCCTGGTCTTTTTAAACTGTTCCTTGTCATACTCAGCACCAGGAACGTGGTATAACTTTGAGTCCACCTTGCCAGCGATAGTGTCTAACGTTAGCTGTAAATTAGGTTCTTCAAGAAAAAAGGTCATGCACTTTTCGTTATGGACCCTAATATTGTGGGCAATATCCTCCTTTAATAAATCTGTTTTACCGCAACCTGTGCCTGAGCCGATGGCGTACATTTCATTTGGTCTTTTACCGTAGGTTGCCTGGGTTAACGTGGGGAATGGCCAGGACAAGCCCATTTCAGGCTCTTGATAAGCTGTTGCTAAGACTTCCTCACCAGTGAATATACAAGCGGGTTTATAAGGCTTTGCGTCCCAAATGGCAGGTATAATTAAATCACTACGCCCTGCCACAAGCGCTTCATTGGCATCTTTAAATGGGAGAGAGGCAACACGAGCTTTAGCACCAAGTAAACGACAAGCTTCTTCTGTTGCTATCTGGCCCGCCTCGTCATTATCAAACATGATAATAATTTCTTCGAAGCCATCGAGATAAGCCTTGTTATCAATGAAGGTTTGCTTAACAGAAGAGGCTCCGTTCGGTAAGGACACAACAGGATATTTATTATTTTGGACCTCAGAGACTGAGAGAGCGTCTATTTCACCTTCAGTTATTACAAGCTTGCGCCCACCGTTACGCCAAGTGTGCCAGCCGAAAAAGGGAAGCTTTCGGGTATTTCCAAGTATTGTAAAAGTTTTATCAGGAAAGCGTATTTTCTGGGCTTGTACGACTCGTGTTTTAGGGCAAGCGTAATTAGCAATGTGAACGGATTTATCTTTAAAGCGGCCTATTTTATAGCCTAATTTACGGCATGTTTCCTCACTAATTTTGCGTTTAACTAGTTCTTTATAATTACCCTCAATTAAAGAGTGTGACACTGATTTTTTACTCCCTCCTTCCTCTCCATTGGCTTTAAGAAAATAGTTGCAGTTAGGGGTATAACAATTGGCGTGTCCATCATCATAAACTGCAACATTATCCTGTGAGCCACACCTGGGGCATGGCTCGCGGCTTACAACTCTAGTGGATAAATGCGGGTGCATTTCTGTTATCTACTGCCCGAAGAGCAAGATAGGCCCGGAGTTCCTCTATATAAGGCCAGGGGAGGCTGTAAACATAGTCACCATCCCGTTCTTCTTTTATGAAAGACGCATTGGTTATTTTAGCTATGCTATGGATAACGGCTGCTAGCCGGGTTATACGATAAAGGCCAATGGCTTCATTCCTTGTAATGTGTCCATATTTTAAAATATGTTCAGAAATAATTTGGCGCTGGGGTTTCTTTGTTTTCTTCTTTGCCATTTTGTTTCTCATACGGTATCAATTGGAATTTAAGAAATTCTTCACCCTTCTTAACAATGTTCTTCTCGATAACTAAGCGATAAATTTTATTATCATTAAAGTCATATCTTTTTTGGAGAACATCAATGAAGGGCTTAAGGGCATTGTCAATGTCAGCTCTACTATTGCTGTAAGAAACAAGAAGTTTTAGCGTTAATTTACCTTCAGGCACGGATACGTCAGGTAAGGTGCTTATTAATATTTCTTCGTAATCACGATATTTCTTGCTTTTTACCTTGCGGCCAAGGAAGGCTTCATTGACTGAGAGGGGTTTAGTTTTAACTGTGATAGGTTGCTTCACTAAAAGTCGCCGTCGTCCTCCTCTTCGTTACTATCTTCTGGCTCTTCGTCATCTTCATCTGTATCGAAAGGTGCTTGGTCCTCAATTGAAAAGCCGTCTTCATGCTCAACAAATCCAAAGGAAGAAGCATCAGGAGAGTAAGCTTTATTTTCGAGTTTTATGACTTGGACTGCATCAAACTGAAGTGTAATGCCTGCACCTAATGTTGGTGTATACCAAGTATAGAATAAAGTTGAAATTTTAATCTCACTGCCTTGGCCTATAAATATATCTGTGACTTCAGGAACCTTCTTTCCCTTAGAGTCATAAATAATAGGCCTGCGTTTAATTATTGTTCCATCCTTCTTTTTGATTAGGGCTTTAAGCTTATATTTAAAAGTAACTGTACCTTCATCTTCGTCAACTTCATAAGGCAAATCAGCTTTTTTCAATTTTAGCTTTGGCTTTTTCTTTTTCTTACGCTCTTCTTCCGTTAACTCATTATAAAACTCTTCGTACTGTTTATTAATTCTGTCGATAAGCTTTTGGGCATCTTCAGCAGGGACAACAAGCTGGGCTTTATATTCTCCATCAGCGTTGAACTTTGTATCTGGTTTATTTAAGCGTGGGAAGGGGCCAAGAGTTCCAAGAGGTGAGATATATGTTTCTTTTGTCATTAGTGCTTTTTGTTTCTCCGTTGTTTCTCGTTGTTTACTTCTTTTTGTTCAAGGGCTTCTACGTCATACCCATCTTCTACTAGGCGAGCTGCAAGGTCTAAAGGTAGTGTCTTGCCGTGGTCCCAGAAATGAAGATAGGCGCGTGTCAAATTAGTCATGGGAAAATCCTTTTGTTTTTCTTTATTTATTTAGGGCGGACCAGATGAGGCCGCACGGTCACAGGCTGAGCGCTGGGAGGGGGAATTATTTATTTTTAAAAGTCAGTTGATTTAAATACTGGGCTACGTGGATGAAAGATATGTGTAGAATGCAGTATATTTCTCATTGTTTCTCTACGCTTTATATCTTGTTCTTTTTCATACTCTTCTTCTGAGATTAAGTAGCCTGAGCCAGAGAAAAGAGATGACGCTTCTACAGAGGAAGTATCGTTTGAAGATTCACTATGACCGTATTGCTTACCCGTAGACACATAAAACAAGCGGTACTTACATGGGGTGTAAGTTACTAATAGGGGACCATAAGTGCCATCATTTCTTTTATGGTAAACCTGCTGGCCGGGCTTAACGTGCTCTAGTCCCTTGGGTTTAACTCGGTATTCTTGTGGGGCAATAAAGCTCGGTTCTGGGTCATTTTGCCATTTCTTTGATAATGCACACTGAGTTTGAATTTCAGCGCCTTTACGGTAAGCGTCAATGATTTTCCAGTGTTTATTTAGAGCTTCGCGTGAAAAAGCCATAAATTATTTTCCTCGTTCAGATTCGACAAAAAGACGATGGGTTTCTCTGTGACGCATACTACGAAAAGCCTGGCTGAATGATAGCTTACGGCTTCGTTCTAGCGTGCCCCGGTTTTTAAAATCACAATCTCCAACAATTAGGTCATCGTCTACTGTGGTAATAACGCAGATAACTAATTTATTCCTATAAATATACTCAACGTCTTTTATACGGCTTTCTGCATACTCCTTAGAAACTAAGGCCATATACTATTTTCCTTAATTAATTTTAATTTAATGGACCACATCAAAAATAATTAAACAAAACCTTTTAAGTGGCTGTATTTTTTATTCAACCAATAGAGACCTTTAGGTGTAACCAAAGTCTGTAAATGGGCTCTACCTGTTCTAGCATGTATACGGGTCTTCACAACAAAGTAGCCCTTCTCTAAATAATATTGATAAGGCATGTTTTTACGTGAATCTATGGTGTAAAGCACTTTATCTGCGCGCAGCTTTTCATTAAATATATTTGGAGGAAGACCAAGCTCTTGTGCGGCATATCGAAGAGCAACGTTGTGGTCAGCTTCTAAGTACTCCTCAGCAAAGGCTGCTTTAGGCTCAAGCGCTGTTACCTTCTGCTCAGCTACAAGGCGACCGTCGTACTCATTAGCCCAAGCTCTAGCGGCTTCTGAGGGATTGGTGAAGTCTGGTAGTTGATGTGTCTGCGTTTCTCGGTGTAATGAGTAAGAGCCTGTTTTTCTAATGGTAGGTAGGACCTCACTAGTTATCCATTTCTTAAACATTTTGGCTTCAGGTCTACGGCTGCGTAGTATGGCTGAATAAAGGCCTGACTCGTTGATAGCCTGTAATTCTTGGGGGCCACCAAGGGTATGCTTAATTGACATACCCTTTTCATCTTCGTCTAAATAGCGGGTCATAGCACTAGGTAGAGAATAACCTAAAGCATCAGCGACATCCTTAGCGATAAACCAAGGCTCACCACCTTTATTAACAACGCGCACTTTCCCGAAAAGGGCATGATTAAACGTGCTTAACTCTGTGCTAGGTGTTTTAGGTGGCTCTGGTTGCACCACTGGCTGTACGACAACTGGTTTATTAACCTTATCAAATGCCTTTTTAATTTTAATACCAAAAGATGTAGATACCCATGAAGCATAATCAAGGACAAGCTCTAGGCAAGCATAAGTGCCTGCTCCTGTCTTATTAGCTCCTCTTTGACCTGAGATAACTTTATCACGGGGAGCCTTTGTCTCACGCTCAATTACGTTAATTAGGACCTGAGTTAACCTACGGTCTATCCACTGGTTATGTTTCCTTGGTTTATTACGTCCGTAGACTTTATGGATATCATTAAGGCAGTAGAGGCCATCCTCGTTTTGTTTTATTTCAACTTGGTCAATGATGATAGGTGCTGTGGTTGTTAATGATGAAGAATTAATATTATTCATTGATTGAGGTCCTTTTAGTTAAGGAGATAATTAGAGTTATCTTTAGGTATCTTAAAGTTAATCTTTAGGTTAATCTGATTGATTGATTTTTGGTCAGTTTAGTTTTGCGATGTGTTATCAATACGGGCTACTTTTTGTATCCCACGGCTGGTAAGGGTTGCAGCTATATTAGAAAAATACGATTTACATATACCTCTTTTGGGTTGAAAAGCCCCAGCTTTTACACCAGGGCATGGCCTTCTATCCGAAGCAGTATGGGGAGTTGAGGATTTCTTGCGGGTCTAAATTGCCCTTTATAGGAGTCATTGGCAAATGCGCTCCTTCTACATCTTTAACTCGCTTCGTTAACTGCTCTTTTAAATCTTCAAAGTGGTCTTTCGCTGTATATAACTTATAAAAAGTCTCCTTAATATTTTCATACAACTTTTGAGTTTGGCTTGGTAATGTACCGAATGAGTCGTGTATTAAGGCAAAATTTTTAAACTCACTCTTATTTACTACCATCATTAAATGTGTTGCATCTAATGAGTGAACAAAGTTAGGCGCTATTGCTGAAGCTTGTTTTTCCTTGTCACACTCACTAGTTTCAACTTGGATACGAAAGCGGACTTTTTCGCCTCCTAAAAAGCTAGTTTGTGTTCTTTTATCTTCAGTTTTCCAATAATTCTGCTCCACCAGGAAACCTAAAGGCGTTTGCCAATGGAGAGGCTTACCGTTTTCTGCTGCTACTTTTGCAGCCTCCTGTAACCACTTCATTCCTTCAGCAGCTTTGACCACAGTCCCCGTAACAGCTTTATATAAAAGCTTTGCGAGTAAGCTAGCAGACAGGGCTTTATACTTGCCCTCATCCCATATAAGGGAGTATACAGGCGCAATTATCCCGTCAAAGGTCTCATTGCTCCCTCCCTCGTCCATGGCTTTCTTGATTACCCTGACCTTTAGTTGCTCTGTAAAGCCATATTGTTCACTACCGTAAGCGAAAGTCATAACAGCATTTTTAGCTAATTTACGGCTTAATTTTCCGGTCTTTTTGTCGTACCCGAAATTAAGCCAAGCGAAGGCTGCAATTATCCTGTGGTAAGTTTCGTACGCCTCCTGCTCTGGTGCAATTCGCTTAGCTAATGTTCCATCTTTCTTTTTCTTTTCTTTTTTAGCTATTTCTTTCCACTCAGCAAAAGGTTTTTTAATTCGAAACTTACTTTTATTTTTATTATAAATTTCCTCCATTGCATTTTCGGCGTGTTTAATTATCCCTGGGTAATCTAGGTCTTCCCAACCAGGACCAACAATATTAATTAATTCAGGTAAAACCTTATCAATTACAGTTTGGTAAATATCCTGGGGTTTTTCTGCTGGCATTAAGTTAACCTCTTTCCCTGTCTCCTTGCATCGTAAAGCCATACCTAAATGCTGTAATCCAGAACAAGACCCATCAAGAGCAACAGGTATACGAGACACGTGGTCTAAGCCATTCTCAATGTAGCCTTTCCACTCCATCGCAGCGACTACAGCTTGAAAGGGTTTATCAGCATCAGTCCATTGTCTGAAGTCGTAGGGATTCTCAGCTACACGACAGAGCATTTCTGTATTGGCCTTGGTCCACGCTATACGAGCTGCAAAGCTTTCTTTATCAATCTTATCGATTGCCCATACGTTAGCTACATGAACTGCTAGCCAATCGGCGGCTTCTTGAGTCCCCAACTTTTCCCCTTCAGCAAATTGAAGCAGCGCCTTAACATAGTCAGGGCCTTGCGGAGATAAAGAGCCATTAGTTGCTGAGTAAACACGACCACGAAAACAAAGCTGATGGGGGAAGTATATTTTTTCATAACAAGCGTACTTCTTAGCAGTCTGCAATATTGAGAGCAGTGTTAAGCGCTTAGATTTATTACTTCGGTTATCTTTATATACCTTGGATGCGTGAGCTTTCCATTTCTTTTTAGCCTCCTCATTAGTATCAAAGTCTTCAGGAACTTCTCTTGGCTTCTTATCTTTAGCTGGTGGCAGCTTGCCTAGCTCGCTCTCTGTTTCAATAAGGTTATCCAACAAGTCCAGTATTTCTGAGTTGATTCTCCAGGCTGTACTTTGTGCCTTATTAACCGCTTCGTATACTCCAGGCATTTCTACAGTTTCTAATTTTTCTAAGAAGGTTTTATTTACTGTTTTAACAAAGGTGAGTGGACGTACATTATTTGTCAGGTATCCTCCGGTAAATGGGTCTTGCCAGGGGAAAGGCTGGACCACCATGGGCTGATAAATAGTGGCAATGTCCAGGTGTTTAGCGTTGCATTTACGTATCCACTCTAAGCAGGCTTCAGTTGGCTTTATTGTGTACTCTTGTTTGTTCTTACCCAATTCTAAGGCCACTTCAATGATTCCAAGCTTACTTACACATAGCTCTATAAGCACTGTGCCTACTGATGTGTTTATATCCTTGTCCCATTCATGTAACGCAGTACCGTGTTGTTCAGCCATGTAAGTCGCTGTGTATTGCTTGCGGTGATATTGAGAGCGCTTATTGGCACAGGTAAGGATGCCTTTATGTAATATCTTGTCCTCCTGCGACATGTTACGCATAGCAACTTCAAGGCTTAATGCCTCAGCTATTTTTATTGCAGTGGCACTCATCAAGGTCATTTTAGAGATACTGTCAACAAGCATACGTAAAGTGATGTAGGCTGCTGTACGTGCATCTAACATTTTTAAATAAGGCAGAGCTTTATGGTGTCTTCCGGGTCCTTTTCTTGGTGCTTCAACCCATTCTGTAATTGCAGCGGCCAGCTCATCTGTCATTCCTGAAACAAGGCGGTTGCCGTATGCCGTGTTCCCTTCTTCTCCTCGTTCTACAGCACGTAGCGTACTTTTAATGTAACTATCACGTCCTTCCTGAGCCATGTCAGACTCAAGCTTTACTTGGTCTTCTTCAGTGCCTAAAACGCGCTTAATGTTAACGTATTTATTCATGCTTCTTTCCTTAAATAGTTAGTTGAATCCCAATAAAGGGATGATTTGGGCGTAGGAATGCCCTGAGCGCTCATTGGAGCCCCATAATTTTGTGGTCAGCATTTATTCAGAGACAAAGAGAGCACATAAAGATGCGCACACAAGATGCCTCGCTATTATGTCCCGCAAATGGGATATATCGGATACTACTATACCCACAACAAGACTGTCATGAATATTTAATCACAGTGTCGTATATGAGTAAGACAGTAAGGGTAGATAGGTAAAGCTAACAGGCAGGTATAGCTAGATATAAAGCTATAAATCTAGTGGTGTTCATCTGCTAACGTAAGCGGATGAGACGGACTTGTGCCAGGGTGAAGGGAAGACGCCTCATGTCGCATTATGGTATGTAACAAGGAATATTTAGACTAACAAATGGGATTATTTTTAGATGGCGCAAGAAGTTCTTGCTTATTATTTAGACTATCTTATTTATAATTTTAATTGTCTTGTGGGTGCTTTTGGCGGCCACTGGTACACTTTTGTTGTTTATTTTTATTTAGTCCCGGTTAAGAGACTTAAAGCTGATTTAGTATTAATTTAACTCAAAGCTACTTCCTATATCTGCACACGAATCTGAATTGGTAGTAAATATTAGGTACCTCCTGTAGAGTTTATTTAGAACTGAAAACTTAATTTTTATATAAAACCACACTCCTATATAGTAAGATTTATGACAATTTAGCTACAAAAATAACAGCACATCATTAGACATAATGGTGCCCCTCCATAACATCAGAAAAAACTAATAAAGAAGAGAAAATTTTTGTCTCAAAAATTCGGCTTACTTTTGTATCAGTAATGCTTTACAATTAGATGTGGATGCGGAAGAAAGTTGAGGAAAGGCAGTAAGTTATTGATTTTTGGGCAAAATTCTTAATTCGGGAACTACTGTAAGACAAACTTTGGCGTAATAAATTCCACACAAAGTAAAGCCTTAAGAACTGACCAATATTGTTAGCCAGCGGCTACACTCTGCCCAAAAATGTGACAAATGTCAAAAAATTATTGTGAAATGACGCAGGATATTTTGTATTTCGTCTGTTTTGCTTGTGGAAAAATCAATTTTCCAACTTATCTGGCTACAAGCCTGCTATCAATCGTAGCTATGAAGCCAATGTAAACACTCTGCTAAGAAAAACAATTGCATCGGTTTTCAATATAAAATGAAACAAAAATCAGTGATTTTACTTACATAAAAAAACAGACAGCTATATTTCTTAAAGAAATACAGACTGCCTGTATCCGGGGAGACTCAATGAAAACCAGATATTGCTTACCAATAAGGTGGCTTGAAGGATAGGTAGTGCTATAAGAACACCTTATCAACTATATCTTGGTAAAAAGTAAGACTGACTGTCGTTAAGTTAGTTCCCACATAAAAATAAAAGAAGCCATTTTTTTGCTATCAGCCATCTTATCCTATGCACTAAAAACAACCTCTTTTGCCACCTGGTCAACCACTCGCTTCAGATCGATTAGCTTTACTGGTTTAGTTAAATAATCATCCATTCCAGCTGATAAGCAGTTTTCTCGCTCACCTTTCATGGCATTTGCCGTTAACGCTACGATTGTTGTATGTAGGGAATCTGTTCGTTCTTGTTCTAAGTTGCGAATTCTTCGAGTGGCTTGATAGCCATCCATTACCGGCATATTGCAATCCATTACCACTAAGTCAAACGACTGTTGCTGCCATTGAGCCACCCCCTCTTGCCCATTATTTGCCACAGCAACAGCACACCCTAGTTTTTCCAGCATCTTGGCTGCGACTTTTTGATTAACAGGGTTATCCTCTATCAGCAATACTCGAAGTTTTTGTTTACAAATCGGCTTCTTATCAAGTGCTTTTGAGTTTTTACTCTCCTCTACAGCCTTCCCTTGCTCAATTAATTTAAACTGCTCTGTACCAGTCTGTCTTAGTGTTCGGCAAAGTGCCTCCAATTTTATTGGATAAGCCAAATAGCCTGCACAATGGTCAGCTTGATACTTATCTACCGTTTGTATGCTACCCAGTGGGCCTAATACAATAATGGGCGCTTTAGTGAGGAGAGGTAATGATTGAAGATAACTGATCAAGCTTTGGGTTTGTTCAATCCAAAGGGCATTGAGTAAAACAAAACTTACCTGCTCAGGATACTGCCGCAATACATCAGCAACATCTGTCGGCTGTTGTACATACAACAGTTCAGCTCCCAACGCTTCAACCAGCAATGATACTGCTTTTCCATTGATAGGATCTGGGTCAATCATTAAACCTTTAACCATCGCATTGGAGAGTTTCATCACAGGCAATGGCTCATGACAAATGGTTAAGGGTAAAGTGGCATTAAAGCAAGAACCTTTGCCCACCTCGCTTGAAACCTTAACCTGTCCCCACATAATTTCAATCAGCTTTTTCGTAATCGCCAGTCCCAGGCCCGTTCCGCCTCTCCCCACTTGGTCTGCCTGCTGATATTCTGCAAAAATAATATCAAGCTGCTCTTGCGGTATACCACAGCCGGTGTCTTCCACATTTAATTCAAGAATGACTTCATCAAACTCACAATGTCCAGACACCGTAATTAGTACATGACCTTTGTCAGTGAATTTAATTGCATTGGTTACAAAGTTCGTCAGTATTTGTCTTATTCTTCCCACGTCACCGATTAAATGTAAGGGCAGATGCTTAGCAATAACATACTGTAAATTAATATTTTTTTGTGCTGCTCTAAACGCCGACAGAAATACGACATCTTCAACCAAATATCGTAAATTAAATGGTGCTAATTGTAACGTCAATTTTCCTGCTTCAATTTTTGAATAATCTAGAATGTCATTAAGTATCGAAAGTAAAGCCTCTGATGACTTCATTGCACTATCAACATAACCATGTTGTTCTTTTGCAAGCTCTGACTCTTGTAACAAAGACAACATCCCTACTACACCACCCAAAGGGGTTCTAACCTCATGACTCATATTGGCTAAGAATAAACTTTTATATTGACTGGCCCGCTCTGCTGCTTGTCTAGCTTTGACCAACGCTTTTTCAACTCGCTGACGCTCTTTGATTTCTTGCTGCAATTTAGTGTTAGCATTTTGTTGTTCCGTCACTAAAATGCTGGTTTTATTTAATAACATCTGGGTTTTTTGATTAGCCTGTTTAAACACATCTGCCGCCTTGGCCATATCCCCAATTTCATCACTTCTACTTAGATAAGGAATTTTTTCTTCAGCTTGACCTTCCGCTAAACGCACCAATGCCCTTTTAATTGCCTCTAGTGGTTTAGCTATCGAATTTGCCATCCATAACGCAAGCATTATTCCAGTTAAAATACCTAGCCAAACTAACCATTTAACTGTTGAGTTAATCCAGTTAGCCGATTGGTTAATCTGACTTTGCCAATAGTTCATCGCTACAAACGTTTGTTGGTTTGCTTCGGTGACAAGTGTCATTAACTCACTTGTCATCTGCTGCAGCTTTTTTTTCAATAATCGATAACTATTTTGAAAACTAACCAGCTTGTCATACTCCGACATATAATCATTAGCGATTAGTTGCCAAGCAGGGACTTTAGAATTAAGCTGCCAATCTGCTGCCTGCTCAGATATTCTACTAGTCAGCGAATTTTGCGACGCAGCTAAAAGGCGCTGCCCCACCACCTGGGTATGCAACATGATTAATAACTGCTGTTGGCGAATCAGCCCATCCAGGTTGTGATTGTGATTGAAACGCTGCAAACTGCTAGTAGCTGCAAGAAAAAAACGATTAAAGTGATAACCGGCCCGAGTAATCGACTCACCATACTCCAGCTGCACTAGTGCCATCTGGCTAAATAACTGTTCATACGCCAGCAGCTGTTCACTAATCTGTTTGGCATTGTTTTTTCGCTCATCCTCTAAGCGTTCTATCGTCTGATTAATCTCACGCTGCAAACCAGTCATCAGATCAATAACCTCTCGCTGATGACGCTCTTCACCTGTTGCTTGATAAAGCAGGAGCGTGTTATGAAGGGTATTGGCCTGGTGCTTAATACCAGCCATGGTAAAAGCAACCGCATCTTCATCGCGGTATTCTTCAAAAAGAGATTGGATTTTGTCTACACTCCAATAACTACTAACTGCAACACCAATGATGATTAATACTAAACAACTAAAAACAGCAGATATTTTTCCTTTGATCGTACTAAAAAACATCTCTCATCAGCCATCCGTGGAGTTGATGCAGTTACTTTAAGCATAGACGATCTAACCTGTGAAAATGCAGCAAAAATATGAAGTATGTGCACTTTCAAAGGTTAGTCATTTTAAGGGCACCTCTAATAAGAGACTGCAAACAATTATTAGAGGTGCCCTTAATGGTAAGATTATTAGAGTTTTATGAAGGATTAATTGCTGACAGGCTCACGCATAGTCACAAACTCTTCAGCAGCTGTCGGATGAATACCAATAGTGCTATCAAACACAGCTTTGGTCGCTCCTGCCTTAATCGCCACAGCCATGCCTTGAATAATTTCTCCAGCATCGGCTCCCACCATATGACAGCCTAATACTTTTTGCGATTCTTTCTCTACTACCAGCTTCATCATCGTGCGTTCATCTCGGCCTGATAACGTGTGCTTCAAGTGCCGAAAGCTAGCTTTATAAATCTCCAGTTCATAGCCTCGCTCACGGGCTTGCTCTTCAGTGAGTCCTACAGTAGCAATATTAGGTTGGGAAAATACCGCCGTTGGAATATTGTCATAGTCAACTTTGTTTGGTTCATTTAAATAAAGGGTTTTGGCTAACGCCATTCCCTCTGCCAATGCAACCGGGGTAAGTTCTGGACCACCAATCACATCACCCACTGCATAGATAGATGGCTCACTGCTATTAAAGTAATCATCCACTTTAATAGTACCATCGCCATTGAGTTTGACTTTAACATTTTCCAAACCAAGTCCATGCAAATTAGGCTTACGGCCAGTAGCGTATAAAATCACATCGGCAGCAATTTGCTCACCTTTATTGGTGTGTGCCACTAACGCATCGGTAGCCAGTTTTTCAATTTTATCAATCTCAGTATTGAAGTGTAGATTGACATGTTTCTTAGCTACTTCATCGCGCACAAATTCACGAATATCTTGGTCAAAACCCCTTAGAAACAAGTCTCGGCGATAAACTAAGTGGGTTTCAGCCCCTAACCCAGCAAAAATACCAGCGAACTCAACCGCAATATAACCACCACCAACAACAATTATTCGCTGTGGAAATTTATCTAAATCAAAAACCTCATTAGAAGTAATCGCATGCTCACTACCAGGAAATTCAGGAATATAAGGCCAGCCACCAGTGGCAATTAAAATACGCTCTGCAGAGTATTTTTTCTTACCCACTTTAACGGTATGTGCATCAACCAAAGCAGCCCGCCCCTCGATTAACTTTACCCCTGCATTCTTAAGTAAATTGCGATAAACACCATTCAAGCGAGAAATTTCTTGCTTTTTATTATCTCGCAATGTCGTCCAATCAAATGAAACATCACTAGCCTGCCAGCCATAGCCAGCTCCATCGGCAATATCTTCACCGAAGTGAGAACCATAAACATAAAGCTTTTTAGGTACACAACCCACATTAACACAGGTGCCCCCCATATAACGGTCTTCAGCAATGGCAACCTTGGCACCAAAGCTTGCAGCCATACGACTGGCTCTTACACCACCAGAGCCGGCACCGATAACAAATAAATCATAATCATATTTTGAGCTAGTCATTTATATTCTCTTTACCACGCCCTAAATCCACAGGATGCCTCAAACACTTCTCTGAAATTATGTTGATGTAATCCGTACAGACTTGGCTATATGGAGCAATAGGGTATTCTGTAACAGCTGTCGGGAACAGCGAAAGCTCTAAAGGCCAGGGAAGGCCTTGTAGAGCAGTGGAAGAATACTCTGTTGCTCCATATTTATACACCGAAGCCTTTTACGACATCCCCTCTGCAAAACAGTATATAATGTTTTTTCCAGTTACCAGGGCCTACCCTACTTTCTTTAACATACCTTACATGTTTTGTATGAATCACTTAACTACTGTCTGGCACAGCTTAGAACTTAATCGCTATCCAAAGCAAAAAAATGAAACACTTAGAGCCTGGGATGCAGCAGATGAATACTTGCTTAGCTATTTGCATGAGCAAAATATTCAAGGGCCTTGTTTAATTATCAATGATGGTTTTGGAGCCCTAAGTACCAGCCTACATCAGCTAAGCCCAACAGTTATTACTGATTCTTTCCTCAGTCAGCAGAGTATCATAGCCAATAGCCAAACAAACCAGCTTGACTGCCCTACTATCTTGCCGCTAATCAAGCCTCTTGAAAAACCATGTGGTTATTTTAAAACCATCATTATCAAAATACCTAAAACCTTAGCATTATTAGAGGCTGCTTTACTTAAAATTAGACCACTGATTAATTCCGATACACTAATAATTGCGGCAGGAATGGTTAAATACATCCAGACAAGTATGATTGAATCTATTCAACAACTCGTTGGTCCAACAAGGCCGTCACTAGCCAAGAAAAAAGCCCGACTAATACATATCACCCCAGACCACTCCCTATTAACAGCCAAGGTTAAAAACCCATATCCAAAGGAATTGTGTGTTGAGCTGCCTGGTGGCAATAGAAAACTCAACCTCATCAACTTTGCCAATGTATTTGGGCAACATAAACTGGATATCGGCAGCCGCTTTTTTCTGGAAAACCTGGCATGTGATCATGAGCCACAACAGATTATCGATTTAGGCTGTGGTAACGGTTTACTAGCAATGGCCACTTATCAACACCACCCAGACTCGCAATTTACCCTGGTTGATGAGTCTTTTTCTGCGGTTGCTTCTGCCAAAGCTGGCTGGTTAAGCAGCGAGTTACCTGAAAACCAAGCCCGCTTTGTTGTTAATGACTGTTTAACAGGCTTTGCAAGCAACAGTGCTGACTATATTGTTTGTAACCCACCCTTCCACCAGCAGCATACTGTGGGTGACCATATTGCATGGCGAATGTTTAGCCAAGCCAAGCAAGTACTGCAACAAGGTGGAGAGTTAAGAATTATTGGTAACCGACATTTGGGTTATCACATTAAATTGAAGCGGTTGTTTGGCAATGTCCAAATGTTGGCCAGCAACAGTAAGTTCGTAATCCTACAGGCTGTTAAAAAATAGTTTGTTAACAAGAAGTGTTTACCCACATCAACACTTACCCACAGATTCTGTGGATAACCCTGTTAACGACTTACTGTTTAACTAAAAAAGGGGCTTTAATTTCAGTAACTTTCACAAATCGGTCACAATATATTCATGACAATACGGTTTTTATTACTTCATTAACAGGCTAAAAATTAGCTTTTTGCAATAAATACAAACCTCTATTGACAGGGGTTTTTATTTATCTCAGCCAACTCCAATACTCAGGTATAACTGGGTAATACTTCCGGCGCAACAAATCCTCGATACTGTCCCGACTTTATCTGTTGCTTGGCCAACTCAATATCAGGAGCAAAATAACGATCCTTGTCGTAAAAGCTCACCTCTGTCCTAAGCAGCTGATGAGCTTCTTGCAGCTTGGGTGAAGTTGTCAGTGGCGCTCTGAAATCAATACCCTGACAAGCCGCTAGCCATTCAACCGCTAAAATACCCGCCGTATTGTCAGCCATTTCTATTAGTCGTCTACCTGCGAAGGTAGCCATTGAGACATGATCTTCCTGATTAGCAGAGGTTGGCAAACTATCCACAGACGCTGGGTGCGCTAGGGACTTATTTTCACTGGCCAAGGCAGCAGAAGTCACCTGGGCAATCATAAACCCTGAGTTCACCCCACCATTATCCACCAAAAAGGGTGGTAACTTACTTAATGTGCTGTCTATTAACAGTGCCATCCGCCGCTCAGAGAGTGCACCCACCTCAGCAATCGCCAGAGCTAAATTATCAGCCGCCATGGCAACGGGTTCAGCATGGAAATTACCTCCGGAGATAATTTCATCATCATCACTGAACACCAGCGGATTATCAGACACCGCATTCGCTTCAGTTAACAACACTTTTGAAGTATCACGAATTTGCTGCAAACAGGCACCCATTACCTGAGGTTGACAACGCAAGGAGTATGGGTCCTGCACTTTTTCGCAATTCTGATGGGATTTTTCAATATCGCTATGCTCCAACAAATCCCGATAACAGGCTGCAGCATCAATTTGTGCCTGGTGACCACGGGCAAGATGAATCCGCTCATCAAACGGTCGACGACTACCTAAAGCTGCCTCTACTGACATGGCACCTGCCACCACCGCCATTGAAAATAAATCTTCTGCCGCAAATAAGCCAGTCAATGCAAACGCTGTTGATGCCTGAGTGCCATTAAGTAGCGCCAACCCTTCTTTGGGTGCCAAGGTTATTGGTGAAAGCCCTGCTATCTTTAGTCCTTCAGCCCCTGAAAGCCTTTCCCCCTGATAGCGTACTTCCCCTTCCCCTAATAATACGGTGCTCATATGGGCCAGCGGTGCTAAATCACCAGATGCCCCCACCGACCCTTTAGCAGGAATGAGTGGATACACTTCTTTATTAAGCAACGCCGTCAGAGCCTCAATGACTTCCAAGCGAATTCCAGAAAACCCTCTGGCCAGGCTGTTAATTTTTAATACCATCATCAGCCGAACCACATCATCGCTCATGAAATTACCTGTGCCTGCTGCATGGGATAGCACCAAACTGCGTTGCAATGTTTCCAGTTCATCTTTTTTAATATGGGTGTTAGCCAGCAAACCAAAACCAGTATTCACCCCATAAACCACTCGGTCTTCTGCCACAATTTTATTGACTGTAGCATTACTTTTTTCAATAGCTGGCAAGGCCTCTTCAGCCAGCTGAACATTAACCGACGACTGAAGTACACAACGTAATGTATTCAGCGTAAGTTGGCCTGGCTTTAATGTTAATTGATACACTGCAATAACCTCCCAACCAAACTATTCAGCATGCTTACTGTTAACAGTTGCTTCTAACATCGGTAAATCAAGACCATTTGCTTTAGCACAGTCGACCGCAATTTCATAACCTGCATCCGCATGGCGCATCACCCCTGTACCTGGATCGTTCCATAAAACTCGACCGAGTCTTGCTTTAGCTTCTTGGGTACCATCAGCCACAATCACCACCCCCGCATGCTGACTAAAGCCCATCCCAACGCCACCACCATGATGGAAACTGACCCAAGTGGCACCACCAGCGGTATTTAATAAAGCATTGAGTAAAGGCCAATCTGATACTGCATCAGACCCATCCAACATCCCTTCAGTTTCACGATTAGGGCTGGCAACGGAACCAGAGTCCAAATGATCTCGGCCAATCACAACAGGTGCCTTTAATTCACCGCTGGCAACCATATCATTAAATGCTTGCGCTAACCTTGCCCGGTCTTTTAAACCCACCCAGCAAATACGAGCAGGCAAGCCTTGGAACTGAATTTTTTCCCGTGCCATATCCAACCAGTTATGCAGGTGTGGATTATCGGGAATTAATTCTTTTACCTTGGCATCGGTTTTATAAATATCTTCAGGGTCTCCAGATAATGCCGCCCAACGGAATGGCCCTATTCCTTCACAAAACAATGGCCTAATATACGCAGGAACAAAACCAGGGAAATCAAAGGCATTTTCCACTCCCTCTTCATACGCCATTTGTCGGATATTATTACCATAGTCCAGGGTAGCAGCGCCTTTTTCCTGCAGCGCTAACATTGCTTTCACATGAATTGCCATAGAAGCTTTCGCTGCTTTTACCACCGCCTGTGGATCTTTTTGGCGCATTTCATCGGCATATTCCAACGACCAGTCTTTAGGTAAATAACCATTAAGTGGATCATGGGCACTGGTCTGATCCGTCACCACATCAGGAATTACACCCCGAGCAACTAATTCTGGAAAAATATCCGCGGCATTACCTAATAACCCTACCGAAATGGCTTTACCTTGCTTGGCAGTATCATTCATCATTTGTAAAGCTTCATCGAGATTGTTGACTTTATAATCCAGATAACGGGTTTCCAGACGCTTATCAATTCGGCTCTCGTCGCATTCAACTGCTAGCATTGAGGCACCAGCCATGGTTGCAGCCAGTGGCTGAGCACCGCCCATTCCCCCTAAACCGGCGGTTAAAATCCATTTACCCGATAAATCGCCATTAAAATGTTTAGTGCCTACTGCTACGAAGGTTTCATAGGTGCCCTGAACAATTCCCTGAGAACCGATATACACCCAAGAGCCAGCAGTCATTTGGCCATACATCATTAGCCCTTGTTTATCCAACTCATTAAAATGTTCCCAGTTAGCCCAATGAGGCACTAAATTAGAATTCGCAATTAATACCCGAGGAGCATCAGGGTGGGTTTTAAAAACCCCTACCGGTTTACCGGATTGAATTAATAAAGACTCGTCATTTTCCAAACGAGTCAATACTTCAACGATTTTGTCGTAGCACTCCCAATTGCGGGCAGCACGACCAATCCCGCCATAAACCACTAGTTCCTCAGGTTTTTCTGCTACCTCGGGATCCAGGTTATTCATTAGCATTCGTAAAGCAGCTTCAGTGAGCCAGCTTTTGGCTGTTAATTTTGTACCAGTTGCTGCTTTAATTTTTCTAGTTTTGTCTACTCTACTCATCACTTGTCTCCTATTACCCTTCGCGAATGATTTTTATACTTTGTTGTCGTCGCTCTTGACCACCATGGAAGGTGGAAATACAGTTAATGCATGGAGCATTTAACTGTCACCCCAATCACCTATTTCAATAGGCTTATGGGGCTTCATCGCTCGACGGCCTCGTCTAAAAACCCTACGCTTTGGGTAAACATTCTTGTTTATCGTGTTATTAATTCGGTTAATCGCGCCACTAACCTTGCTGTCTGTTGGTCACGATCAAACTCTGGATTAAATTCTGCAATATCCGCTAATTTAAGTTTGGGAAAACCATTAGCATCGATTGCAGGTTTAATTTTGTTTTGAATTAAATGTTCTATCAGAGCTAACTCCACTCCACACACAGCAGGAGCACTTACTCCAGGTGCAATTGCTGATGGAAAAACATCTAAACAAACGGTGAGATACAACCAGTCACATTGCTGAATAAACTGATCAAGTTGAGCTTCAATAGCCGGCAGTTGTTGCCAGCTCATGTCTCGATCCAATCGATAGCTCACTTCCAATTGTTGAGCACGATTAAATAAAGCAGGAGTATTACTGGGCTCACTGATACCTAAGCAGCAATATTTAAAGGGGGATTGTTGGGTTTGACAGTATTCAGCAATTTGTCGAAAAGGTGTCCCAGAACTGGGCTTAGCATCCTGTCGTAAATCAAAATGGGCATCAAAATTAATAATGCCGATTACAGGTTGTTGATGGCAGCCTTCAGCGTATTTAGCTAGCCCCTGATAACTACCCCAGGCAACTTCATGGCCACCACCGATAATTAATGGAAAATGCCGTGCTGCTAATAGCATTTCCACCTGGCAAGCTAAGGTTAATTGAGCAAATTCCAGTTGATCATTAGAGCAAATAATATCGCCTGCATCATAAACCGGCCGGGATAATCGATTAGGTAAATTTGCCAACACCTGCCGTGCATTAAACGGCCCTTGGCTGGCACCGAGCCGGCCTTGATTACGCTTAACTCCCGCATCGCTGGCAAAACCCAAGATAGTGACCCCAGCAGCCACCCCTGGTTTAAAGGGCTGAATTAATTGATGCCAGCGTAGCCCAGCTTCACCTTCAAACTCATCCACTCGTCCTTGCCAGAGCGACATATTGGCTGGCTTATACATGTGCGCCACTCCCTGTGATCTGACCATTAACCATTCTTTGTTTAATAACTTGTGGACCAAATTGATAGGCTAATTCTGCCAGGTGCTGAATATCCCAAAGCACCATATCAGCAGCCATACCTTCTTTTATTATCCCCCTGGACTCCTCCATTTTTAACGCCTTAGCTCCGTTAGCAGTAACAGCAGCAATCACTTCTGAGGGTGTCATGCGAAACAGGGTACAGCCCATATTCATCATTAGCCGTATGGATGCCAACGGCGAAGTACCGGGATTAAAGTCTGTGGCTAACGCCATGGGTACTTGGTATTTTCTAAGTAAGTCAATTGGGGGTAATTGCTGTTCCCTTAAAAAATAAAATGCTCCTGGCAACAACACAGCAGCAGTATTACTTTCAGCAAGCGCTTTTACTCCGGCTTCATCCAAGTACTCTAAGTGATCCGCCGACCAGCCTTGATATTTTGCCGTTAAAGCCGCACCAGATAAGTTCGACAGTTGTTCCACATGGGCTTTAACCCCTAATCCACAAGCTTTAGCCGCTTGCATCACTTTTTCTGACTGGGCAGGGCTAAACCCGATACCTTCACAAAATACATCAACTGCATCCGCTAATTGCTGTTCCGCTGCTTGAGGAATAATTTCATTGCAGACTAAGTCGATATACTGGTCTGCCTTACCTTTAAACTCAGGAGGAACCGCATGAGCAGCTAATAAAGTTGTAGAAATATTGATTGGCCGGTGATTAGCTAATTGCTTGGCAACTCGCAATATTTTTAATTCATCGTTCAGGGTTAAGCCATAGCCACTTTTAATTTCTACCGTAGTAACCCCTTCAGCGATGAGTGCATCCAAGCGTGGCAAAGCTAACTTAAGCAGCGCTTCTTCAGAGGCAGATCGGGTGGCAATAACGGTGGATAGAATACCACCACCTTGTTTAGCAATGGTTTCGTAGGGAACACCTTCTAAGCGCTGTTCAAATTCATCGGCCCGATTCCCGGCAAATACCAGGTGAGTATGGCAATCAATTAACCCAGGGCTTAACCAGCCACCTTCACCATCAATAATTCGTTCAGCTTGTGGTAAAGCAGCCCCTGAAGATTGATCAAAAATAGCCATAATCCGGCCATCCTTGACCACTACCGACTGATTTTTTGCAGTCACTAGTCCTTGGTCTGCTAGCTCACCGGTTATCAGGTTAACGTTGGTCCAGACAGTATCTGCTATGGCTGTAGAATGTGTTTGTTCCATTCAGACTTGGTCCTAATTGCTATTACTTTATTTAGTAGTTATTTTGTATATACAAACTAGCTTACTATTTATCAACTACTTCTTCTTTTGTTCTTTCTATTACTAGATATACCTTAAAGCAGATAGAGTACTAACTTTGATGCCGGTATGAATTAGTAGATGCTTCCTAGCTTAGAACTAGATACAGGATTGAGGCGTGTTCTGTATCCTGTATCTAGCCACGCGCAACATTGTTCGTTTCCACTTCTGGCTAGCTATTCATATTGGCTTAGCTAAACTGCTAGCCTCTTATAAAACCATATTTGTATATACAAATATAGATCGAGTTCAACTTGCTCGTCAATTGCTAATTTTTGACTTAATTCATAAGAATGGGAAGTTTGGCTGAATTTTATTCAGCCAAAATTGCTTGGGAGCGAAGCTTATAACGAGAGCCAGGATGAATCAGCTTAGCAACGCTAATTAGTTGACCTGTTGACCAAGTACGACGATTAACCAATAAACAGGGCTCAGCAGACTCAATATGTAACAACTGCTGGATGGTTTCATCAGGCATAATGGCTTCAACGACATGCTCTGCCTCTGATAATGGACAATGTTTTGATAAATACTCATTAGGGGTGGTAGCAGTGAAGTCCTGTTTTAAATAGTCAGGCACTGTTGTTGCGTTAACATAACGCTCTTCCACCTGTAATGGCTGGTCATTTTCTTGATGTACAATCAGTGAATAAAAAATTGTTTCCCCTTCTTGCACTCCTAGTTTTAAAGCCGTTTGCTCAGTGGCAAAAACAGCCTCCAACTTAACCACCTTGCTGCTGTGCACATGGCCTCGACTACGGATTTCATCAGCAATGTTTTTTATTTCCAACAGCGGCGATTCGACTTTCAGGTCTGTCACAAACGTCCCTTGCCCAGGGTAACGCACCAATAACCCTTCTTTTACTAAATCCCTAATCGCTTTATTAGCCGTCATTCGACTTACTTGGAACTTGTCAGAAAGCTCATGCTCTGTAGGAATTCGCTCATGCGGCTTATAGTGACGATCACGAATATTCTGGTAAATAAAGTCTTTTATCTGTTGGTAGCGGGGTTTATCGTTTGTCACCATAACGCTCTAGTTCTGCTTTTTCTGAGTTACTCACACAAACTGTGGATAAGTATGTGAATTTGTTTGGGTCAAACGCCTGTATTAATGAATCTACCAGCTGTTAGCACAGCTGCTCAATTTGGCAACTACTCCTTTTTACTGGCGGGCATTCCAAAAAACACCCTTACTCCCATAACCACTCATGCGTAGAAATTAACAGGCATTCTTAGAATACCATCAATTACTTACTTCCAAGCAAACATTATTCGAACCTGCAATCAATTTGCGGTAAGATCGCCCATCTTTTCAACACCATACCTAACTAAGGTATCTCAAAAGGGGTTGAAGTAAGTTGTGTGTCTGATATGAAATAACAGGATATTCATCCTCCATTCTTGAAGTGCCATCCTTGGCTCATCAAGAGTCAAAGCGACAGCCCAGCCAACACTCTTTATCTCAAAGTAGAGTTGCTGTCGTTAACCATGCAGTAGCTGGTTAACCCATGTCGCAGCTACAGAATACCCTGTCATTCCATATCCATTAGCTTCTACAGCCCTACATTTTGGTCAATGAGGAAGTTATTAAATGCTTGAGGCATTATTTAAACTCAAAGCCCACAATACCTGTGTAAAAACTGAAGTATTAGCCGGTTTTACCACTTTCTTAACGATGGCGTACATCGTGTTTGTTAACCCCAATATGCTAGCCGCAGCGGGAATGGATCAAGGGGCTGTGTTTGTCGCTACCTGCCTGGCAGCCGCTATTGGTTGTTTGATTATGGGGCTCTGGGCAAACTACCCCATCGCCTTAGCACCCGGAATGGGACTTAATGCCTTTTTTACTTTTACCGTCGTCAATCAGCTTCATTATCCATGGGAAGTCGCATTAGGAGCTGTCTTTATCTCCGGTATCTGTTTCTTTTTATTAAGCGCTTTTCGTATTAGAGAATGGATCATCAACAGTATCCCCATGGCATTACGGGTAGGGATTGGCGCAGGGATTGGCTTATTTTTAGGCTTTATTGCACTAAAGAATGCCGGCTTGGTGGTCGATAACCCTGCAACATTTGTTACCTTGGGCAATATTGCCTCATTCCCTGTAGCCATGGCTGCACTAGGGTTCTTTTTAATCATTGCCCTAAGTTACCGCCAAATAACTGGCAGCGTTATGGTGAGCATCTTAGCAGTGACAATGATTAGCCTGTTAGCCGGCCAAACCGAATACCAAGGCATTGTGTCAATGCCTCCCAGTTTGACCCCAACCTTAATGAAGCTAAATATTGCTGATGCTTTAGAAGTCAGCATGATCAGTATTATTTTCGCGTTTATTTTCGTTGACTTGTTTGATACCTCCGGCACTCTGATTGCTGTTGCCCAAAAAGGTAAAATGCTTGATAAGCAGGGCCGATTACCACGACTGGGCAAAGCCTTAATGGCTGATAGCTCAGCCTCAATGGCCGGGGCCATGTTAGGTACCTCGACTACCACCAGTTATATTGAAAGTGCAGCAGGTATCGAAGCAGGCGGCAGAACCGGTTTAACTGCAGTAGTTGTCGCTATTTTATTTTTATTATGCCTGTTCTTCTCGCCACTGGTTGGTACCGTACCTGCCTATGCTACAGCTCCCGCATTATTTTACGTAGCAGTACTCATGACTGGCGGACTCACTCATATTAACTGGGATGATATTACTGATGCCGCTCCTGTCGTGATTGCAGCTGTAACTATGCCGCTCACATTTTCTATTTCTAATGGCATAGCGCTTGGTTTTATTTCATACACTATTATCAAATTACTCAGTGGTAAAACCAGCCAATTGAACCCAGCGCTATTAATCTTGAGTGTTTTATTTTTAGTTAAGTTATCCCTTTTTAATTAATTGAATTCTGATTGGTATAGAGCTCATGGCTGTTATTGATATCGACCCTAAGCAGTACCCCCAGCAACTCAAGGAAAAGGCGGAACAGCTCAGTGCAGCTTATGCTGACTTTAACCCACCCCAGCTGGAAATTTATCCTTCGCTGCCACAGCACTACCGAATGCGGGCAGAATTTAGAATTTGGCGAGATAATGGCCGTATTCATTACGCCATGTTCAACCCAGAAAATAAGCAAGTGATTGAGGTCACTGAGTTTCCAGTAGCGACCTTATCCATTTCTGAGTTGATGCCTAAATTATTAATCGCTTTACAAGCTGAGGAAGTTTTACACAAGCGGCTATTTCAAGTGGAATTTCTTGCTAGTCAAACAGGTGATGTATTAGTCAGTTTAATTTATCATAAGCCATTAGATGCCAGCTGGGAACAAGCCGCTAAGCAACTAGAGCAGCAGCTGAATATTCATATTATTGGTCGCTCACGAAAACAGCGTATTGTACTGAGTCAAGACTATGTTATTGAAAAGTTGACCATTGATGAGCAAAACTACTTCTATCAACAAATCGAAAACAGTTTTACTCAACCTAACGCTCATGTTTGCGAGAAAATGTTGAGCTGGGCAACTGGGATCGCTGAAGAGCTAAGTGGTGATTTACTAGAGCTTTATTGTGGGAATGGTAATTTTACCGTGCCACTGGCTAAGCAGTTCAATAAAGTGTTAGCAACGGAAATATCAAAAACCTCTGTCAAAGCAGCAGAGTACAATTTTCAGCGTAATAATATTAAGAATGTCACCATTGCACGAATGGCTAGTGAAGAATTAACAGAAGCTCTGAATAATGTCAGAGCCTTTCGCCGTTTAGCCCATGTAGACTTAGACGATTATCAGTTTTCCACGGTTTTTGTCGACCCACCCAGAGCTGGGCTTGATCCAGCAACAGAAGAGTTGGTTAAGCAGTTTGATAATATTATTTATATTTCCTGCAACCCAACTACACAACAGCAAAATATTACAAACCTAATGGATACCCATCAGGTAAAACGTTTTGCTTTATTTGATCAATTTCCTTACACCCACCATATGGAAGCAGGTGTATTGCTGCAAAAAAGATAACATCAAAAAAAGGCTGTAAAATACAGCCTTTTTTTCTACTGTGCTATCTCAACTGCACTAGCTCAACTGCCTCCTAATGATCCGGCCGCTCAATTCGGCTTTCTACTAGCGCAACGATAATTCCTACAGCAAGCCCTGCAATCAAGATAGTGCCCAGAGAAATCATCAATGTCATACCAGCAACCGCAACTGTTGAGCCCATCATTTCACCCCTTTGCATCTATCAAAGAATATAAGCAATAGATTAAAAGAGAGGATTAACTCCTGAGTTGATTAAGATCAACGGCGCTTGCATTTATAATCAATAGTTCCACCAATATGGGAGCCTGCTTGAAAAATATAATGAGCACTCACCTCTTTATTGAGACTTTTTGGTAGAACAAAAGAACCCCACATACCACCACCATCAAAACCATTGGTGGTCACTGCATTAAAAGGCTTAAACTGATAATGATCATGGTAAACAACGGGGTTATAATCTGGGTTTTGATAAAGTCGGCCAAATCGAAATAAAGCATAATAACCATAACGATCAGCTAAAATAGAAGGCCCAGTTTCATCAGTTACTAACACATGACCAAGGGCCTGAGTTAAATAAATTAACCCCTTTTCATCCTTCATCAACTTCATCTCAAACCGAGAATTCACTGGCGCACCCGCTCCATTCTGACGTATTTTTCCATCGGCATAACACAAATACCGTGCTACATAATCATCAGCAATTGCTACTTGGCTGCTGGCAGCCCAAAGTGAAGCAAAAAATAAACAATAACGTTTCAAGGTTGGTTCCTTAAGTAAAGGTTTGCTTTTGAAAGTAAACAACTTAAAACCAAAAAAACTTCAATTTAGTTTTAAGTAACACTAAAACAGCAGTTTCTTATTTATAAAATAAAAACAACACAAAAAAAGCAACATACAATAAATATTTTATTCAGACTGAATAGTCATTTATAGACCAATAGACTAGATGCAACATCCTGCTGTATTTAAGAATCTTTAGAGATAGACTTTAATTGAAGGACTTTTACTCCCTAAAGCCATTTATATCGCATTTAACAATCCAACATTTACTAAAGTCGAATAAAAAAAACTTTCTTTTCAAGTTAAAGTTTAGTAACAATACACCCTCAGTCATAACAGATATTAACCAGACAAATAACTAAAGCGAGTTTCATAATAATAAAAAGTTTTTATTCACTTACTTAACCATTAATAAATCTAAATCCTACCACTACTAACTAGCAGTTAGCTGTAGTGTGCAGGTTACATTTTAGCCTATTAGTTTATTAAAACTTATCGGGCAGGTGGTTTTTTGCCAAAAAATACGGCAGGTAAGTGAGTAAGAAGTAGCTATAGCCTTTTATAAAAAAGGGTATAAAACAACCTTTAGGAGTAGATAATAACAATGCATATATTCAAACGCACCGCGCTTTGTACCGCTATCGTGGCCGCATCTTCGTTTAATATGGTAACCCATGCAGATGAAGGTTTTATTGAGGGCAGCTCGTTAGATGCAGTTCTTCGGAATGTTTATTTTAACCGGGATGGCCGCCACGGCTCTGACTATGACAATAGAGAATGGATACAAGGTCTCCAACTCAATTATACATCCGGTTACTTTGCAGACATCATAGGGTTTGATGCTTCTTATTATGGCGCTTGGGATTTAGACTCCCCAGGTAATAATTTTACTCATTTACCTGCAGATGGAAGAAATCCTAAAGAAACTAACGATATAAGCCTGCTAGGCCAAGCTTATGTGAAAGTAAAGTTAGGTGACGATGATTTAAATTTTAATTTCAAACATGGTCGAATGCGTCGTGACACGAACCTAATTCAAGGTTCTGGTTCCCGTGCTGTACCCAGCTCTGTATATGGCACTGCAGCTGACATCAATGTTCATGGACTAAAGTTACATGGTACTTATTTAACCGAAGGATCATGGCGTAATATGGGACACTTTGAGCACTTTGGTGATGGTACTGAAGAAGTTAACTACATTCAAAGCTATGGCTTAGCTTATGAGTTTGATAATGGCTTAGGCTTTGAATATGACTGGGGAGAATCAAACAGCTTTTTAGAAGGACAACAGTTCAAGGTTTACCACACATTCAGCTTAGCTGATAATACCCAACTCTATCTAGAAGGCATTCATCATAGAGTTAAAGAAAATGGTGATGCTTTTATTCGAAGTAAAATAAATAAAGACAGAACCGCGGCCCAAGCAGCTAGTTTTGACGGTTATGATTCCCAAAACACCCAACTCCTAGCCAAACTTACAGTAGATGAATTAACGCTAAAAACAGCTTACCATCAAACTAAAGGTGCAGATTTTGAATATGATTGGGCAGCTTCTCCCTCAGGTTTTGGAGGATTTAATTCCATGGTTCCCTACTGGTCAGACTTTATTTGTAAAGACCAAAAGGCAATAATGGTTGGCTTTGAGTATGACTTTGCAGGAGTTGGGGTACCTGGACTTACCTTAGAAGCAGGCTATAGAAAAGGCTTTGATGGCGATAAGAACAACACTGGCATTGAGACGACTAGCCGTGGCAACAAGGAATGGGGCAGGGATACAACCATCGCTTATGAATTTCAAACAGCTGCACTTAAAGGTTTAAAACTTAAGTGGACTAACTATACCCATAGAGAAGCATCTGGCCTAAAAAATGAAGATATAGACAACAACCAAATTTACATTGATTACACCTTCAACATCTTCTAGTAATTACTCCTAATCATTAAACACGACTAGACGTGTACATTATCTAATGACCTACTATTCCTTTCAGCCTGTCATTTTTGACAGGCTTTTTTATTTACAACACTTACCGCAACTGTGAAAGAAATCACGTTATTTTTAGTCCTTGCTAATACAATGATTGTCGTTTAAATGGACTATATCCCTTACTTTGGGCATTTTGCAATCAAATTGAATAATGTAAATAGCGACTAACAAGGACTGTTAATCATGCGAAAACTCTTCATCAATACATTTGCGGCCATTTCATTACTGTCTGCCAATGTCACCATGGCAGATTACAGCCTGGCTGACCCAATTTCAGAGCCTCTACCCTATTCAGTCATTGACCAAGGAGTTTATAGTGTTGAAGAGTCTAAAAAGCTCGAAGTGATTACCGACCAAGGTACTTTAGCAGCCCGCTATTATGCAGAAAATCCAAGTGGAGGCACAGGGTTACCCATTATTGATTTTAATGAATATTTAGTGCTGGGCATTTATATGGGTACTCAACCCAGCGGCGGTTTTATGATTGAAGTAGCAGATGTACGGGAGAAAGAAAATAAAGTCATTGCGACAGTTAACTCAATAGAACCGGGAAAACGCTGCGCAGTGATTACTTCTCTTACATCACCCTACCAGTTAGTGCAGGTAAAAATTCCTCATGCTCCAATGCAGGTAGTATTTAAAGAAACCAATCAGGTTATGGAGTGTGAATAAGTAAGTTTTTCCTCCCAGCACCGAAAAGGAAGGGAAGATTAGCACAATGGCACAATCCAACCGCCCCCTTTTTTCAAAGGGGGCATCAATTTTTGCGAAGCCATCAAAATATATAGTAGAGAGAAGCCCCTTATTAATACAACATCCATTGATCTGACACAAAAACATCACTTTACTTAAATGCTATATTTATAAGAGGATCCGAGTATTGCACTCACAATTATGTTAAAAACACGATGAGCGACTTTGAAAATATATTCGACGCCAGTTATGAGCGAGTGTTAGGCAAAGAAATTAATGCCAGATCATTTTTTGATGCCTTTTATCTTAACTTTACCAATAAATCAGATGCAATTGCCAGAGCCTTTGCTAACACTGATATGAGCAAGCAAAAACGGTTATTAGAAAAGTCTTTTTATAAACTACTCACTTTTTATGCCACCAATAATGCCACAGACTATTTAGAAAAAATTGCGATTCAGCACAATCGCCTTCACCTTAATATTCTGCCTGAATGGTATGACATCTGGTTAGAAGCCCTTGTAGAAACCGTTGCCCAATATGATGACGAGTTTTCAGATAATATAGAGCTTGCCTGGCGACTGGTTTTAGCTAGTGGAATCACCTATATGAAGTTTAAATATAGTCATGTTGAGGAGTAAACCCTCCTTTTTTCAGGCGAAGCAGTCCCCTCCAGACCAATAACAGTACAATTTTCAGCCCTTCCCCCAGCCTTTGATACTTTGAAGCTAAACTGATAAGAAAGTATGGCTGGGTCATTCTATGAAACAACAAACAGACAAGTTAAAGCTCAGTGTTGAACGGCTGAAGACCACTATTTCTCACAATGACTTTCCATTTGCTACCACAGATAAGCTAAAGCCCTACTATGGCATTTTAGGCCAGGATAGAGCCGTTACTGCCTTGCAGTTCGGCGTGGCTATGCAGCAAAGTGGCTATCATATGTATGTGATGGGAAGACCTGGTAGCGGTCGCAACTCTTATGTAAAAGCTTTTCTTGATAAAGAAGCTAAGCGACAAACGACCCCGCATGATTATTTATATGTAAATAATTATAGACTCACTAGAGAGCCTTTTGTTTTAGCTTTGCCTGCAGGGATGGCTAATATTTTTAGAGATGATTTTGAACAGCTATTGGATAATTTATTAGCCACATTCCCCGCCGCCTTTGAACATCCCAGTTATCAACAACAAAAAGCCAGAGTTGAACAAGAATTTAACCAACAATACGACCGTGCTATCGATACAGTCGAAAAAGCAGCTTTAAAGCATAGCATTGCACTATTCAAAGATACCAACACCATCAGCTTTACTCCTGTGAAAGGGGGGAAAATGATGGATGAAGCCGAGTTTGCCAGTTTACCCGATGACGAACGAGAAGCCTTTCATCAACATATTTCTCACCTGGAGATATTACTCAATGAGGCTCTGGTAGGACTCCCACAATGGAAGCGGGAATCATCGGACAAAATGCGCAAACTTAACCGGCAAACCATTAATCGAGCTATCGCTCCTCTATTTCGTCCCTTACATGATAAATATAAAGGAATGGCAAAAATCCAAGACTTTCTTCAAGCCACTAAAGAGCAGTTACACAAGACAGTGATCGAGTTATTAGTTGAAGAAAGTGAGGAAGCGCGAGAAGATGCCGAAAAGAAAGAAGCATTAACTAGTGAGTTTGCTCCTAATTTAGTCGTAGCACGAGATAAAACAGCAGGCGCCCCTGTTATTCATGAGTCACACCCTAGCTACCGAAACCTATTTGGACGAGTTGAATACAGCAGTGACTTAGGTACGTTAGTCACTAATTTTCGTCACATTTGCCCTGGATCGCTACACCAAGCTAATGGTGGTTACCTGATTATTGATGCCGATAAACTACTGACTGAACCTCATGTGTGGGATGCATTAAAAAGAGCATTAAAAGAAGAGGAAATACGGCTTGAGTCGCTTGTTTCTGAACTGGGGTTAGTCAATACGATAAGCCTGAATCCTCAACCTATTCCCTTGAAGGTAAAAATAGTACTGATTGGCGACCGAGAAACCTACCACCTACTCCAAGCCTACGACAGCGATTTTCACAAACTATTTAAAGTGACCGTCGATTTTGATGATGAAATATTACTTAATGAAGAAACCAAAGATGGCTTTGCCCGACTAATGCAAACCTATGTCGAAAAAAATCTATTTAAACCGCTTACTTCTGCAGCTGTTGCACGATTAATTGAACATAGCTTACGGTTAGCGGAAAATAAATCTAAACTATCAGCCTCATTCAGAGATATGTTTGACTTAGTCAGTGAAGCGAACTGCTTAAGACGAATGGCGAGAGATAAATTAATTGAGGTAGAACATATTGAACGAGCCCTTCATGGCCAAGAGTGGCGCACTAATCGCCTGTCTAGTGAGATTATGGATGACATGCTGGACAATACTATTTTAATTGATACTCAAGGAGAATATGTTGGTAAAATAAATGGCTTAACTGTACTGGATTTAGGCAACAATTGCATTGGAACCCCTTCAAGAATCTCCGCAACTGTTTTTCCAGGCACTGCCGGTATTGTTGATATTGAACGAGAGGCAGAGCTAGGTCAGGCTATTCACTCCAAAGGCGTCATGATTTTATCAGGTTATTTAGGTCAAAAATATGCGCAGGATTTTCCACTTAATTTGACCGCCAATATTGCCCTTGAACAATCCTACGGCAAGGTGGATGGTGATAGCGCCTCTCTGGCTGAGCTGTGCTGCTTGATCTCGGCCATCACTCAAATCCCTCTTTCCCAAAGCCTAGCTTTAACCGGTTCAATTAATCAATATGGTGAAGTACAAGCCGTTGGCGGAATTAATGAAAAGATAGAAGGCTTTTTCAAGCTGTGTGAAAAAAGAGGCCTCACCGGTAATCAAGGAGTGATTATTCCAGCTGCCAATGTAAAAAACCTAATGCTTAATCAACCAGTGGTCGAGGCCGTCACTGCCGATAAGTTTGCTATTTATGCCATTAACAAAGTTGATCAAGCATTAGAATTACTCACCCACCGTCCAGTAGGTGAACTTGATGAAAACCATCAATACCCTACTAATTCGATTAATGGGATTGCCATTACTAAATTAAAAAAATTGGCTGAGCTGGCTAATAATCATCACCATTAAGCGATTAACATTTACAATAACAATAAGCTTTACAGCCAGGTTTCCTCAATCCGAATAGCATCAGGGTGCTGTTGCAAAAACTCTAATGCATAATTTAATTCACCCTTTGCTTCCGCATGTAAGGTAAATAACGGTTGTCCAGATACAACCTGATCACCCAATTTAACTTGCATTTCAAGGCCTGCGGTTTTCACTACTGGCGCCCCAACAAAATGGGCCAGCCTGGCAATAAAGCGATTATCAATATAGGTAATTATACCATTATGGGAGGCCGTCACCTCATAAACATTATTAGCCACCGGCGGTTCAGTGAAGCCGCCTTGTGCTTCACAAATGGCCATAAACTTTTTCTCGGCTGCCCCAGAGTTTAAGATTTTCTGGGCAAGCCGATAACCTTCTCCTTCATCCGCTTTACTGCCTATTTCTAATAATTTTCCAGCAATAATCAGGGCTCGTTGTGCCAGTTCTATTGGTGCATCAGGATCACAGCGTAAGACAGCAAGCACATCTTTTGCTTCCAGGGCAGGGCCTATACCAAAGCCTATCGGTTGATTTCCATCAGAAGTCATTGCGGTTACTTCAATGCCCAGTGCTTCACCGGTAGCAACCAATAACCGCTGCAAACGAAAAGCAGCTGATTGATTTTTAATTTTAGCCGTAGGACCTATAGGGATATCAATAAGTACATGGCTGGAACCAGCCGCTATTTTTTTGGCTAATACCGAAGCAACCATCTGCCCTTCACTATCAAGGTTCAAGGCTCGCTGCACTCTTAATAAAATATCGTCAGCAGGACACAAGCTAACCGAACCACCCCAGACTAGACAGCCATTTTCTTGTTCTACCACCTGACGAATTTGCTCCAAACTCAAATTAACAGGGGTCATCACTTCCATCGTATCAACAGTACCTGCAGGCGAAGTGATTGCCCGAGAAGAGGTTTTTGGCATGGTTAAACCAGCAGCAGCAACTATTGCTACGACTAACGGTGAAGTGCGATTACCTGGCACGCCTCCTACACAATGTTTATCCAGCACCTGCGGTATATTCCAATCAATTCGTTGTCCAGAGTTTACCATTGCCTTAGTAATAGCAAGCACTTCTGGGGGCGACAAATGGGTACCAGAACAAGCCGCTAAATAAGTGGCCAACTGAATATCAGGATAATGTCCCAGGCAAATGTCGTGCATCACTTCAAAGACAGAGCTTTCCTCAAACGATTTACCAGCCAATTTACTTTTCACACAAGCAAAAGACTCCGCAGGTTTTGCATGACTACAATGCACCTGTTCACCTTCATCTGCTTTTAATAGTTGCCAGGCTGCCTCAGACAAGCCAATTTCTTGATTAGTTAACAACTGATTAGTAATAAATTGTATTGTGGCAATTATACTTCGATTTTCAGTGGCTATCTTGATTCGTGAATGAACAGAAAATCCTTCTGACTTGCACACATGGCAGTCTTGCCGTAAATAAGCAACCGGCTCTTGGTGGGTATCAATGCCAATTCTACGTAGTCGCAATGGTTGTTTTTCTGCTTCCATTATGGTCCTTCAGTAACAAAGCAATAACTAACAAAAAAATTATAATCAAGGGCACCTCTAATACAACACTACCCTCCATTAGCAGTCAAAGCAATTTACTGCTTGGAACAGTATAACCCATAAAAATTCTAGCCCAGATATCTAAAAGATATCTAATAGCTACAGTCTCGTTGGGCCACATAGAAATTTCCTGTGATCAGATGAAATATTCACGATAGTAAGTCTAAACTTATATTTAGATATCCTCACCCATGTTGGAATGTGAATTTATGCAATTTCCAAAGCTACACGATGTATTGGATTATGTGGTTAAGACCCACTGGCAGATGAGTCAGCTTTATCAAAAGCTAAGCCATAAGGCAGAACAAGAAAAAGTGAAGCTACTACTGGATTACTTAGTAGAACACGAAAAAGCAATCAGTGATTATTTAATAAAAATTGAAGAACACACGCCAAGTCAGGTGATTAACTTATGGTATCAAGAGCTAACTAACGACCCATTATTCAGGCAATACCATGCCAAGGACTTTGATAAGGATATTTCCCTTAATGATGTTATGCAAATTGCATTAGAGCTGGATGACCGACTGATTGACTTGTATCAATTACTCGCCAGTCATGCAAAGTCACATCAAGCCAAAGAAACACTTAATAATTTACTTTATCTAGAAAAACAGCGAAAAAAACAATTTCTGCTAAATGCTTTACAACTCAATATAGATTAAGCTTTTACCTGAAAACTTCATCTATTTACAGAAAGTTTATGAGTTAGGAAACCATCCGCACCGGTAACCGCCTGGCTCCCCAAATGCCTGGATGAGGCTCAAAAAAACCCGCTAGTGGTGTACCACAGCTTGCACAGCAACCTTGGTCATCCAGCCCCCAGTAACCAAGTACATACCAGTTACGCTCAATCAACATAGCACCACATTGATGACAATAGGTACTCTCACCTTTTACATCAAATACATTACCAGTATACACATAGTGCAACCCTTTACTGATCGCAATATTTCTTGCTCTGGTCAACGTTTGGGATGGGGTGCGAGGTTTATCCAGCATTTTCCAGTCTGGGTGGAAGGCCGTAAAGTGAACCGGTATAAATGGCCCCAGATTTTCCATAATCCATTCTGACATTTGATGAATTTCTGCCTCACTGTCGTTTTCATCAGGAATAAGTAAATTGGTAATTTCAAACCATACATTTGTTTCATTTTTTAGGTATTTCAGGGTATCTAATACCGCACCGAGTTGACCTCCACAAATTTTTTTATAAAATCGTTCAGTAAAACCTTTTAAGTCTACATTTGCAGCATCCATTCCCTGATAAAACTCAACGCGCGGCTCTTTACAAATATAACCTGCTGTTACCGCAACAGAAAAAATGTCACTTTCTCTACAGGCTGCTGCAACATCTAAGGCATACTCCATAAAAATGACAGGATCATTATAAGTATAAGCAATACTACGACAGCCCAGGTTTTTCGCTGCTATTACTAATTGCTCAGGTGATGCTTGATCTGCCAGAGTATCCATTTCTCTGGATTTGCTCATATCCCAGTTTTGACAAAACTTACAGGCCAAATTACAACCTGCAGTGCCAAACGACAGTACAGGTGTACCCGGATAAAAGTGGTTAAGGGGTTTTTTTTCTATAGGATCAACACAAAAGCCACTGGACCGACCATAACTGGTTAAGACAATCTGATTATCTTCGCAGGCCCGAACAAAACATAACCCTCTCTGTCCTTCCCGTAACTTACAATGCCGTGGACAAACATCACATTGAATCCGACCATCTTCTAATTGATGCCAATATTTTGTGGCAACAGTACTTTCACTTTCAAAAGCCATTGAGCTACCCTACCAGCCAGCAGGCTATGTATACATACGATCTACTTGCGCGAACTATTTCCTCTCACCTATGCTCCTACATATAGAGTGGTATTAAATTCAAATACGATGTTACCCATTAGAGTACACCCGAGTTAGGAGGTTCGCTATGGAGATTCGCCAGCCTGCAGTTGCCGGCATGTTTTACCCAGAGTCGCCTCAAGATCTCGGTAATACAGTCAAAAGCTTACTAGCCATTGATGATCCAATCACAATGGTCCCTAAAGTATTAATTGTGCCTCATGCGGGTTACATTTATTCAGGAACCGTAGCAGCGAAGGCTTATCACTTGCTTGAACCATTAAAAAACACCATTCAGCGAGTTGTAATGTTTGGTCCCTCTCACCGAGTTCCTTTTACTGGCTTAGCACTACCAGCCGCCGAAGCCTTTAATACCCCGCTTGGAATGATTAACATAGATAAAATAGCCATAGAGCAAGCAGCTCAACTGGAAGACGTGCAAATTCTGGATATTGCCCATACCCATGAGCATTGTTTAGAAGTACAGCTTCCTTTTCTACAAACTATGCTAGCCAGCTTCAAGCTAATCCCTTTTGTTGTCGGTCACGCCAGTGCAGAGTCTGTAGCCAATGTCATTGAACAATTCTGGGGAGGGCCAGAAACCCTGATAGTCATTAGTTCAGATTTGAGTCATTACCATCCCTACCAAGAAGCCAAGACTATTGATGCAGCTACAACCGAAAAAATTAAACTGCTTGACTACCATTTACATGGAGAAGAAGCCTGTGGCTGTAAACCAATCAATGGCATTTTACTAACAGCTAAACGTAAAGGATTAGAAGTCACAACATTAGATACTCGTAACTCTGGCGATACCGCTGGCCCTAAAGATACCGTAGTAGGATATGGAGCTTATGCCCTCCGCTGAACTTACCTTAGATGACCAGCACACCTTATTAAAACTGGCACGCCAAGTGATCACTGCTGGCTGTCAAAAACAGGCACTGCCTGAGGTTAATCCTGCTGAATATTCTTCTGATTTGCAGGAAACACGCAGTGCTTTTGTTACATTAACAAAGCAACATTTATTACGGGGCTGTATCGGCAGTCTTAACCCTACCCGCCCTTTAGTCCTAGAAGTTAGTCATAATGCCCATGCTAGTGCATTTGAGGACTATCGTTTTCCTAACCTGGATAGTAGCGAGCTGAACCAAGTTAAAATTGAAATATCCATATTATCTCCTCATCAGCTCATTAATTTTATTGACGAAGCATCATTAATAAATCAACTTAAGCCTTTTCAAGATGGTGTAATTCTGCAATACAAACAACACCGTGGTACCTTTTTACCTCAAGTTTGGGAAAAACTACCCAAACCTACCGACTTTTTTCAACAACTCAAGCAAAAAGCAAACCTGCCTCCTGATTTTTGGAGCGAACAAATAAAATGCTACACATACCAAGTATTTGCCTTTCATGAAAATTAATAGCGTCATTACTCATTTTAATAAAACCTGGTTAACAAAAGTTATTTTCATGCCTGACTACTCTCATACCATTAAATAAAATACAACAGACATTCTAACTCAACCACCACACAAACTTTAAAAACCGATTATTACCACACGCTTAATCTAGAAATAATATAAATATAACTATTTTCAATAATTAAAACTCATCACACTCATTGCACATCCATTTCTAATACCCACCCTCAATTCAATGTAAATATAGTTGACACAAAAAGTATAAAATAGTTACTATCTGTCTACCGTTGAAACCATATTTCGCAATACCAGACTAACTCTGACTATAAATTAACGACCATTAAGATATTTACATTTGTGATAACAGGTAAAATAGGCACTTATCCTTTTTTAACGAGAGCCGCATTACCAAGGAAGCGATCAACCACAAATTATCCCAAATAGTAAATTAGTCGGGTACATTTAACATTAGCAATATAGACTTTTTTACAACTCATAAACAACCGAACACTTATAGTATGAAATATCGTATTTTTTTTAGTTGTCTATTTATATGGTTTAACCCGCAAATAGCAACTGCCAGTGAGTTCAAATGTAATCAAACATTACGAATGGCTATTGGCACACAACGAGAACCTTTTGTTATAAAACAAAAAAATACAACTATTTCTGGGTTTGATATTGATTTATTGCGATCAGTTGTTAAACAATCAGGTTGCAAACTTAAACTAATCAATAATAAAGACCTAACCTGGGAAAAGCGTTTAAGCATGATAAAGAAAGGAGAGCTAGACATTGCTTCTGGCGCCTCTTGGGATAATAGCCGAGCAGAGTGGGCTCATTATAGTTTCCCTTATCGTAATGAATATGCTGGTATTTACATCAAAAGATCTGATGAAAATCGCTTTGCTAACAAAACCTTACCCGAACTATTATCAGGCTCCTTCACATTAGGTGTTACTAAAGCTAATACCTATGGTTCTAAAATAGATACTTTATTAGCCAGCCATAAAAATCAATTGTATTTTGTAACTGACTCTTCAGATTTTTATCCACTATTAAGCCAAGGAAAAATCGATGGTTTTATTGGCTATCCTGTGACAGAAATCATTCAACTGATCAGAAATAATTTAGATGATAAATTTTCTTTACACTATGAAACTGTCATAAAAACTGGGCAAGTACACTATTTATTAAGTAAAGAAACCATTTCTCCAGAGTTATTTAATGCATTTAATTCTGCATTAGTAGCACTTAGATCAAACGGGGGCTATGATAAAATCGTTAAAAAATATTCTATCAGTTATGGAATTAGCACTTGGTAGAAGAAGGCAAGATATGCGCCTTCTTCTATAGGTTAGGTATATCATTTATTAACCCTTATGCAGTACAGTCTTGGAGTATCCAAGTTTTCCACTTTTCTTCATACTGTTTAATCCATTTATCTGCTGCCTCATTGTGGGACATTTTATCTACATCTACCCAGACAGCAACCTCTGCTATCATCTCATTAGAAAAATTAAAATTATTAACTAGCTTATAGACACAAGGCCATTTAGATTTCATTTTTACAGAAAGCATTTTTTTCAACCAACCACCTTTAGGGCTACCACAATCAATTTTTTTGTTTTAACAACTGCGCTTTATATACAATTTTCAATTTAGTTTAACTTCCATTAGTAGACTATATTTACAATAGTATATAAGCCTATTAAATTGCTATTTAAAATGTGCATTTATAACCTTTTGCTTCAAAGCATCATATTATCGATGTCAGTTTCAATGTCAGAGTTTGCTATTGGAAGCTCTAATGAACGGATAAAAATAGTGATAAATGACTGGACCAGCCAGATTGTTATGTCAAATATCGCAGCTATTTTTTTTCAAGAGATGGGTTATAAAGCTTCCTTTGTTCAACTAACGACTGATGCTCAGTGGAGTATGATCAGCAGAGGACATATTCATTTACAGTTAGAAGTGTGGGAAGGTACCATGGCTACCCAATACCAAAAACTGATGGATAACAATAGAATTATTGATCTTGGTAACCACAATGCTAAAACTCGGGAAGACTGGTGGTATCCTGACTATGTAGAAGAACAATGCCCTGGCCTACCAGATTGGAAAGCGCTTCTTGGCTGCTCAGAATTATTTACAAATGAGAAGTCTAATGGTAAAGGTATTTACTTAGGTGGCCCATGGGAAAAACCAGATGCCAAACGAATAAGAGTATTAGGGCTTAATTTTAATGTAGAAAGGGTTTCTCATGGCGATCAACTATGGATCGAACTAGAACAAGCTTACAATAAAAGAAAACCCATAGTGCTTTTCAACTGGACACCAAACTGGATTGAGTATAAATACAAAGGCAAATTTGTAGAGTTTCCAGAATACTCTACAAAATGCGAGACAGATCCATCATGGGGAATTAATCCAGAAGCAACTTATGATTGTGGCAACCCTAAAAATGGTTGGCTAAAAAAAATTGCCTGGATTAAATTTCCCAATAAATGGCCTTGTGCCTATCAAGTTGCAAATAAAATGAATTTTACCAATGAATTAATTGCCGAACTTGTTTACTGGGTAGATGGGCAATATTTAACCCATCTACAAGCCGCACAACAATGGATTAAAACTAAAAAGCATATCTGGCAACAATGGATACCACCTGAGTGCAAAAGAGACTCTATGAGTATTTATGATGAATAATGCAGCTTAAACTACAGCTTTTAAAAAGAGTAGCCGTAGCCTACAGAACCAGATACCTCGCCCCCACCAGAGCCAAGCGAAAACTTAGTGGTATGCTTACCGCGGTTAGTTGAAATTCCTACAGCAATTGCCTGTTTACCTTTATAGTAACCCGCACCGAAAGAAACTAGGTTTTTACCACCCACCGCTTGTGGCATACCCGCAATCGCCATTGAAGTAGCAATACCAGAAAACGCATCATCCTCTAAGTGATCAATTTGAGTTTGTAAATTATCAATACGGGCACTGTTATTTAAGCTTCTATTGGTATTTGCCGAGATTTGTCCTTCATGAACACCCAATCTTTCAGAATTAGATGAAATACGTGCATTATGGTTGTTTAGTCGATCACTATTATTACCAATATCTATTTGGTTAAATTCTATAATTTCTTTGTTAGCTTCTATTCTATCATTTTGATTGTTTAAACGACGATTATGATTCTTCAACCGTTTATTGTGATTATTCAACCGTCGTGTTTGCCGACCATTAGTTCCCTTAACTTTTTCCAATGTCTTCTTATTACCTTCAATATTTGCTACGTTTTTTTGAATAGCGCCGTCATTTTGTTCAGCACTTATCCTATTGCTCTCTATATTTTGCTTATTTTTTTCTATGTTTTGACTATTTATTGTTATAGCGGTCTTATTTCTATCCAACTCTATAGCTGTATTTTCGCCCACACCAGCGTGGTTTTGGGCATACCCATTGATCGACAAAAAAATCAGTGATAACGACGCCGCTGGTATTAAAAATGTTGACTGCATAATAAACCTACCTGAATCAATTTGTTAAATAAATCAGTGACCCAAAAACATCAAGTAAACATAAATTATGCGAAATACTACAAAGCCACCCAACCCAAATCAACTGTCGGGAATTAATTATTTATCAAAAAATTATCAAAAATAGACGGCATTATTTTATAAAACACAGCTACAAATAACTCACTTACCCATAATAATCAACAAGTTATAATCAAACCTCTTAACCCGCAATTTAAGTGAATTTATTTTCCAACAACAATCAAAAATTAATTATATCGCGAAAAACAAATTTCAACCTCAATAGAAACCCTACGTTAAGTATACTCACTTATCATTTAACCTTGTAACAACACTGTATCATCCAGCCGGTCTAGACTACTCTTACGCCTATATAACCACAGATATATAGCCAGACTTAATGAAATGAGCTTATATAAGAAAATTACACTGCCTGAAATATTTTCACTTTAAAAGTGCTCTTATATAATCAACTAATCAATTCAATCGTTTCCTCTACAGACAAACGATGATTAGTCAAAAACATCAAAACGTTGAGTAAACAGATTAAATCAAGTTAGCACGATTGTTATCAAGCATCCTTATTTCAACTCAAAAGTAATTAAGTGATGCTATCGCTAACTTCAAACTCGTAACCTCGTCTCCTAAAAAACCTTTCGACTTGACGACACTGACCATCAAATAAGGAAACCCAATGCCTATAAAGATAGCCTTTATTATCTATATAGCCCTTGCCAGCATCAGTTTTAATACCCAAGCAGGCAACAATACTAAACCTGTTGTAGGTGCAGTCTATTCTATGACAAATGCTGTAGAGGGTAATCAAGTTGTCGTTTTTAACCGACATCTAGATGGAACCCTTTCATTTTCTAAAGCATACCCCACAGGAGGACGTGGTGGGCTTGCAAATGGTGGAGATGAAGAACAAACAGAAGCAGCCTTAGAAGATGCTTTGGGCTCTCAAGGCTCTTTAATATTAAGCAAAAATAACCGATGGTTACTGACAGTAAATGCTGGTAGTAATGACATTACTGTCTTTGAAGTTATGACAAGAGTTGCAAATAATGAGGTAGATTATCAATTAGAGCGGGTAATACAGACTACTGGTGGAAACTTTCCATCTGGCGGTAGTTTTCCTGTTAGTCTTGCTATATCTGAAGATTATTTATATGTACTCAATGCTGGTGGCCAGGGCAATATTACAGGCTTTAGATTTAATCATGATTCCGGACAGTTGACACCTATTGACAATTCCACTCGAAATTTAAATGCGAATAGTAGCAATCCACCTTTTTTTGCAACTTCTCCGGCACAAATTGGCTTTGATCAAAATGAAGACCGTTTAATTGTTACGATTAAAGGTCTCAACCAAGTTCAACTGTTTGATTTAGATGATGAAGGCCGCCCCAGCCAGCAAGCCATCACCACTAACTCCAGTGGTTCAACGCCTTTTGGTTTTACTGTTACCAGAAGAAACCGGCTTTTAATAGCTGAGGCTTTCGGTGCAGGCAGCCCTGGAGACTTAAATGTCGGCGCTGTTTCTTCCTATAAGCCAAACGCTTACCAATATTACTCGTATCCAAATAAAGCATTTAATCCTGTTAGTTCCTCCATACCAAATCAACAAGCCCTTAGCTGCTGGATTACTTTAGACAGACTTAATCGTTATGCATTTGTAAGTAATAACGGAAGCGGTACAATTTCTACCTACTATGTAAAAAGAAATGGAAAAGTAACAATAGCCAACCAAACGGCAGCCACTGGCCTTGAAAATCCAGTAGATTTAACCATGGATAAATTCAGTCGTTACCTATATGTTGTCAATGCAGCTAACGGTTCTATTAGTGCGTACTCTGTTAGACGTTCAAAGCTAAACCCGCTAGGTACTTTTGAAAATGGGCTATCAATATCTGGAGGCGCTGTGGGAATAGCCGTGCAGTAAATTATTAAATAAGTACTGTATCTAATACGCCCCACTAACAAAGCTGGGGCATCTCTTTTTTAATTATTTACTTTTTATCAACAAATATCGCGCTTACTGCTCCCCAATTATTATCTGTATCTTGTGCACTTACATACACCGTATGCTTTCCTTTTCTCCAACCTGCAGTATCAAGAATAGCTTTAACTGACTCAACCGGTTGATTCAAACTACCATCAACAGCTTCAAACCAACCACTGGGGGTATTTGCTAACCAAGGTGGTTCATCAATAAAATAAGCTACTTTTTGAATAGATTGAGTTGGTTCTGTTCCTCTTTTATTGCTATATCGACGATCATCAGCTGTTGCAACCAGTTCAATGGTTTGGCTAAGTCCATCTCCCAATGCCTGCTGCTTTAAATCAACAATATCTGGGCCCGCCGGTGTTTTATAAGGGCTTCTTACAACTTTGGCCGCATACATAAGTGCTGGTAAGTTGGTGGGTAAAATCTCCTTCCGATAATAATCACAAGACTCAAAAAATGCTTTTCCTAATTCAAAAGTCAATGCAGCCACCCCTAGCTCACCATAACTCGCGCCATCACTGGTACCATCAGTTTCATACAACTCAACTGACCGATAAGGAGTATGATCATTAAAATAAGCAAACTTACGCCCCAAGGTTTGTAAAGCCAAATGATTAGGTGCATTACTTCCCTTAGTGCCCCAAGGCCAAAGCACTAACTTGCCGTGACTATGGATATCTAGGTGAATACCACGAGTGTCTTCTGGTGCGGGATCATCACGATCTGACCCACGTCGATCTGGAAAGATTTCTTTTAAATACGCTTCAAGTGCTTGCACTTCAGGTTCTGAGCCAGCAGCAGTGCCACGATAGGTATCATTACAAACATTACCACTTGAACCACTGCTGGTCGTATTCCAGGCATAACTAAAGTTACGATTTAAGTCAATCCCTGTGCGGTTACTGCTCCAAGCACACTTTGCATCCAGGTTTACATTCTTACGCCATAATATCCCCTGCTCCGCTTTTTTTCGACCATCAGGATTAGCCTGTAACAAAATATGAACCTCATGATGATCTAAAACCCAGGTAGCATCTGCTTCTTTGCCATATCCAGATAATAACTGTTGAGCAAAGGTTAAAGTCAAACCCGCCGTTGCATACTCCCTGGCATGAATAGCACTGTTAATCATTAACTTAGGTTTAGGCTCAACATCATGGGTGCGATTAGTCAACTTAAGTACCAGTAAATCATAGCCTCCTTGATTATTGCTTTTACCCCATGAGTCACCAATATCAACCACCTGCACTAAATCTGGATATTTTGCTTGAAAAGCTACTATTTGCTGAAAAGTTTCCTCAACTGTTGGATAACAACTGTAACCAGGTATACCACTGTCATTGTCTGCTCGATTTCGAATGTTATCTAATTTCTCCTGATAGCCTGGATATGGTTCTAACTTAAAGCCCATCCTAAGCAACTTTTGCTGCTCTTGAGAAGTAGCTGCAATTGTCAAATACCCTGTTTGATAGTCAGATTCAAGGGTATCAAACTGCACAACGGCCTGATGCGCTTTAGTTAGATTGGGAAAGAAAGCTTTTACTGTTTTTTTTGGTTGGCTAATAAGGTCATCACTCGTATGGGCAACTCCAACAACAGCCCCTGTTAGCATTACCCCTGCTAGCCCCCATGAATAAAGTTTCATTATTATTGCCTCGTCCTTTTGTACTAGTCCATTTTATTTCGTTCATATATATAACAGGAAATATCCACCCGACTCAATGCGAGAATACTCTTCAGTATTTTTAGTTTTGTTACTGTTTGCCCTTAAGTTACTCTCTTTTTCAACCATCACTGGTTTTATCATTTTAAACTGATGCATTAGTACAGGATCTGATTTTGTAATACCCAACTACTTTTTCTAGAATTTTGTACTACTCTCATCTAAAAGTGGTGCCACTTGCATAGGTAGTAATAATGATATTTATGAAGAAAATAGCCTGCTATGCTCTGTTCGCTTCAATTGCAAGCGTTTACTCCCTAAACAGTTATGCAGATAAAACAGTGACTATTTCTACGGGTGAGTATAGCCCCTGGGTTTCTAAAAAACTTAAACATCTTGGCTATGTCAGCCACATTGTTAATGAAGCATTCAAGCGTGAAGGCTATACCGTAGAGTTTAAGTTTTTTCCTTGGAAACGAGCTTATGAGTCAGCTAAAAAAGGAGAGTTCCACGCTACCTCTTTTTGGTTTAAGTCTCCTGATCGAGAAAAAGACTTTTACTATAGTGATCCAGTATCTACCGAAAAAACTGTTTTCTTTCATTTAAAAACTAACCCGTTAGCTGACTGGAACACAGTAGCAGACTTAAAAGACAAAACGATTGGTGCCACCACAGGGTACACTTATACCAAAGAATTTTGGGAAGCAGGAGAAAATGGCACCATAAAAATCAGCACCGCCTCCAGTGATGATAAAAACTTTAAAAAGCTATTAGCTTCTCGAGTAGATCTATTCCCCATGGGCACAGTGGCAGGGTATGGCCTGCTTGCTGATAAGTTTGATGAAACATCACTCCATTTGATTACTTTCCATCCTAAACCTCTTGTGGAGTCTACTGGGCACTTATTATTTTCTAAGCAAAAAGCAGACAATGAGGAATTATTAAAAATATTTAATGCAGGACTAAAAAAGCTTAAGGATGAGGGACTAGATCAAAAATGGCGAGAAGACTTAATGGCTGGTGGGTATAAAAAATAAATAAGTTAAATAAACCTTTAAAGCAAAAGCCATATACCTTGTTTTAGTTATGTGGCTTTTGCTTTTCTTTCTAATGAGCCTAATTTACTAAAGTAAATCGAACACTACGCCGCTTAACATCAGCCTGTAATAGTTGTACGCTAACGGTTTGTTCTAAAGTAAAACGCTGCTCTTTATCTTTGCTATGAAGAGTTTGATACAAAGGATCAAAGCTATAGCTTTGTGGTAGTTTTCGGGCATCTACAAACCCTTCAACACCATTATCATCTAACCGGACAGTAAAACCAAAGCTATTAAGCTGAACTACTTTACCTTGAAATACCTCGCCTGTTTTATCTTGTAAATATTGGCAAATCAACCATTGCTCCATTTCATTCGTTGCCTGGCGAGTACGATATTGTTGTTGTTGCAACTGCTCAAGAACTTCATTAGCTATCGGCTCTACTGGCTGACTAAGCAATAATGCTTTAATCAAGCGATGCATTAATAAATCATTATATTTACGGATAGGAGAAGTAAATGTTGTATAAATATCAAACCCCATTCCAGCATGAGGTAACGGCTCATTACTGAATAAGCTACGCTCTAACTGACGACTAAGAATTGCTTTTACTGGCACCTCAGTGGCATGGTTATTAAGCGCAAGCAATACCTGACGATAGCCCATAGGATCGGATAGCTGGGCAAAATCGAACGTGGGTAGTTGTTGTTCAAGCAATTTAGCCACATCGTCCAGGCGCTCTTTTCTCAGACCTGCATTGGTAATATATATACCTGAGCTAGCCGCTTTCGTTTTGATAAACTGAGCTGCACAACGATTAGCAGCCACCATACATTCTTCAACTAGTTTATGAGCTGTAAACCGCTGCTGTTTTTCAATGCTGGCTATTTTTTGCTGTTCATTCAGCACCAGCTTGTAGTCAGGCTTATTGTCAAAACTAACTGCTTGCTGCTCACGATACTGAGTTAATACCTGTTGCACCGTATAAAGGGAATCAACCGTTTTCGCTAGCGTTTCGCTATCTTCACCCAATGCAGCTTTATTTCCCTGCTCGATATACTCACTTACCAACTCATAGCTAAGCTTTGCCTTTGAGCAAACTACAGCAGGGTAAAATTGATAACTTTTAATTTCGCCATCTGTTGCTAGCTGCATCTCACAAACCAAAGCTAACCGCTCTTGGTTAGCCATTAAAGAGCAACGATCATTAGATAAGGCTTCTGGCAGCATAGCTAGCGTACTACCAGGTAGATAAACAGACATACCACGCTCACGGGCAGCTTGATCAACCGGTGAACCTGGTTCCACCCAACTCGCGGGATCAGCAATTGCAATTATTACCCGCCAGCTGCCATCTTCATTGGCTTCAGCAAACAATGCATCATCCATATCTTGAGTCGTTGCTGAATCAATAGTCACAAAAGGGGTAGTTGTTAAGTCTTGGTGTTGCTCAGTGACTTTATCTCGCACGCTAGTAGCCAGAATCTGTTCAACCTGCTGCTGTACAGTCTCTGACCAACCATCTTGGAGTTGATACTTGTTAATGACATAGCTTGCTTCAATACCAGACTGCTTATCACTGCCAATCACCGTGAGCACTTCTGCCTGTGGTTTTCCATTTTTTATTGGGTGCTGTATCAGACGACAACGAACATAATCCCCTGCTTGTGCTTTACCCCGTTGTTTAGGTGGGATAAATATCCAGCGGCTCATCCGTCCATAGTCAGGATCAACAAAAACAGCTTTGCCTTTTATTACTATCTTGCCTGTGAATTCTTTAAAGTCACTACGCACTAACTCTTCTATCTCAGCAGTCAGTTGGCTGCCTTTCCCCCCTGTTACAGTCACTTTCACCAAATCATGAGGGAGAACTTTTTGTGCTTCTTCTGCATTCAATAATGCTTGTCTGCCATCATCCAATTGGACAGTAGTTGTCTTAAGAGGAGAGTCTTTTACTTTCCCTTGAAATAGTTTTTTTTGAGCCTTGAGTTGTTGTTTTAATTGTTTCAGCTGGGCTAATGAATCATTACTTAACATGAGTGAAAGGACTTCTGCGTATTGGTTCGTTCAATTTTTAATAGCCATTAAGGCTTGTGCTGCATCTTACTTAAGTAACTTTGATAAATAGGATGAAGCGCTAGGATTCGGGCCATTCTACTGAATACCTAGTGGTTAATAAACTGGCAGTTTAGAAATCAGCAGCTAATACAAGAAAATTTAGTTATTAGGGCCTGCTTTGCCTGCTCAAACCGGTCTGCTCCCGAAATAACCTGATAGCTAATAGCAAGCTGGCCTAATAATGTTTCACATAGCTGAAAAAAACGCTCTCGCGTTTCTAGTGCAGGCTGGCAACGCTGAGGATCAAAGTGCCAGGGTATGTCAGGGGCAACAAGCAATACTAAGGCATAGCAATCTTGTTGAACCTGCTTTACCAGCCACTCAGGCACTTTGCCAAATAACATCTGGCTCCAAACCTGGGTCGTCATAGGGCCGGTATCAAACAATGCTATTTCCGATTGCGCTGAAACAGTTTGTTCAAAAGCCTGCTGTACTTTGGCAATTAAGGCAATATCTTCATAGCCACCAACATCATCTTGGTATGACAACCAAAGCCTTGCATACTCATTAACCAATGGAAGCTTCAGTTGTTGCGCTAACGCTAAAGCTAGCGTCGATTTACCAGCAGATTCCGGCCCCATAATAGCTACTTTATTGTGACTAACAGGTAGGTATTGTCTTGGTTTAACTGGCTTTTGTGTTAATGAGTTAGCAGATATTGAACTGGGCTGAAAAGCAACCGTCTGGAGTAGTTCAGCATTAACAAGCATTTTCTCAATAGGTAATGGAGTCATGCCGACGCTTTTTGCCATTACCCAGTCAGCATCTTTAAACACTATAAAAAACTGGTTGGCTTTCACTCTACCAGTCTCTGATACCACAACCGCAGAGAAACTAACTCGGGCCCCCAAATGGATATGGGCAAAAGGATACCTCTGGCTAACCTTCTGCTTCTCAGTAATACTCTTTACAACAACATGAACATTGTTAGCAAAATGGTAAGCAAAATAAAAAAGGTAATCGCAGAAGGGTTGATGCTCTGGAAAAGGACCTACTAGCCAACAGTGCTCTACTTCTCCACTGTTCACTAGCTCATCACTCATGACATAGTGACTGCCACTTGCTTTATTCATGAATGGATAAATACCTTATTAGTGCTACTTAACAGGCAGCTAAACTATAAGCAAACAAAGTCAATGTATACCCTTTCGCCAGATATTCTTTCATTGGGCTGCAATGGTGAACTTCTGAGGACTAGTGAAATATTCAGGTTAGCGCAAGGTATTTTGGAGTGGGGTTATTTCTGCGTAATAAATGGGAAGGGTATAATCTAGCCCACGTAGGTATGGGCTAGAATCCAACCAAACTAACGTCTGGCTACCTCAAGCGGCCTTTGATCATGCCCATAGATATCCTTGGCAAAATGCACTTTACCAAGTGTATCAACCCAAGCCGTCATATAAGCCAAATAAATGGGAATAGGTTGCTCTAACCTCAATGTAACGGTTCTACTTGTATCCAACAACCTATCCAGCTTTGTCGGCTGCCACCCTCGATTGAGTCCCAACAAGCTCTCAGCCAGCTCCCTTGGTTTTTCTACCCGCACACAACCTGAGCTTAATGCCCGGTTATTTTGCCGAAATAAATGAGGCTGAGATGTATCATGCAAGTAAACAGAGTGTTTATTTGGAAAGTCAAATTTAAACCGCCCTAACGCATTTCCCGGCCCAGGAAGTTGCTTTAACCGATATGGAAACCGTTTATACGACACTTTTTGCCAAGGCATTCCTGATTCGACTAGTGAATAAGGGGGAACCATTTGGGCATTTTGCCCCCACCCTCTCAAGACAAGAAAATTATGATTTTGCAAAAAGTCAGGCTGTCGCCTTAGCTTTGGTAAAATATCTTTCACCGCTATTTTTCTTGGTACATTCCAAGGCGGGTTTACAACTATCGACTTAATCGTGTCAGCCCAGATTGGCGTCTGCCGAGCTTTTTTACCCACAATAACTTTCATTGTTAATTTGGTTTTACTGTCTTCTACCAACTTCAAACTATAGTCAGCTATGTTTACCAACACATAGCGATCTCCCATGTTTTCTGGTAACTGGTCCAACCGCGTAAGATTTTTGGCAATAATCGCTGCTTTTTCTTCAGGTGGACGCGCCAATGCCTGATAACTCTTATAATCCAGTATGCCACTAGATGGTAGCTTATGCCGGGCTTGAAAACTGATTAAGCCTTTTTGCAAAGAGCCCCCCGGTTTCACTATATCCCCAGTCAATAGCAGTAGGTTATGTAACAGTGCTGCTCTTTTTACCGGATCCAGAGTTAAAACCTGAGAATAAGTGGGTAGTTGGCTCCACGCACCAGATTCTTCCAACTGTTTATAGTGTTGTAACGCCTTCGACAGATGATGGTACTGTTGATTATTAGGCGTGTGATTAGACGTAGTGTTGGCAACTGCGACAGGTGTTATTATGAACGCTATCACCAGTCTTAGACTGCGAAGTAGCACAAACCTTCCTCCATGTATCCGGTTGACAATTCATCACTTACAGACCATTGCCATACGAGGCTTTATTCCGCTACCTAATGGTGGGTTACATCACTCTATATTAAGGCTAATAACATCTTATTTAAGCCTTTTGATCAATTACTGGTTTCAGCTAATGCTGCACATATCCTGTCCAGTAATTATTGTCTAGAGTTATATTAGTTGTAAGCCAAATTATAGTCGGTAGTAAAAAGTCTCGAATTACAAAATCACTCTTAAGTTCAGTGATTAATGATATTGTCAGTTATATAAACGAGCCATTTATTTGTTACAGAAAATACAGTCAACTATTTTTACAGCTGATCTATAATCATATAAAAACTTAATCATCCATTATTAACAAAAAACCTCCACTCAATCCATTAATTCAAAACATACTAATTCACTCACCCGGATGACAAGCAAGCACCATAAATCAACCGATAATTAAGCGCATCATTAGCTGCCATTTATAATTTAAAGGCAGGTCACACATTATATTTGAACCAGTCATATAATCAAAGCTTCTGTATTTAACCCATAATATTCTAAACACATGGATTTAAATAGCGCTTACATTTACCACAATTACTGTGTCGAGTTTAATTAAAAAATTGAGAATCACTCGACTTCATCTTCGTGAATTCTATAGCTTCCTAGGCAGGAGGTTCTGACAACTACATCACTTGTTGCTTAATAGTTTTTAAATATGAGACGCGGGTTAGTTAAAAAACTTGATTTTTTTCACACTATTCTGATTAGCTATTGAACTATAACCAATATGAAGATTTTTAGGCAAAGATGAACGTCCCTAACACATTGCTACTATTACTACCCTTGCAACTAATAGAGCTATCCTCAAAAAAGGATAAAAGCAACAAGTGATTGATAGCAGCAATCAAACAGTTATAATTAACTGTACAATAATATTTATCGCAATTTTTGTTACTGATTAAATCTTGCCAATCATTTATAAATACATAAACTCATGGGGCCTCATCGTTCGACGGCCGCCCCGAAAAAATTCGCTTTGGCTATAAATCCAAGGCCCTCTATAGAGCATCTCTAAAATTAAAGCTATATTTAAATTTTAGAGGCACCCTTATATTGACCTATAAAGCCATAACTATACTGATATTATTGATGTAAAAGAAAGCTAGCATAAGACAACTCTGTTTAGGAGTTCTACTCAACATAAAAAATATTTAAATTTCAGCAAAGAAAAACCAACACGCTGTAATAGCGTATAGTTAAACTATTTTCTTTATTTAGATTTGATGAAGCTTTTACTGTACGACGGTTGAAACCCATATCATTATAATCGAACAATATGCGTCATTATTTCTAAGTGTAAGTAAAACTGCATTTTTATTGACCCCAGCGTGGGTTATTACAGTTTATAGTCATACATTACCATTCACCCACAGGTACTTAATTTGTATCCTACGCAAAACGCTATAAATAAATTAAAGCTACATCATTACAAGCAACCACTCACAAACTGTATTGACTGACTACAAATCCTTTTAGTGGCATGAAGGCTTTTGCAGCAACACTTATATACTTTAAAGCATTCACTATTCTCCAGCTATAAGCCATACCAGCTACTTCTATACCTATCTATACCCTTCACAATTGATTTCTAGGTTTTGTTATCTTCATTCCTCTCCACAATCACCTATTATTCATAGGCTCATAAGGCTTCGTCACTCGATAGAGACACCTAAAAGCCATTCGTATTGGGTATATTAACCAAGTAAAACACGGTGTTATCAAAATCATCTAAGTGATAAAGTAGTATTGTTTGTAATAATACTGATTTTAAACTTCATAAAGGATACAACAGTTGATGAGTATGACTGTTCTTCTATCTTTCATTGTGAATGAGGGCCATGAGAAAACCTTCAATTAGCTCTATTTTAAGTATTGGCTTTGGTTTAATCTTACTCATTGCCGTGGGTTTAGTGCTTTATTTAGGGATATCTAGCACACGAAAAAACACCATGATCTTACTTGAAGAGCTGGCTACAGTTTCCCTATTCGCTATCAAAGAGCAGGTTTCTGAATACCTAAACCCCATTAATGAGCAGCTTGATTATGCCGCCTCTATTTTAGAGTCAGGTACACTACAAGTAGACAACTCACCAGAGTTTAATAAAATGATGAATGGTACCTTAGCTGCTGTGCCACAGTCAGTAGGAATTGCCTATGTGGATGACCTATACTTTTCTCGGTTTTATAACCGAAAGAAACAATTGTTGGTAACTGATTATTGGCTCAGTTACCAACCTTTACAAGAGGCCTTAAACAACACCACTATTAACCACCAAAACCAATGGCTTGATCCTGTTTATTCTCATGAACTAAAACAAAGTATCATTCCCATACTACGCCCAGTATTACTGCCAGATAAAACCCGAGGCGTACTGGTTGCAGGCATCAGTCTTACTAAGCTAAACCAACTAATAGCCACAATTAGTCATGAGTTTAAAAAGCCTATTTTCATTATTGACCAACAGCAACAAGCAATTGCAGTAGCTGAACCCAATCAGCCCATTCAATTACCTTTTACTCCCTTACAGCCAATACCCAAACTCACTGAATTGACAGAAAGCCCTCTTTCAATATTTTGGCAAAACAACAATCATCATCAGTATCTGATTGGTAAAGGAAGCTTCAATGAACATCGGGTTCACTGGCAAGATAACCGTTATTATTTTATTTTTCAGGGGCTGAGTGGTTTTAGTAGCAAACCATGGCTAGTTGGTATCCACTTGGCTCACGAACAGGTATTTGAGCCTATCAAGACAATGGTCAAATTGTTGGTCGTTGGTATAGTGCTGCTAATTGTATTTGTTCTATTGGCCTTCTGGTTTGGTAATCGGATTGGTAAAGACTTCAAGCGCATTGCTAGTGGCTTCGATAACATTGCAGATATGGCAGTTACTGATCTAGAAAAACTTCCCCATCACCCCATTGCCGAGTTTGACTCAGTAGCAACTGCTTACAACCAAATGATCAATAAACTCAAAGAGCATGAAGAAGTCAGACGGTTATTTGGTCAATATGTACCCACTGATATTGCAAAAAAAATTCTGGCTGCCAACGGCCAGGTCACACCAGAAATCCATACCGCTACTATCTTCTATTCAGATATAGTGGGCTTTACCAGCATGGCTGAACAGTTATCACCTAGCCAGTTAGTTACAGTACTGAATCAGTATTTCTCACTAACGGCAGAAGTACTAGACAAGCATGGCGGCGTTATCACTCAGTTTCAAGGCGATGCTATTTTAGCGATATTTAACATCCCTAACCCTCAGCCAGATCATGCCAACCAAGCTGTAAATGCTAGCATAGCTATTCAAACTCAACTAAAACAAGAATATTTCAATGGCGTTAACATACAGTGTCGGATAGGCATCAACACAGGTGAAGTTATTGCAGGAAGCGTTGGTACTCAAGATCAATTGAACTACACCGTACATGGCGACTCAGTTAATCTGGCTGCTCGCCTGGAAAGCTTAAATAAAGAATATGGTACAGCTATCTTGGTCTCAGAAACCACAGTTCGACAGTGTAGCCAAGCTTTTTTTAAAGAAATCGGAGATATTCCTATACGAGGCAAACACAACACAGTACGTGTTTTTACGCCCGCATAGCAAGTTGAGATACTACATAATAAAAAAGAGTTGAGTTTTCTTCATCAACCTGTAAAATTCCGTGAATTTTGTGCGGCACTTGCTTAACAGGTACTCTAGTATAAAATGGCAAGAAAAGTCCAACGGCAAAGAGTTCAGCTAAACTATTACTCATACTCAATAAGGTTTCAGTAATCTGTAACCTCTAGGGCTGCCTTTAAATAACCCAAAGGCAAGCTGTAAGCTAATTGATAGCCAACTGGATCAATTGTAGTACTTAATATGAAATCAAATTTTATTAAGACTTTTTCATACTACAACCAAACCAACTGTTTACAAGTGCAGTTAGCACGTTTTTTATTCAAGCCCCTAACTTAGGGGCTTTTTTTTGGCTTATATAATGAGAGTGTTGCTATGTCGAATCCATTATTTCAACAACACATTATCTCAATCTCTGACTTAACCCGTGCCCAGTTGGAGCTGATTATCACTACAGCCGAGCAGCTAAAACACGCTGCAAAGCATGACGCACTAAAAAACAAAGTGATTGCCAGTTGTTTTTTTGAGCCCTCCACCCGGACTCGGCTATCTTTTGAGACTGCAATACAAAGGCTTGGAGGAACTGTTATTGGCTTTGACAGCGGAACTAATACATCACTTGGCAAAAAAGGGGAAACATTATCGGACTCCATTCGTATTATTTCCTCCTATGCAGATGCTGTCATCATTCGACACCCTAAAGAAGGTGCCGCACGCTTAGCCAGTGAGTTTTCATCTGTTCCCATAATTAATGGTGGCGATGGTTCCAACCAACACCCTACACAAACCTTATTAGATTTATTCAGTATTTATGAGTGCCAACAACGTTTGGATAATCTGAATATTGCTTTTGTAGGTGACCTGAAATATGGCCGCACTGTTCATTCACTGGCACAAGCCCTTTCATTATTTAACTGCCAGTTTCAATTTTTATCCCCTAGTGCTTTAGCCATGCCAGATTATATTTTGGCAGAGCTTAACGAACGGCATGTTAATTTTCAGACTTGCAATAATTTCGAAGAAATTATTCCTCAGGCAGATATTATCTACATGACCCGAGTACAAAAAGAACGCTTTGATGAAACTGAATACCAACACATTGCTGCCAAATATATTTTAGGAAAAGCTCAACTTACTAACCCTAAAAGCAATATGAAAATTTTACACCCGTTGCCTCGGGTAGACGAAATCGACGTGGCCGTCGATGAAACCCGCTACGCTTATTACTTTGAGCAAGCAAAAAATGGTGTCTATGCTCGAGAAGCATTGTTAAGTCTGGTATTAAATCAATCATTAGTTAAAGGGTAGGTAGCATCATGGCTAATAAATTAATGGTAGAAGCTATCCGCACTGGCACAGTGATAGACCATATTCCTTCCGGGCAAGGTATTAAAATTCTTAAGCAGTTACATTTAATTGAAGGCAAACAAAAAATTACGGTTGGTTTTAATTTACCCAGCAAAAACTTCAGTTTTAAAGATCTTATCAAAGTTGAAAACAGACTTTTTTCAGAGCATGAAGCCTATCAATTAGCATTATTTGCACCTAGCGCTACCATCAATGTCATTGAAGATTATAAAGTCATTGATAAATTTAAAATGGTTATACCCGATGCTATAGAAGGGATTTTTTCCTGCCCTAACTCAAACTGTATCTCTTTAACAGAGCCTGTAAAAAGTTATTTTTCGGTTAAACAGACAAATAATGCCATATTCTTAAAATGCAAATACTGTGAGAAGAGCTTTAATAAGGAAATTGTCGCTGGTGTATAGGTTCTTCCTATTTTATAAGCGCTATCTTTGCGCTTATAAAATAAATTCAAAAATATTAAAGGGTTAGCTTGAATGCATAAGCCCTACTATCCGCTTTACATATGCCTTTGTTTCTCGATATGGTGGCACTTTATAGCCATAGCGACGTACGTTACCATAGCCTGCATTATAAGCCGCTAGCGCTAATGCCACATTGCCATTAATACCCGGCCGAGTTAGCATTTTCTTTAAATAACGACTACCACCATGAACATTTTGCTGAGCATTAAATGGATTACGTACACCCACTTCTTTTGCTGTAGCAGGCATCAACTGCATTAAGCCTTTCGCTCCTACCCGTGATACAGCGCGTGGATTGTAGTTTGATTCCGTCTTTACAACAGCATGCACTAATACAGGGCTTAGGTTATTACGCTTAGCGGCAGTATCTATATATTGCCTTAGTGGTAAGCGGTATTTTTTCTCTGCCCGCTGGCTGGCTTTTGCCAACCCTGTAGGTAAACGGTAATTACCAGCATAGCCTTTATATTTCAACTGCTTTCCAAGCTGCTTTAAATTCTGATATCGTCGTTGAGCTTTACGACCAGAATTAACTGCTTTTGTAGATTTACTCCATCTCACTGCTTGCCATTGCCCATTAGGCAATTTACAGGTGGTACCATATACTTTTGGTTGTTGGCGGCCATGATCAACAATCACCGTATAATAATCCCGACAAACTTTTCCTCGGTAGTGATGGGTAAGAAAAATGGCCAGATTTCTTTCTACTCCAGGTTGCTCTTTATCTTCCCAACTGGCTATTTCACCATCCATTAACTGAAACTCAAGCAATGCTTGAGTATCATCATAAAGGCGCTGCTCAACTCCTGTCTGTGGAGCAAGCATACAGCTTGATATAAATACACAACCAAACAATATTGACCAATAGGAACACTTACTCTTCATCATATTATCAATACTTCAATTTAAGCCTTTTATTAGACAACAGCCAACTGATTAGTAACATGTTGAGCCTCTTTGCCTATGGGCTTTCTTCGCCCCTTTTGGCCTGCTCCAGACTAAGTAATCACGACAAGTAGAACCTTTTTTTGATTGCTTATTCAGAGGTTTAATGGTGAATCGATTACCCGTTCGAGGGTTCGTCCAATGATACTGTTTTTTCGAGGGAGTTGAACGCAGCCCCTGATAAGCCCGTTGCTGGTCACTACTATCCATATAGGAGCCAACGACTCCACCAATGATGCCCCCCGCTAAACCACCACCAATCATGCAGTTCCTTCGAGCAACTTTACTCTTATCTTTACAAGCGGCATAACCTATACCTGCACCAACCCCGGCACCCAATAGTGACCCCATAAAAGTATTTGAAGGCTGAAACTCAGCACAGCTACTCAAAGATAAAACTATGAGCAAAATAAAACTACGTTTTAAGAAGGCCACCAAAACTCCTCTCCCTCAAAATATACTGGTCACGATTCACTTTTGATGTAGAAAAATACTAATAGTCCCCACAACAGCGAGTCTCAATCTGCTATACCAAAAATGATTTATAAGCGTAATATCCAGGTGACTGCAATGAAAAAACTGTTATAAAGCCTATCTCTCGGTTTTTCATTACATAAATGTGAAATATTTACTTCTTATTATCATAGAAAGCACAAGAAGTTTGTTAAGTATCACTTGGTTTAATTTCTTGAAATGCTTATAAGCTGTATATCGATACCCAATACGAATGGTTTTTAGGTGCAACCATCGAGTGACGAAGCCATGAGCTTACAAACACTAGGTAATTGGGGCAGGGCGAGGAGTGAAGATAACAAAACCTAGAGATCATTCGTGAAGGGTATATACACTTGAAAGAGTGTAATAAAGAGCATATTTGAACGCTTCCTCACTATTAATATGCGCCAAAATGGTGTGCATTACTTTAAATTAGTGCAAGCCTACAGGCTAACTTCTCGTAATAAGCTTCAAAATAACCTGTCAGTAGTTTAGTATTCAAGCAACCCCAGCTAAGTAGCCTCTTTTTATATGCTAGCAATACGCTAGAGAGTATCCACACTGAAATGTAGATGGCATTATTGAATGCAAAGTTAATTTATATCAATGAAATATTTATACAGTAGACTAATGTTGTTTGTGTGATGAACCAGTTTAGCAGAGACCTAATTAAAAAAATAAAAACCAAGGTTAGCTAAAAAGTTGGCATATATTATGCCTAGCTATGCTAAAGCAGTGTAACTAAATCCGGGAGTGCGTCAATAACAGCACTCTCTTAAAGGGAAAGGAAGCCACCATGAACCAAAGTATAACAATTGATCATTTTTATAATGTAGACAGCCTAGCCTTACAAGAACTATATGACCACTGCGCCGGGACTAACTGGCAAGAACCGCAGAGCCAGATACAACATACTTTCCAAAAGCCTGAGCGATTTAATATCAATATAGATCGACCCAGAATGGCAGATAGAGTTTCTGACCAACTCGAAGGTCAAAGTGAGCGTTATGATTATTTGAAAGGTGACTCATTAATGGGAGCTATTTTTATTGATAGTATCCAACAACTCGCTATTTAAGTTTAATTATAAAGAGCCTGTGATCGGGCTCTTTATACCTTTAGTTAGGAATATCAAATTACCAACCAAAAGCACCTAACCTGAATACCGAAAATAAGTATTAACCCAAAAGTCTATAGACATTTAACGTAACATAGCTCAAAATTAAATCAGTTTTTATTCTCCTTTCGTCGTATATATTTTAACAACACTTTTCTAATAAAATAACTGACGTCCCGTGCGATTTATTGGCATGTTTAAAGTAAATTGTAACCAGTACAATTGATTAGGTAGTAGTATTAAGCTGTATAAGTGATCGATTGCTGCTGGTATTTTTTAACCACCTAAGTATGCTTTAATTACATCATTATTTGTTAGTAGCTTACTGCCAACATCTTGTAATACAACTCTACCATTTTCCAATACATACCCTCTATCAGCTAATCTTAAAGCCTGGTTTGCATTTTGCTCCACTAAAAATATAGTGACACCTTCATCCCTTAACCGTTGGATGATACTAAATATCTGTTGAATCACAATGGGGGCCAAACCAAGAGATGGCTCATCAAGAAACAAGAGTTTAGGCTGACTCATTAATGCTCTGGCAATAGCAAGCATTTGCTGCTCGCCACCTGACATTGTGCCTCCTCGTTGCTTTTCTCTTTCTTTAAGGCGAGGGAAAAGTTGGTAAACAAAATTAAGTCGTTCATCAAATGTCCTAGGCTCGGTAAAAAAACCTCCCATATGAAGATTTTCTTCAACAGTTAAACGCGCAAAAATCCTCCTACCTTCTGGAACTATTGAGATACCTGAGCGCATAATTTTAGACGTAGGTTGCTGTGTAATATCTTGATTGAGATAATGAATAGAGCCTTCAGATACTCGGGGATCACCACAAATAGACATTAGTAGCGTTGTTTTACCAGCACCATTGGCACCAATTAACGTAACGATTTCACCTTCTTCAACTTCAATACTTACTTTATCTAATGCTTGAATTTTACCGTAATGAGCTGAGATACCTTCAACTTTCAGCATAAGCCACCTTTACCAGCATATTGGTAAACACCCTATTCTTCCCCCAAATAAGCATTAATAACCTCACGATTTGCTTTTATCTCATCAGGTGTGCCTGTTGCTAAATGCTTTCCTTGATTAATTACAATAATTTTATCCGAGATTCCCATTACCAGTTTCATATCATGCTCAATCAATAAGACCGTTATACCATTTTCATTTCTAAGCATGAGAATTAACTCATCCAGTTCATTGGTTTCTTTTGGATTTAGTCCTGCAGCAGGCTCATCCAACATAAGCAACTTGGGATGGGTAACCATACACCTTGCGATTTCTAAACGACGCTGCTGTCCATAAGCAAGATTACCCGCAGGTCTATTAGCCATCTGAATCAGTTGCACCTGTTCAAGCCAAAATGCAGCATTATCTAAGGCTATCGCTTCACTTTTTCTAAAACTTGGGGTTTTGAACAGCCCTGAAAATAAATTAGTATTTAAATTATAATGCTGCGCTACTAATAAATTTTCTATTGCGGTCATTTCTTTAAATAATCGCACATGCTGAAAGGTTCTAACCAACCCTTTACGCGCTATTTTAAAGCCAGGTAAGTTATGAATAGGGTTATTTTCAAATAATATTTCTCCAGATGTTGGCTTATAAAAGCCAGACAAACAATTAAATACGGTTGTTTTACCTGCACCATTAGGGCCTATCATAGAAACAATTTGGTGCTTATCAATAGAAAGCTCAACATTATCTACTGCAACCAACCCACCAAAACACATAGTTAGATTTTTGGCATTTAACATATTATAACCTGGCTAGCTCAATTTTTGGTCGTTTCATAGGTAATAAGCCTGAAGGACGCCAAATCATCATAAGCACCATTAGTAAACCAAATAATAACATCCGATATTCCTGAAACTCTCTTGCTAATTCAGGTAATACAGTCATCACTATTGCAGCTAAAATAACCCCCACTTGAGACCCCATTCCTCCTAATACAACAATCGCCAAGATAATGGCTGACTCAATAAATGTAAAAGACTCAGGACTAATAAACCCCTGCCTCGCGGCAAAAAAAGCACCTGCAAATCCAGCAAAAGTTGCTCCCATAGTAAACGCAGATAGCTTAATTACAGTTGGGTTTAAGCCAAGTGACCGACAGGCAATTTCATCTTCTCTCAAGGCTTCCCAAGCTCTACCCAAGGGCATTCTCAATACTCGGTTGATAACAAATAAAGTTGCTAACACTAAAAGAACTGCCAAGATATATAAAAAGATAACTTTATAACTACTGTCATAAGGAATTCCAACAAACTCATGAAAAGGAATATTACCTTCTTCTTTAGCACGCCGGCCAAACTCAAGCCCAAATAGCGTAGGCTTTGGAATTTGACCAATGCCATTTGGCCCACCTGTGAGTGCAGTCCAGTTATTTAGTAGGATTCGAATAATTTCACCAAACCCCAAGGTAACAATAGCTAAGTAATCTCCTCTTAACCTTAATACTGGAAAGCCTAGAATAAAACCAAAAAGCGCAGCCAATAAGCCAGCTATAGGCAAGCTCATCCAAAACGAAAATTGATAATAATCAGCCAGTAATGCATAGCTGTAAGCACCAACAGCATAAAAGCCAACGTAACCTAAGTCCAATAGTCCCGCTAATCCTACAACAATGTTTAAACCTAAACCCAACATGACATAGATTAAGGTGAGTGTCGCCAAGTCAATCGAACTACGGGTTGCAGCAAAAGGCCAAAGCAAAATCAGACTTAAACCAAACATGACTAATAATTTTTTTGTCGTATCACTTGACCCAATAATTGCAGGCATTTTACTGGGCAATGCAGGCAGCTTAGACCCTAGATTTGCCAAAGCAGCTAATGGTAGCTGCTTTTTAAATAGCTGAAAACAAAATACAATGATTATTGCAGATAAGATCAGCAACCACTCAGTTTGACCAGCACTGACTACTATCAGCTCCGTTCCTTGCGGAGATAAATCCACGCCTAATAATAATACCGTTAAAATAAGTGTTGCAATGGACGCAACCAGAGCATTAAGTAGATTTATATTCATACTTTTTCAACCTCTGGTTTACCTAGTATACCCGTCGGCATAAACAATAAAACTAAAACCAAAAATAAAAAGGCTACAACATCTTTATATTCAGTACTTAAATAACCAGCCGTAAAGGCCTCTGCAATACCTAATAAAATACCTCCTAACATAGCGCCAGGAATACTACCGATACCGCCCAATACTGCTGCAGTAAATGCTTTTAAACCAGCCATAAACCCTAGGTAAGGATTTATCACGCCATAATACAAACCTAGTAATACCCCTGCAATTGACGCCAAAGCAGCTCCTATTACAAAAGTAAGCGAAATGATTTTATTTGTATCAATACCTAACAAGCTCGTCATTGTTAAGTCTTCTGCACATGCTCGACAGGCCCTTCCCATCCTAGATCGACTTATAAAAAGTGAGAGAGTTGACATAGCAACAACAGTCACCACAAAAATGACTAATTGCATGTAGGATAATGTGACATTAAACCCTGTTTCTGGGCCAAAACTCCAACCTCCTTCAATTAATGAAGGCATAGCAATATCTCTTGACCCTTGACCTAAACGAATATAATTCTGCAGAAATATTGACATGCCGATAGCAGAAATTAATGGAATGAGTCGATTCCCTCCTCTTAATGGCCGATAAGCTATTCGCTCAATACTCCATCCATAGGTGCTGGTAATAATCATACTAATAATAAAGGCAGCTACCAGCAATACAACAAGGCTATCCACACCAAACATCATCAGCCCAGCTAACACGATAAATGTTATATAACTGCCTATCATATATACTTCGCCATGAGCAAAGTTAATCATTCCTATAATGCCATATACCATTGTGTAGCCTATAGCAATAAGTGCATAGGTACTACCAATAGTTAAACCGTTCAATAACTGCTGAATAAAATAGTAAATGCTTTCAGACATTATTTAAGCCTTTAAGTACCCAGAAAAGTACCAGCTATAAGGTATTACTCTCTTCTATAAAGATGTTGCGAAAAGGTATTTGAAAAAACTATTGAAGTAACAGGGTATTTTGCAGCCACTCTAGAAGAGTCATCCATGACCTTTAAAATTTTAGTTTGGTCTAGTCAATGCTCTTGCTGTATATAAATTAGAGTTACTGTCGTTCGCCCAGAAGCACTGTCTCACTCTTCTAGCGACTCCAGAATACCCTATCACTCTATATTTCTTCGCTTTTGCAACATTCTTCTATAGGTAAGAATTGACGTAAAATAGCTCATGTGAGTTAAATTAAATACAATTCTCACGATGAGCACCAGTCCAGTTTTTATTATTTAATATATTAACGCAATGCTCGACTTTTCAGCCTATTAATTTAGATAACTGTAGTGGAGCATTGCCTTGGTTCCTATTAAATAATACACATAAGCTGTGCGATAACAGCTTGCGGGTCATTCGATTAGTCAAACTCCACAGGGTTCTGCCTTTGGTCCGCTGAATATTAAACCTTTCTACTAGCTGACCAATGGTTGTCTCAACTTGTCGTCGTAACCGATTAAGCTGGCTCCTCCAGGACTTGGGTAAAGGATCAATCATGTTATCTCTAACCGGGGTTTCTAGCTGAAGCGATTTTAACTCTAACAATTCAGCTTTAAATTCAGCCCCCAAATAACCTTTATCCCCTAACAACATGCCTGACGGCATACCTTCTGTTAACTCCCATACAGCTTCCCTTTCGCCATCACTTGCTGGGGTTAATGTAAATCCTGCTATGGCTCCATGAAAGTCAATAATGAGGTGCCCTTCAAAGCCATAATAGGTTTCCCCCTTGGATGCACAATAGCCATACTCAGCCTCTTCTTTAAAGCGGCGGCAATTTCTTGCACGTTTAAAGTGGCTAACAGGCAAAGGAAAACCATCGACAACATGTATAGGATCATTAATAGTACCCAGCTCAGCTGTTACTTGCTTTTGTAATTGTTGTTTTATCGCCCATAAATTAGCAGCTTGTTTAGCAAACTGGCTTCTTGAGCCTATGCCTGGAAAATACGCTTTCCAATGCTCTTTGAAGTATTTCCAGATAGCGGTATCAGCATCAAGGCCTTGAAATTCACCAATTAACTCCATGGTAATGACTTCTGCATCCGACAGTGAGGGCTTAATTCCTCGCTGACGTAATCGCCGTTGTTTTAATAAATCAGTTAAAACATCATCGACCCAACAATAAGTAGTTATGATAAACTCTTCCAGTGACATTCCCTTTCCTTGATATCCCTGTTTTCGCAAACTTAGGATGGGGTTAGGGTTTGTCATTTCAAGTTATTAAAAGTCGAGCATCGCGTTATATTATACTATTTTAAATTAGGCTATACCCTTCACGAATGACTTCTAGGTTTTGTTATCTTCATTCCTCACCCCAATCACCTATTATTTATAGCCTCATGAGGCTTCTTTACTCGATGGCCGCACCCAAAAGCCATTCGTATTGGGTATATAACAAAAAGGCTTTTATCTCTTTATTAACATTTAAACCCTTTTATTATTTTACAACTGACTTACTTCCATCTGCATGCCATGTATAGACAACAAAACTAAAATCCTTTAAATCTCCATTTTTGTCAAAAGATAGATCACCGGTAGGTGTTTTAAATTGATTACTACGTAGCGTTTTTGCTACAGCTTCAGGGTCGGTTGATTTAGCAATTTTTATAGAGTCTGCAATTACTTGTACAGCAGAGTATGCGGTAAATACAAAAGGCCCTGATGGATCTTCACCTTTATCCTTGAAAGCTTTTACAAGTTTGGCATTTTCTGGGGCCTCATCAAAACTTTTTGGTAAAGTAACCAGCAGTCCTTCTGATGCTTTTCCTGCAATAGCACTAATATCTTTATTGCCAACACCTTCCGGTCCCATAAACTGTACCTTAAGGCCTTTTTCTGCAGACTGACGTAAAATCAATCCCAACTCAGGATGATAACCACCATAATAGATAAAGTCGACATTTTCTTTTTTCAGTTTAGCTATCAGTGCAGAGAAATCTTTATCTCCAGATGTCACCCCTTCAAATAATGCAACAGTGATCTTATGTTTTTCTAACACGTCTTTAACAGCGGTTGCTATTCCTTCACCATATTGCTGTTTATCATGAATAATGGCAACCCGCTTAGGCTTAATTTTTTCAACAATAAACTTTCCAGCAGTTGGCCCTTGTAAACTATCCAAACCAATGGTCCGAAACACAAGTTGATAACCTCGGGTGGTAATTTCAGGGTTAGTCGATGCAGCAGTAACCATTAACACTCCCTCATCCTCATAAATATCTGAAGCAGGTTGTGTAGAGTTTGAGCATAAATGGCCTATCACATAACGAACCCCATCATTTACAATTTTATTTGCAACGGCTACTGCTTGTTTAGGGTCACAAGCATCATCATATACAACTCCTTCAAGTGTATGGCCGTTTACTCCTCCCATTTTATTCACTTGCTCAATTGCCATTTTGGCTCCAATGAACTGCATGTCACCATACTGAGCAACAGGACCAGTTACAGGCCCAGCGAGTGCTATTTTTAATTTTTCAGCAAATGCGATTGTAGAGGATAATAATGATACAGATGCTACCAAAGTAGTAGCTACTAATTTGGTAATTTTTTTTATCATTGTTTGTTTTTTTAGTATTCTCTGACTGGTTTTCATTATTTTTTTCATTACCTTGCCTCATGCCTATCCATGTACAAGTTTTCTTATATTGATATAGGGCCTTACACAATAAACTATTTGCAGCATTATTAGTTATTACTTATATATTACAGGTAGTAGCATCCATATAGTCAATATGGCCCTTCCTATTTTTAGCGCTGGTTGCCTATTGCCATTTCAGTTACTGCTAATTTGTTGATAGCTAATTGTTGATAGCTATTTGTCCATACCATTTCTTCCCCCATGTAATTTTAATTATTTTACACTTATTGTTTATTATGTTTATCGGTATATAAGCTGTCTTATTTCAGGTTGTACTTATAAAAACTTACATTCTATTTACAGTCTATGCAATTTTTGACTTAAAAAATGTGTTCTAGCAACATGTTTTTATATAATTTTAGACAACAATATGACGCCTAAATAATTATTGCTTATATCAAACTGGTTTTAGTTCTATTCCTTAATAATACTTAAAGTACATCAAGTATCGCTAGCTTGCAAAGGGTTAAGAACTACGACAAAAGTAGGTTAATGTTTGAATTGCTAATATATAAATTATTTATTTATTTTTATTGAAACAAAAAACAAATAAATATTTAACAAATTAATGGGGATAAGTATGTATCGTACTTAACAAGAAACTCAAAAGATGTATGAGTTCTAAGAAAAATATCTATTCAACAAAAGCTTTAGGTGGGCTGAGGTTGCCCACCCCTAATTAGTACATTTTTAACAATATCGCTAGAGAAAAAACAACAGATACTTCTCCCGTAAGATGCATTTATTGTAAGAAGCGTTCTTCAATTTGCTTGACTACTCCTTCTTGCTCCAGCTGTTTATAAGCCTTTTGCAATTTGTCTATAATTTCATCAGGTACTTGCTTATTAACAGCAAGGTAAAGATCTTTTCGTTGAATAACAAAGACCTTTTTAACTGCAATATTATTTTTTTGCGCCAGCTGTGGTCCAGCTGGATCACTGGTAACCCACAAGTCAATTTTTCCTTGATCCAGTTTATTTAAAAGACGTATATCTTGCAACGATGTAACCAAGCTAAACCCTTTGCCTTCTAAGAACTTAGCCTTAGCATCACCTTTATAACCTCCTACTCTAAGCTGCTTAGCTTCATCTAGTGTCTTCAACTGGATGGTACTGTCTGCTTTCGCAACAAATATCCAATCATTTCGTGTAATTGGCCCAACCCACTTGAAGTTAGGCTCACGTTCTGGGGTTCGAACTGTCGTATAAACAGCATAGCCAGGTTTCGTTTGCGCCTGCTCTAGAACCTTACTCCAAGGAAAGCGTAGTGTAAAAGTACAAGTTATCTGGGCACGCTTGCACATTTCCCGCAGAATAACTGTTGCTAGCCCATCCACCTGCTCCTCTCGTGCGAACTTTTTCCCATTAGTACTCATATTGAACGGAGGGTTGTTTTCTGTGAGCAGGTTTAATTTATAGCTGGCCCCCATTGCTATTGTAGTAACCAAGCTACAACAGATAAGAGTGAATATTCTGGTGTACATTAATTCCTCTCGAACTACTCAGTTTTTATCTTTCTAGCTGGTGATCACTCTGACACTTATAAATGAGCCTCCTATCTCTAGCCAGCCACCCAGCCCCATATGAGGGCAGTTTAATTTATTATACGCCCGTTTTGGTATTTACTTACAGCCTGCTTTCGCAACATAAGACTAACAGCGTACAATTATTGGGCTTACCTGACATCAGGTTAGTCAAGTTCATATGGACTAGCCAGTGCTATCAGTAGTTTCATCAACAGTAGTGTGTTTTCTATTCAGCAGTATTGATGAATACCACCACCATAATTCAAACAATCGTTTTAACTATGTTAGTATATCAGAGGGCTGCCATTAAAAATGGCTTTGTAAGAGTAGCTATTCGATTATCCCATGAGATAGCAGACCTTCAGAGCATTCAGGCTAACTACCTCAGAACAGAAAGGCACTTTTAGCTTATTTACTTGAAACAAGAGTAATCCACTAGCGTGCTGCTTAGTTACTAAACTGCAAGATCAGTAGAATTAGGAGAAAGTATGAGCCAAGCATTTAACTTTAATAACAAGCGAGTATTTGTAATGGGTGGCACTAGCGGCATAAACCTTGGCATTGCTAAATGCTTTGCCAGCCATGGTGCACAGGTTGCAGTTGCCAGTCGCTCTCAAGATAAAGTAGATAAAGCCGTTAGTGAGTTGCAGGCGTTAGGAGCAATAGCCATCGGTTTTAGCGTTGATGTTCGTGATGCAGAGAAAGTCAAAGAAACGTTTAAGCAAGCGCACAGTCAATGGGGCAACTTTGATGTATTAGTGTCTGGAGCAGCAGGCAACTTTCCTTCACCAGCCTTAGGTATGTCTGCTAATGGTTTTAAATCGGTAGTTGATATTGATTTACTGGGAAGTTTTAACGTATTGCAAGCAGCTCACCCTTACCTCACTAAACCTGGCGCATCAATTATTAATATTTCTGCTCCACAAGCCTTTGTTGCATCTCCCATGCAAAGCCATGTATGTGCAGCTAAAGCAGGCGTTGATATGCTAACCCGAGTCTTATCACTAGAGTGGGGAGCTGATGGCATTAGAATTAACTCTATTGTACCTGGCCCCATTGAAAATACTGAAGGAATGAAGCGATTGGCACCAACGCCAGCAATCCAAGAAATGGTTCAAGAGTCTGTTCCTTTGAATCGACTCGGAACGACAGATGATATTGGCCATATGGCTATGTTTCTTGCTTCTGATTATGGCAGTTATGTCAGTGGTACAGTCATTCCTGTTGATGGAGGTTGGTCTCTTGCAGGAACAACAACAGCTATGAATGAGTTACTTAAAATGTTTAAAGGGAAAAGCTAATCCACTTTTCTCTCCGCTTGCTACTTGAGTTAAGCAAGCGGAAGTTTTGTCTATCCCACCTCATGCTTTCGTATACTCGCTTCTTAGTACTACTACGTATAAAATATGCCCGCTTTAAGTTTAGCTAGCCCAAGTACTGCCATGGCCTGGTGAACATTTCTATGGCCTGGCGAAATTCGGGCTGGCCTGTGATTCCTTTGGTTTCTTATTGTAAGCAGCCATTGATGAATCAGCGAGTCAGCAATAGTTAGTAATAGGATGTAATGTGAAACAACTTGCTAAGCTTTATTTTTCGTCATCGCTGCTAATGCGTATTTTTATTGGCTTTTTAGCTGGTTCAGCCATAGGCTGTGCTATGTGGCTATTAGGCACCCCTGAGCAAACGACAAGTGCATTGCAATATATTAAGCCTTTTGGTGATTTATTGGTCAGCATGCTAAAGATGATTGTTGTGCCAGTCATTTGCTTATCGTTAATTGTTGGTGCTGCAAGTTTACCGATCCAACGGTTTGGTAAAGTGGGCTTAAAAGTCATCGGCTGGTATTTATTGTGCTCATTTCTGGCTGCTGCTGTAGGCGCTTTAATGGCTACAGCTTTTAATCCAGGCAGTGAAGCGGCTCTACAAGCATGGGAAAGCATTGCATCCTCTAGCCAAGTTCAAGAAGCAGCTCAATTAAAAGCTGTTCAGGCTGAGACCAAGCAAGGCGGCATCCTTAGTATTTTATTGAGTATGTTTGAAAACCCATTCAGCGCACTCTCCAATGGTAACTTCTTAGCCATTATCACCTTTTCTATTTTATTTGGCCTAGCACTTAGAGTTTTACTAGAGGGTAGTAAAGAGGCGAAGCAACAAAGTGCATTAAATAAACTGATGGAAATGATTTCAGCAGGCCGGGATATTATCTTTAAACTAGTCGATTGGATTTTGGAATACACCCCAATTGGCGTATTTGCCCTATCTATTGCTAATTTTAGCGCCTACGGCCCTAAAATTGCCGGCCCCTATGTGGAAGTAACCCTTGGTGTCATTGCTGGGGTGCTAGTCATGATATTCATTGCCTATCCCCTGCTACTGGCTGTTGTTACAAAGCGCAACCCCATCCCTATAATGAAAATTATGCAAGAAGCAATTATCACTGCTTTCATTACCCGTAGTAGTGCTGCTACCTTGCCAGTATCAATTCGAGTAGCAGAAGATGATTTAAAGGTAAAGAATGAGTTAGCCAGCTTCTCTTTGCCATTAGGTGCAACCATTAATATGGATGGCGTATGTGTGCACCTACCTATGTTTGCTATCTTAGCTGCTAATATGTTTAGCCTTGATTTAGGCTTTAGTGCTCTGGTGGTATTGGTAATCACCACTGTACTTGCATCAATTGGTGCTGGCGGTGTACCTGGTGGCAGCCTGATGCTGCTGTTTATTATTTTGCAAGCAATGGGCTTAGACCCGACTCAAATTTCCATTATTGTTGCTCTGGCATTAGGCATTAACCCAATTTTAGACATGTTTGAAACAGCCAATAATGTAACTGGAGACTTAGTCTGCACTTATGCTGTTGCATCCACTTCAGATTTAATTGATAAGTCAGCCTAGCACATTAACCGGCCAGGCAGCTGGCCGGTTGTCCTTGTTATATTTCAACAGTCAGTATTTATACCCAGTGCAAAAGATTTTTAGGGGAATATAGAGGCTAAGCCTAAAAATGACTCGCACAGGGTATATCAACTAACCTAACGTTCATATATACAGTGTCTTTGAGGCACATACCTGCTTCTAAGTAGTGAAGGATTATATTTTGCGATTTGCACACTCTGGTATTTACTGTGCCATTTTTGGTTACTTTTTATTTAGCCTGATGGATGCGATAGGCAAATGGCTAACCCAAACCTATAGCATTGTTGAAATTACTTTTTTTAGCTCTTTATTTAGTTTATTGCCCGTTAGTTTTATGCTAACCAAGGTACCACTCAAAAAGCTATTGACCACTCAACGCCCAAGCCTTCATTTATTGAGAGGCATAATTATTCTAGGCCTCCGTTTAACAGCACTATTTGCATTTAGCTTAATGCCACTGGCTGATGGCTTTGCTCTTATCCTTACTGGGCCAATTATACTTTGTATTATCTCTCCTTTCCTACTGGGTGATAAAAATACTATCTACCAATACCTGGCTATAGGAATTGGCTTTATCGGCGTTTTAATTGTATTAAGACCAGGGTTTACAATTTTTAATTTGGGTATTTTAGGCGCTTTAGGAGCGGCCACCTGCTTCGCACTGAATACCGTATTAATGAAGAAAATGAGTGCAACAGAAAATAAAGGTGCAATGCTTTTTTATGGGATGAGTTTTACCATTCTTATTTCTGGATTAATGATAATTCCTTCTTTTTCAATGCCTGGATTATTAGACTTAAGTTTATTTGCTGCCTGTGGACTAGCTGCTGGCTTTGCCCAAATTTTTATTTTTAATGCGTTAAAAACTGTTCCCGCCTCTACCGTCGGCGCATTTCAATATTCATGTATTGTCTGGGGAATGATCATAGGCTATCTGATTTGGCAAACTAAACCAGACATTTTTATTATTCTTGGTTCTCTGTTTATTATCGCTAGTGGAATCGCTATCAGTAAAACAACAAAAACCATGCAACCCCAACGAGCAAACTGAGTCACTCTAATATCAAGTGATACATTAAGGCTTTCAGTCAAAGCTAATAAAATAAAAAAGTTGCAAACCAGGCTGAGGCCCGATTTGCAACTCTAGGAAGGTTGTTTTTAAAGTTAGTGCTGTAAGATCTGGCTTAAAAAGAGCTGAGTTCTTTCAGATTGAGGATTATTAAAGAACTCATTAGGTTCATTTTCCTCAACCACCTGACCACCATCCATAAAGATGACCCGATTAGCAACGGTTTTGGCAAAGCCCATTTCGTGGGTTACACACAGCATTGTCATGCCATCTTCCGCTAGCTCAATCATGGTATCCAGCACTTCTTTAATCATTTCAGGGTCTAGTGCTGAAGTTGGCTCATCAAATAACATTACCTCAGGGTTCATACACAAGCTACGTGCAATTGCCACCCTTTGTTGTTGACCACCAGATAGTTGGCCTGGATATTTGTTCGCCTGATCAGGAATCTTTACTCGCTCCAGGTAGTGCATAGCTACGGCCATTGCTTCTTTTCGAGGCTTTTTACGCACCCAAATGGGTGCTAAGCAGCAGTTCTCTAGCACTGTTAAATGAGGGAATAAATTAAAGTGCTGAAATACCATGCCTACTTCACGACGAATGCTTTCAATATTTTTAACATCATTCGTCAGTGGGGTTCCTGCAACAATAATTTCTCCCTGCTGATGTTCTTCCAGCCTATTAATACAGCGTATCGTGGTAGATTTTCCTGAACCAGAAGGGCCACAAATTACTATTCGCTCCCCTTTATTCACTTTCATATTGATATCTTTTAAGACATGAAACTCGCCATACCATTTATTGACATTGCGCATTTCTACCATTACTTCGTCGCTAATTTGCATCCCAGGCTTATCTGTTTTTTCTAACATATAAATACCTCTAAATCCTAAAACCCAATCGGTTAGCTCTTATGTCCTGTATCTAGTTTTCTTTCTAAAGCCTGACTGTATTGGGACATACCAAAACAGAAGACCCAAAATACAAACGCTACAAACACATACCCTTCTACTGAGTAGCCTAACCATTTTGGATCTGACAAACCTGCCTGAACAATTGCAAGTAGATCGAAAAGGCCAATAATCAATACCAAACTGGTATCTTTAAATAATGCAATGAAGGTATTAACAATCCCAGGTATCATCATTTTCAGTGCCTGAGGAAGAATAATTAACCCCATTGATTTCCAGTAATTAAGGCCAAGCGCTTTAGCTGCTTCATACTGTCCTTTGGGTATAGCCTGTAAGCCACCCCGTACTACTTCTGCCATATAAGCAGACTGGAACATGACAATTCCCACTAAAGCCCGTAATAGCTTATCAAAGGACACTTCCTCAGGTATAAACAACGGCAACATTACTGACGCCATGAATAACACAGTTATTAGTGGCACACCCCGCCAGATTTCAATAAAAATGACGCAAAATGATTTAACCACTGGCATGTCAGAACGGCGCCCTAATGCTAACAAAATACCGAAGGGCAATGCTGCCACAATACCCACGACAGCCAGCACAAGCGTTAGCATTAAGCCCCCCCACTTATGGGTTTCAACGATTTTTAAGTCAAATCCACCACCATAAAGCAGGAAGAAGGCGATAACTGGAAACACTATCAAAGCAAAACTAGCAATCCAGCCTTTGTAAGGAGTTCTCTCAATAACTAGTGCAGCCACTAATACTGAAAACATTGCGAAAACTATATTGACTCGCCAATACAGCTCTTCTGGATAAAAGCCATAAATAAATTGATTTAATCTGGCTGTAATAAATACCCAGCACGCTCCACCGCTGGTACAAGCTTCTCTGGAATCACCTAGCCAGTCAGCTTTAACAAAAGCCCACTCTATTGCTGGCACAAGACTGATATACAGTAAATAGCCAGCAATGATTGTTAAAATAGAATTCAAAGGCGATGAAAATAAATTTTCCTTAGCCCACCCAATAATACCCGTCGTATTTTTAGGTGGAGGCAAATCTGGCAACTTATTATCATTATGAATCATCTTATCTCTCCACCAACGCCATGCGCTTGTTATACCAGTTCATAAACAGCGACACGAGTAAGCTCAATGTCAAGTATACTGCCATCGTCATTGATATAACTTCGATAGCTTGACCAGTCTGATTTAGCGTTGTACCAGCAAACACCGAAACTAAGTCGGGGTAGCCTATCGCCGTTGCTAGTGACGAGTTCTTGATAAGATTCAAGTACTGACTTGTTAATGGAGGAATAATAACGCGCATTGCTTGTGGGATGATAACCAATTGCAGTGTTTTACCAGGACTGACACCAAGCGCACGAGCTGCTTCGGTTTGTCCTTTACTAATTGACTCAATCCCAGAACGAACAATCTCTGCAATAAACGCCGCGGTGTATATAGTAAGCGCAATTAGCAACGCACTTAATTCAGGGATAATTGTTAAGCCACCCCTAAAGTTAAACCCTTTAAGCTCAGGTATTTCCCATTGCAAAGATGCTCCACTTAAAAGAAATACGATAAAAGGCAAACCAATGAGCACACCAAGAGAGGCCCAAAAAACAGGAAACTGGTCACCTGTCTCACTTTGTCTCCGCCTAGCCCATCGTTTTATAAAAAATATCACTATCAGAGCAAGTACCAAAGCAGCGAGGACCCAGCTAAACCCTTCTCCCAAAACAGGTGAAGGGAGATAAACACCACGCACATTGAGAAAAGCAACGTTAGCAAGCTCAAGGCTTTGTCTTGGTCCAGGCAGTAGCCTTAAAACTGCAAAATACCAGAAAAATATTTGCAACAAGAGAGGGATATTTCGAAAAATTTCGATGTAAACTGCAGCTATACGAGCAATTAACCAGTTATGAGATAGCCGAGCAACCCCAATTAAAAAACCCAATATTGTTGCAAAGAAGATCCCAAGTGCAGCTACTAAAATGGTATTAAGAAGACCTACAACAAAGGTCCTACCATAACTATGGGTTTCATCATAAGGAATAAGGCTTTGAATAATACCAAACCCAGCTTCAGCATCTAAAAACTCAAAGCCTGTGGTGATTCCCCGGCTTTCGAGATTATGCTGAGTATTTTGATAAATAATGTATCCAACAGCAAAAACTGCTAGAAATAAAATGGCTTGAAAGACTAATGACCGTTTGGCAGGGTCATTCCAGAAACTCACGTTTCCAGTTGCCAGATTATGCTTATTTTCCGGCATTTTTATAATTCTCCAAGTTACTGCAAGGCTAATTAGACAAAACGGCTACATCAAATGATTGTAGCCGTTTTTTGAGAAATGCTTAGCGCATTGGAGGGGCATACATGAAACCGCCCTTGCTCCAAAGAGAGTTAACACCACGGTCGATGTTTAAAGGCGAGTTTTTACCGACATTACGGTCAAAGGATTCTCCGTAGTTACCAACTTGCTTAACCACCTGATAAGCCCAGTCTTGATTCAGGCCTAGTTGTTTAGCAATAGGGCCATCACTTTGAACAAAGCGCTTAACCTCTGGGTTTTTAGCCTTTTTCTTAGCATCAATATTGTCAGAAGCTAAACTCAGTTCTTCTGCGTTAATCATGGCAAATAAAGACCATTTAACAATGTTAAACCACTTATCATCACCCTGCTTCACCACTGGCCCCAATGGCTCTTTAGAAATAATTTCAGGTAAAACCATAGCATTATTGGGTTTAGAAAGTTTTATTTTCAACGCATATAGCTGCGATTGGTCACTGGTTAATACATCACAACGACCTGCCTCAAAACCTTTAACTGTTTGGTCTGAGGTATCAAATACAACTGGCGTATACTTCATGCCATGTTGACGGAAATAGTCTGCCAAGTTTAATTCTGTAGTAGTACCTGACTGAATACAAACTGCGGCACCATCTAACTCTTTTGCACTCTTGACTCCAAGACTTTTGCTCACCATAAAGCCTTGGCCATCATAGTAGTTAACTCCGGCAAAGTTTAAACCTAGGGAAACGTCACGAGTAAGCGTCCAAGTGGTGTTACGCGATAGGATATCAATTTCGCCTGATTGTAAGGCAGTGAAACGTTCTTTAGCTGTAAGAGGAATATATTTGACTTTTTTCTCATCACCTAATGCTGCTGCAGCAACTGCACGGCATACATCAACATCCAGGCCTTGCCATTTGCCTTTATCATCAGGGTTAGAAAAGCCAGGCAGCCCTGTACTAACACCACAATTGAGATAACCCTTCTTTTTAACTGTTGATAATGTATCAGCAGAAATAGAGGCTGAGGCAAAAGATACACTGATTGCGGTCATGGCCGCTACTAGACCTATCTTCTTCATAATTGTTTTGTATCCTTGGTATTATCTATTTATGGGAAAGCCCTTCCATGGTGTGGGGTTTTACCCCTGGGCATACTTGCCAGACTCCTATAACGGTACTTTTACCAGTACTTTCAGTTTCTTCCCCGACTCCGACTTATGCCATTCTATAAAAATGGCTTATTATAACTATTTTATATTCATCATTTTGGTGCATTTACCAGGAATGCCCCAAAAGAGTCAGTCTAATTAAACAATTTTTACTTAATAATGCAATGTTAAATTAACGCAGGTTTGTGTCCTATTGTAACTCTGAGGTACGAGTTCTAATTTAGAGCAAAAGAAAGGGCTTGAGTCAAATTTTTTTATAATGCACGTTTACAGATTGCGTTTAATTTATCTTAGCAGTTGCTTATATTGAGTTTTTGAACTTATTTGAGGCACAGCTGCACTATATTAGAGCCATTCTATATTCTAATAAATTATTTAAAATATTTTTAGGAAACAATAGTATATAAAAGCTTCCAAACTTGACCTTCAAGTCAAATTTGGAGGCTTAAAAGATATTCAATAAGACTAGTTAGACATAAGGCGCGAGTAGTAAAGCTAGCTCTTCTGTTGAATTATTTTTTTCATCAATATTAACCACAGCCTCACTTTCGACACTATCTATCGCTTTAGTAATCACAATCAGTCCTGATAACAGTAATGCTGGAATTACCTTTTGATAAGTATTTTGATCCCAGTTATCTGGTAAAATGACCACTGTTTTACCTGCATCAAACAACAGCCTTTCTATACGTTGAGAGGTATCGCTAAAAGACTGGTTACCTTCACTAATCATAATAACGAGGGGTTGTTGATGAAATCTCTGTTGACGCTGAAATGGAGTAACAGGCTGGTCTTTTACTTGACCGATTTCACTATTAATTATCATCCCCGCGCCAACAGTAACATTAGTTAATCGATCAATTAAAATAAATGAGCCTGTCAGTCGGTTCTGATCATAAGGATCGAATACGATAGATTTATTAACAGCTAGTTTACAAACCGCAATCTCATTTAACTGCAACTCATTTGTGGTGCATTTTTCTAGCGTATTAATATCAATTTTATATTGAATTGACTCAACACGACCAACCGTAGAGTTACAAGACAGCTTAATATCATACTGCTTTTCTTCAGTTAACGGTGCTTCTGACATCCAGACAACATGAGCACTAAACTGATGGCCGACTAAAGGCTGATCTCCAGCCTTAACCAGCATGTCTCCCCGGCTCACATCAATTTCATCAGCTAATGTCAGAGTTATGGCATCACCTGCAACGGCCTCTTTCTGCTCACCATCATAGCTTACTATACTCTTAATCTTGCTGAGCTTCCCTGAAGGCAATACGGCTACGTCATCTCCCGGTTTGATTACACCCGAAGAAACAGTGCCACTAAACCCTCTAAAGTTCAGGTTAGGGCGATTAACATATTGCACAGGGAAACGAAAATCATTGAAGTTTTTATCATTATCAACAGTGACATTTTCTAAAATCTGCATTAGCGTTTCACCTTGATACCAAGGCATATTAACACTGGATTCTACTACATTATCACCGTCTAGCGCAGAAATAGGCACAAAACGGATATCGCTGACATTAATTTGCTCGGCAAAATCTAAGTATACTTTTTTTATCTCATTAAACTTTTCTTCAGAATAAGCAATTAAATCCATTTTATTAATTGCTACAATTAAATGCTTAATTCCCAATAATGCAGCAATATAACTGTGTCGACGGGTTTGTGTTTGTACGCCATATCGAGCATCAACCAAAATTATCGCTAAATCACAGGTTGAAGCACCAGTCGCCATATTTCGGGTATATTGTTCATGGCCAGGGGTATCTGCAATAATAAATTTCCGCTTTGCAGTCGAAAAATACCGAAAAGCCACATCGATGGTAATCCCCTGTTCGCGCTCAGCCTGTAAACCATCTACCAGTAATGCTAAATCAAGCTTTTCTCCAGTTGTGCCTATCTTGCTGCTATCCGCTTGCACTGCGGCTAACTGATCTTCATAAATCATTTTAGAATCATGCAGCAAGCGACCTATCAGCGTGCTTTTACCATCATCCACATTTCCACAAGTCAAAAAACGCAAAAGGTTTTTTTGTTCATGCTCTGCCAAATAAGCATGAATATCAGATGCAATTAAATCAGATTGATGTGACATAGCAGGTTCCTGAGTCGATTCGTACAAACAGTGGTTTAGAAATAGCCTTCCTGCTTTTTCTTTTCCATTGAGCCGGCACTATCATGATCAATAACCCGGCCTTGCCTTTCAGAGCTTTTTGTTAATAGCATTTCCTGAATAATATCTGGCAAAGTAGTTGCTGTTGACTCAACGGCACCAGTTAAAGGGTAACAGCCTAGCGTACGAAATCTGACGTTTTTCATCTCAGGTTTTTCACCCTCAGCCAGCGGCATTCGTTCATCATCAACCATAATGTCAACGCCATCACGATTGACCACCGGCCTTGGCTTGGCAAAATATAGCGGAACAATAGGAATATTTTCTAAATGGATATATTGCCAAATATCCAGCTCTGTCCAGTTAGATAAGGGGAAAACTCTGATGCTTTCGCCTTTATTAATTTTGCCGTTATAAATATTCCATAGCTCTGGGCGTTGATTTTTAGGGTCCCAACGATGGTTCTGATCACGGAAAGAGTAAACTCGCTCTTTGGCCCGAGACTTTTCTTCATCGCGACGTGCGCCACCAAAAGCAGCATCGAAGCCATACTTATCAAGCGCCTGCTTTAGCGCTTGGGTTTTCATGACATCAGTATGTTTAGCACTGCCATGCACAAATGGGCTGATCTTTTGTGCAATACCTTCAGGGTTAGTATGAACAAGCAGCTCCAACCCTAACTCTTTCACTCGTTGATCCCGAAACTGAATCATTTCCTTAAACTTCCAGGTCGTATCTACGTGCAATAGAGGAAATGGCAACTTGCCTGGATAGAATGCTTTCATCGCCAGGTGCAGCATAACCGCTGAATCTTTGCCAACAGAGTAAAGCATTACTGGGTTATCAAACTCAGCCGCCACTTCTCTTATAATATGAATACTCTCAGCCTCGAGCTGGCTTAAATGAGTCTGCTTTTTTGCCGCCATTGGGTACCCACAAAGCTTATCTTATGGAGCTTGATGATTAGTGGAGTGAAGCACCCGTTTTGCAGGTACTTTTCTCTGCAGACTAATATAACAAATTAAAAGTAATTATAAGAAGTATGCTATCTATACAAATAAATAATATAGATATATCTAGCTGAGCTATTTCACTGCTACAGGAGTTGTATTAAACAGGATTATCTATATCAATAAAGTAATGATTGATACCAAGTTGCTGTTGTATATGCTCCCCCAGCGCTTTGACTCCATAACGCTCAGTCGCATGATGCCCAGCTGCGATAAAATGAACGCCCATCTCTCGAGCAGTATGGACCGTAGGCTCTGAAATCTCCCCCGTTAAATAAGCATCAACACCATGAGTAATTGCTTGATCAATAAAACCCTGTGCGGCACCAGTACACCACGCAATTCGCTTAATTGGCTGATCTCCTCCTGATATCAACAACGGCTCACGCCCAAGTGTTACCTGAATTTGTTCACCAAGCTTAGAAAGAGACAGAGCCTCAGCTAAGCTTCCTACCAAGCCAATGCTTCTTAGATTATCCTGCTCCAGACCAGTTTCAGGGATAAAGTTGAGTTGATTGGCAAGCTGTACATTATTCCCCAGCACTGGGTGAGCATCTAGTGGTAAGTGATAAGCAAATAAATTAATTTCATGTTTAAAGAGTAACTCAAGCCTGCGTTTTTTCATCCCAGTTATAACAGGTGCTTCTCCTTTCCAAAAATAGCCATGATGCACAATTATGGCATCAGCACTCTTCTCTATTGCTGCTTCTATAAGTGCTAACGATGCTGTTACACCTGTAACAATCGTTTTAATTTGATCTTTTCCTTCTACTTGAAGTCCATTTGGGCAATAGTCTTTGAACAGCTGAGGCTCTAATGTCTGACCTAAAAAGTCGAGCAAAGATTGGCGAGATATAGCCATTGTATAAAAATTACCTCCAAACAAAATTACATGTGAGATGACACACGAGGACAATAGCCCGTATAATAGCAAGGCATTTAGTCGAGACAACTTGAGGACAACACTACTTAGTTTTGCATAAAGTGTATCCGCAAATAGGGTTATGCATGAAAAAACTTACCAAGTTTCTTACCTGGCCTACTATTTCTGGTGTGTTGCTAGCACTGGTGATTCTCCAGCAGTTCCCTGAATTAACCAGAAAATCTACTACACCTACTCCCCATTTGACTCAAGTTGATTATAGCGATGGAGTCACACCAGCCAGTTATACTGGCGACAGCTCTCGTGCATCTTCAACCAATCACAAAACAGATAAAACTCCAACCCTTTCAGGCCCTGTGTCATACAATCATGCGGTAAAAAAAGCAGCGCCTGCCGTAGTCAACATCTATACCACCAAAATTATCCGCGAGCATCGCCATCCTATTTTTGATGACCCATTCTTTCGAGACTTTTTTGGTTATGACCAAATGCCCAACCATCAGCGGATGCAATCCAGCCTAGGTTCTGGTGTCATTATGAGCCCAGAAGGCTATGTGGTTACCAATAATCATGTTATTCAAGGTGCAGATGAAATTATTGTCGCTTTACAAGATGGTAGAGACACCCGTGCTCGAGTGATTGGCACCGATCCAGACACAGATCTGGCTGTGTTAAAAATTGATATGAAAGACTTACCCGCCATTACCTTAGCACGCTCCAGAAATGCGGATATTGGTGATGTTGTACTGGCCATTGGCAACCCATTTGGGGTGGGACAAACCGTTACTATGGGTATTATTAGTGCTACAGGACGGAATAAATTACGCCTCAGTACTTACGAAGACTTTATTCAAACTGATGCAGCTATTAACCCAGGTAACTCAGGTGGTGCGCTGATTAATGCCTATGGTGACTTGATTGGTATAAATACAGCTATATTCTCAAAGTCAGGTGGTTCTCAAGGAATTGGCTTCGCTATCCCCTCAGAAATTGCTCGTGATGTCATGTTGTCTATTGTTAAACATGGCAAAGTTATTCGAGGCTGGCTTGGCATTGAAGCCCAGTCACTAACACCAGAGCTTGCAGATGCTTTTGGCTTAAAAAATAAAGAAGGCATTTTGATCACTGGCGTTTATCGCAACGGACCAGCACATCAAGCAGGTTTACAGCGAGGAGATATCATCACCGAAATCAATGGCATGTCGACTAAAGCTGGTCGCAAAGTTATGCAACAAGTAGCACTAATGCAGCCTGGAGAACAGGTTGTAATTGAGGCAGTCAGAAATGGACAAAAGCTCGTTGTTGAATCAGTGATTGGTCAGCGACCAAGCTTCAAACCCAGGGCAAAACCAAGGCGCTAAGAAGGTTAACCAATGAGGCTCTCTCATTGGTTAATTAAGTTGGTATAGACTCATGACAAAATTGCAGTTAGTGCTTTAAGAAAAGCTTCGTTTTCTGCTGGCGCCCCTACTGTCACCCTTAAGCAACCAGTAAGCAACGGGTGAACTCCATCAAGACATTTAATTAAGATGCGTTCTTTTATGAGTGCTTGATGCAACTCTTTAGCAGGTATTGTATGGCTTCGGAATAAAAGAAAATTGGCTTGACTTGGCCAGACGGTAATTCCCTCAAGCTGCTGAAGAGACTCAAACAACTGCTCTCGATCTGTTACAAGCTGATTTATTTGTTCAGCTAACTGGTGATAGTTTGCCAGTGCAAACTGAGTACTAGCCTGAGTTAACTGATTGATATTGTACGGCAGCCTTACTTTATTAAGCTCAGTGATCCAGCCTGGATGCCCTACTAAAAAGCCCAACCTTAAACCAGCCAGCCCTACTTTAGATAAGGTACGCATGACCAACAGGTTGCTATAATCTGCTAGCAGTGTCAGAGCATTGCATTCTGCAAAAGCCAAATAAGCTTCATCAATCACTACCAGACCAGGTGATGCCTCTATTACTCGACGTACCTTTTCCTCACCAAATAAATTACCTGTTGGGTTATTTGGCTGGGCCAGGAAAACCACACCTGGTTGATAAGCTTCGATTGCATCCAGCATTGCTGTCAAATCCAACTTAAAGTCATTACCCAGCGGGACTCCCACGTAGTTGACCCTAAGGAACTTGGCAATCATTTCGTACATAACAAAGCTGGGTTCAGGTGACAACACTGTTAAATTATCAGCAGCCAACGCCGCAATAATGATTTGAATCAGTTCATCTGAGCCATTACCTAACAGTAATTCATAGCGCTGATCTATCCCAAACACTTCCTTTAATCCAGCAACAACTCTTGTTCCAGCTGGATCTGGATAACGGTTCAGCGACTGTTGCTGCATTTCCGCTAGCCACTGCTGTTTTAGCTCCTCTCCCCAAATATAAGGGTTCTCCATTGCATCGAGCTTGATTAGCCCTGAAGCATCAGCAACCTGGTAAGCTTTAAGCGACTGAATATCAGATCGAATCCACTTTTCTACTCGTGCCTGGACTGCTTGATCAAGTTCTTTTTGTGGCATATTTATTCTCCCATGCTCTGCTTATCGATCCGAAACTCAGCAGAACGGGCATGAGCGGTTAGCCCTTCGCCTCTGGCCAGCACTGAAGCCACTTGGCCAGCTTTTGTTGCACCTTTGGCACTAAAGTGAATAATAGAAGAGCGCTTCTCAAAATCATAAACACCTAGCGGAGATGAGAAACGTGCAGTACCAGAGGTAGGCAACACATGATTGGGACCGGCACAATAATCACCCAAAGCTTCAGGGGTATGTCGCCCCATGAAAATGGCCCCGGCATGACGAATCACAGGTAGGTATTGTTCAGGGTTTTCAATTGATAGTTCTAAGTGCTCAGGCGCAATACGATTAGTAATCTCGATGGCTTCATCAATATCTGTAACTTGAATTAAAGCACCTCGACAAGATAGCGACTGACGAATAATCTCTGCTCGCTCCATTTCAGGTAACAGCTTATTAATACTTCTTTCAACTGCCTCTAAGTAGCTGCTGTCAGGTGAAATTAAAATCGCTTGAGCATCTTCGTCGTGTTCTGCCTGGGAGAACAAATCCATTGCAATCCAATCAGGGTTGGTTTGGCCATCACAGACCACCAGAATCTCAGATGGCCCAGCAATCATATCAATGCCAACCTGACCAAATACCATTCGCTTTGCTGTTGCCACATAAATATTACCAGGTCCCACTACCTTATCGACTTTGGGGATGGTTGCAGTGCCATACGCTAGAGCTGCTACTGCCTGAGCTCCCCCCACTCGAAAGACCTTATCTACTCCAGCAATTGCTGCAGCAGCCAACACTAGTGAGTTAACTTGATCATCAGGGGTCGGCACCACCATGATCACCTCTTTTACTCCTGCAACTTTAGCAGGAATCACATTCATCAATACTGAAGAAGGATAAGCCGCTTTACCTCCAGGGACATAAACACCTACTCGGTCCAAGGGTGTCACCTGCTGGCCAAGAATGGTTCCATCAAGCTCAGCATACTGCCATGAGCAGCTTTTCTGTTCTTCATGATATTGACGAATTCGGTTTGCAGCTTCTATGAGTGCTTGCTTTTGTTCAGGGGATATTTGCTCTAACGCGGCTTGCAATGCTTCAGGAGAGATAGCCAACTCATTTATTGAATTAACTGAAAGGCGGTCAAATTGGTTGGTATATTTTATTAATGCTTCATCGCCATGCAGCCTGATCTGAGCGATGATTTCTGCAACAGTTTGATTAACATTAAGGTTAGAAACGGCTTCCCACTTAAGCAACTCATCTAGCTGCTGGTTAAACGACTCAGCCGACGAGTTTAACCGGGTAATAGACACACCAGACACTATTGGAACCTCTTAAATAATGGTACTACTTTTGTAACACTAATTTACTGGTTATTAGTTGTGTTTAGTACAGCTTGTTTGAGCCCATCTATAATTTTCTTTAATTCGTGGAGCTTCACTTTCATCGCTGCTTTATTGACTACTAGCCGAGAGCTAATATGCGCTATCAGTTCTTGTGGTTCCAACCCATTGGCCCTGAGCGTATTCCCTGTATCAACCACATCAATAATTTTATCAGCTAAGCCCACTAATGGAGCCAGCTCCATAGAGCCATACAATTTAATGATATCTACCTGCTTACCCTGCTCGGCGTAATAGCGCTTGGCAATATTGACAAACTTGGTCGCCACTTTAAGCCGACCAGATCCAGGCTCTCGCCCTATCGGCCCTGCAGTCATCAGTTTGCATTCGGCAATTTTTAAATCGAGAGGCTCATACAGGGCCTGACTACCGTGCTCAAGCAACACATCCTTACCAGACACCCCCATATCAGCAGCACCATACTCTACATAGGTAGGAACATCAGTAGCACGAACAATAAGTAAATTAATATGAGAGTGGTTGGTAGGAAAAATTAGCTTGCGACTATTAAGGTCTTCGGTAGGCTCTATGCCAGCTTGTTTTAATAAAGGTAAAGTTTCTTTTAAAATTCGCCCTTTAGAAAGGGCGATCATGATTGATTGTTTCATGCCGTGGTTTCAACTACGTTAGGAAGGTGTCCGCCTTATCTTAGCGCCCAATAACTGAAGTTTTTCTTCTATACACTCATAACCTCGGTCAATATGGTAAATGCGATCAACGACTGTGTCACCGTCTGCAACTAAGCCAGCAATAACCAAACTAGCTGATGCCCGTAAATCTGTCGCCATTACTGGCGCTGCTTTTAAATAAGGGACGCCTGTCACAATCACTGTATTCCCTTCCACTACCATGTCCGCCCCCATGCGAATCATTTCTAAAGCGTGCATAAAGCGGTTTTCAAAAATAGTTTCGGTGATACGACCCGTGCCTTCTGCTACCGCATTCATCGCTGTAAATTGGGCTTGCATATCTGTTGGAAAAGCTGGGTACGGAGCTGTTTTCAAACTGACAGCCTGGGGACGACGCCCTTTCATATCAAGCTCAATCCAATCTTCACCCACTTCTAAGTGAGCACCAGCCTCTTTTAGTTTTACAAGTACAGCATCAAGGGTATCAGGGGCTGTATCTTTAACTTTGATCCGTCCACCAGTTGCAGCAGCTGCAATTAAATAGGTACCTGTTTCAATACGGTCTGGTAGTACCGAGTAGTGACAGCCAGATAATTTCTCCACTCCTTGAACTCGAATAGTGTCAGTACCATGGCCAGTAATTTTAGCGCCCATTTCTATCAAACAGTGCGCAAGATCAACTACTTCAGGCTCTCTAGCAGCATTTTCAATGATAGTTTCTCCATCCGCTAAACAGGCAGCCATCAACAGGTTTTCAGTACCAGTTACTGTAACTGTATCAAGAAATATCTTGGCTCCTTTCAAGCGTCCATCAACACTCGCTTTGATATAGCCATCTTCAACTTTAATATCAGCACCCATTGCTTCCAAACCACGGATGTGCAAATCAACGGGTCTGCTTCCGATAGCACAGCCACCAGGTAAAGCCACTTCAGCACGACCAAAGTGAGCGACCATGGGCCCTAAAACCAAAATTGAAGCACGCATGGTTTTAACTAGTTCATAAGGTGCGTGAAGGCTTTTAATTGTATTAGCATGCACTTCCACATTGAGCTTTTCATCAATCACTAGTTCGACCCCCATGCGGCCAAATAGCTCAATCATTGTGGTAATGTCATTCAAGTGAGGTAAATTACAAACAGTAACAGGCTCATCAGCCAGGAGCGTAGCAGCTAAGATGGGCAGTGCAGCATTTTTTGCACCTGAAATTCGAATTTCACCATCAAGTTTTACTCCACCGGAAATAATCAGTTTATCCATGCATGCTCCCGTTAATTTGTTACTTCAATAATGTAGTCAGGCTGTGTTGTTTACTGGACTATTAAGCTTGAGCTTGCCAGTCAGCCACACTAAAAAACTTCATAGTCACTGCATGAATCGCACCAGAGGTAATGGCCTCATTTAAAAGTGCATAAACTTGCTGTTGGCGCTTTACAGGAGAAAGTGCCATTAGTTCATCACTGACTAATGTTAATTGAAAGTTACAGCCTTCTCCTTCCACCACAACTTCAGTATTAGGTAAAGTTGATTCTAATAGCTGCTTAACCTCTAATGCCTGCACTTGTCTTCTCCTGATCATGAGCACCCTTAAAATAAAGGTTATACCTGGGTGCCTTCTAAATATTTAAATATCAGTATGTTTAAATAATAATCTGCTATGAAGTTACTGCTTCAAGAAAGGGCGGTTATGATATATAAAAACAAGCAAAAAGGCGAAAACTGACACACCTTTTTGGAAGTCCTTTCCTATTTTGACACCAAAATAGGAAAGGTTTTGAACAAAGAGGGAAAGGCTACTGCAACTTTAGATAAGCCTCCATTTCTGAAGGTACCCGTTTCTTTCCAAAAGGCTCTGTAATAAGTCGCTGGTTTATGACTGCTGAATTGGCAACACAGCATCTAGACCACTGACCCTAGCTAAATCATAGAGATCAATAGGCATATTGACTATAGATAAGCTTATAGACAGGTGATGGGACTGACGCATCCAGGAAAGTAATACTGATAAGGCTGCACTGCCTGCTTCTTCGACCTCAGCCAAATCCACTGTACAACTACCAGTCTGCTTAATTAATAGCTCACGTCCTTGCTGCTCAATATTGACTGCAGCCCCAAAGGTTACACGCCCAACCAATTTTAACTGGCCAGGAGCAGTTGAAAGTACTTCTCCCTCAACCACTAAGACTTACCCTTCTCGTTTGCAGTTTTCATAATATCAGTCCAGTTATTGATAACCCGCTGCAAGTCACCTTTATTCTGCTGCATCGCTTCAGAAAATTGAGTTCTGAATAGTTTGCCAATGTTAATGCCATTGACAATTACATTACGCATTTTCCACTGATCAGCCTTTTGGTCTTTGAACATGGTGTATGTCAGTGGATAAGTAACCCCATCAGCAGCATGAATTGTCATGTTGACAGGTACTCTCTTTTTCTTGAGGGTCGCTTTATTTACTGGGTGCACTTCTATTTTTTCATTGTCATATTTCAACAGTGCTTTGCCATAAAACTCAACCATGCTCATTTTAAATGCCTCAGTAAACTGCACAACTTGCTTGTCTGAGGCATTTTTAGAGTATTTAATACTCATTACTCCACGAGCAATTACGTCAAAAGCAACCACAGGCTCAAGTACTGCTAGTAACTGTGAATAAAACTTGTCTGGTGTTTGTTTATGACTTTGCTTACCTGCTTTAATCACTGCCAGCATTTTATCTGTTGCTGTTTTGACTGTTGCATCCGGGCTTTCATCAGCATAAGCAGGAGCTAGAACCATGACAGCTGCAAGCCAGCTAAAAGCTAACACTAGTTTCGATAACCACTGCTTTGATAACCATTGAGACATCACTTTCATAGCGCTTCCTTAAACCAATTAATTACTATCAGTTTGTTTAACCGTATTTAGTAGGAATTTTCCTATTAAATCTTCCAAAATCAATGCAGACTGGGTGTCTTCGAACTCATCACCATCATCCAGAAACTCTTCCTCCCCACCCACACTAATACCTATATATTGCTCCCCCAAAAGGCCAGCAGTTAATATGCTAGCGGTACTATCCAGTGGGATATTTTTAACATCACTATGAATATCCATTACCACTTTGGCTCGATATTGTTCTTTATCAAGCTTAATATCAACAACTCGCCCAATAGTCACTCCACTCATTGAAACCTTGGCTCGCAGGCTTAGTCCTCCGACATTATCGAAGAATGCATGAACCCGGTAAGTTTGCTGATTATTTTCAATAGACAAGCCGCTCACTTTAAGTGCTAGCATCACCAGGGCAAAAATCCCTGCTAGCATGAACGCACCGACGCTGATCTCCACCGTTCTCATGCGCATCTTATAAATCTCCAAACATAACTGCAGTTAAGATAAAGTCGAGCCCAAGGATAGCCAAGGACGAGTAAACAACGGTTTTTGTAGTTGCACGACTAATGCCTTCCGAAGTAGGAAGAGTGTCATAACCCTGAAAAACCGCAATCCATGTAACAACAAAACCAAACACTAAACTTTTAATAATGCCATTTACCACATCATCACCAAAGTTCACTGTTTGTTGCATATTACCCCAGAAAGAGCCTTCATCAATCGAAAGCCAATCTACGCCAACCACAGCACCACCTACGACACCAACCATATTAAAGATGGCGACCAGTAATGGCATGGATATAAATCCAGCCCAAAAACGGGGAGCAACAATTCTTTTTAATGGATCAACTCCTATCATCTCCATACTAGACAGCTGCTCCGTGGCTTTCATTAGCCCAATTTCAGCAGTCAACGCCGAGCCAGCTCGTCCTGCAAATAATAGCGCTGTAACAACTGGCCCCAGCTCACGCACCAAGGTTAGAGCTACCATTTGTCCAACGGCTTCTTGAGAGCCATAACGAACTAAAATATTATAACCTTGCAGGCCAAGCACCATGCCAATAAATAAGCCTGAAACAGCAATAATAATGAGCGATAGCACACCAACAGAATACAGTTGCTGGAGTAATAGCTGAAATTTAGAGCCAAAACCTGAGCGACCAAAAATAGCAAGCATCAAGTAAATACCTGAGCGACCAATCGCTTCTACTTTGAGTAACCCTGCTTGTCCGAGTCGACGTAAAAAAGCCCAAAAATCATGAATCACTAAATACCCCCTCCCATCAAATCATCAGCATAATTTTGTGCTGGGTAGTGGAAAGGTACCGGGCCATCAGGCAAGCCCTGCATAAACTGGGTAATTCTAGGGTCATCTGAATTCAATAACGCTTCTGGCGTACCATGCCCAATTACTTTGGCATCACTAATCAAATATAAATAATCCGCAATACTTGCTGTTTCATGAATATCGTGGGATACCACAATACTGGTTAAATTCAAGGCATCATTTAACATACGAACCAATTGGACCAACACCCCCATTGCGATAGGGTCCTGACCAACAAATGGTTCATCATACATTATCATTACAGGGTCTAGCGCAATTGCCCGAGCTAAAGCAACGCGACGAGCCATCCCCCCGGATAGCTCACTGGGCATTAAGTCTCTTGCTCCTCGCAAGCCCACAGCTTGAAGTTTCATTAATACAATATCATGCACCATCGCTTCAGGCAGCTCAGTATGCACTCTAAGCGGAAAGGCTACGTTTTCATAGACACTCATATCTGTGAATAAAGCACCACTTTGGAATAGCATGCCCATTTTGCTGCGCAGCTCAAATAACTCATTTCGAGACAACTTAGGTACATTTTGCCCATCAACAAAGATATCTCCTGATTCTGGCCTTAGTTGAGCACCAATTAATCTGAGCAGTGTGGTTTTTCCCGTACCACTAGGCCCCATAATGCCCGTTACTTTACCACGAGGAATATCAATATTGATGTCATCAAAAATAACCCGATCTCCGCGACGATAGCTAAGCCCTTTGATTTCTACAAAGTTATTATCATGAGCCGTCATCAGGCGATCACCTTATCCATCAACAACACGTTTATCAGCACCAGTCGTTTATTAAATATGCGTCTTGCGAGGTATGGTAACACTACTTTAGTAAACTTAGTAAAAGTTAAACTACGCTCACACCACAACCTGAACAGTAATTATACAGTCGTCGCGGAGAATAGCATGATCTAGAAGAGGGTCGAATAGGTATCTTTCCTATTTATTAAATAGCAAACAGATTTTTTATTTTTATACGCGGAAAGAAATACTACAAAAAAGCTGGCTTGAATAGCCAGCGTCTAAAACACACCACATTATTGTCCATTTTTCGATCAAATCAAACTTGCGCCTATTATTCATTTAACACGCGGTTCAATTTTCTGTTACTTATTTTTCCAGCTCCACTGTTGATAGTCGCTTTTGTATTTTTTCCATACCCCTGTCCAATCGCCATAATAACGCCCAAAATGTGTCAAATAAAAGTTAGGGTATGCTACGTTATTGATTCGACCACCATCCAATTGCCAGCGTTGATTTAGCTGCTCTGACTTACACTCCCCTAGCTCTGCGGTATTCACACCTTTTTTCCAATTACGCATTATCAAACATTTACTTGGCGCATGCTTAGGGTGAACCAGACCTTTACTATCAATGCTCCATAATTGACTAGCTGCTCCAGTACAGTCACCTGAACTGGCCCGGACTCCTGTTTTACCGCTATCGGAGAGAATGCCTAAACAAGTACCTTTTCCTGTAGATAGCTGCTTATACTTGCCATCATCCGGGTTTGGATCTGGATCAGGCTTAGGTGGCTGAGGGTTACCATCATCCGCATGCTTAGCCATTTCTACTACAAACGCTGTAGCCAACTTTGAGAATTTCAATGCATGATTCGCATTGCCTCCCATTTGCCCTAAGGTATCTCGCTCTGTATGGATACTTCTATTACTTTGATTAAACTTAGCTTCAAAGGGCATTGATGCCGGGAACCCATTATTATGCCATGATGCATGATCTGAACACCCATAACCACAACGAGTATAGCCAACCTTTAATTGTGGCAAGTATTTTTTTGCTAACTCAGCGATAAACTTATTTTGCTTATCACTGGTATAGTCAGACACCAAATTAAAGTCATCTTGAGAGCCGTTATAGTTAGTCATATCTAACTGCATAACACCAACCACTTTAGCTCCTTGGTTTTTATGCTGGCGAGCAATTTCAGCAGACCCTCTCAACCCCACTTCTTCTGCCGCATACCCCATGAACTTTATGGTTTTTTTCGGTTTAAAATTACTTTCTACTAGCACCCGAATAACTTCAGAAATCGTTGCAATACCAGAAGCATTATCATCTGCCCCTGGTGCTTTCAGCCGCGTATTTCCTCGACCATTAATTGAATCTAAGTGTCCACCGATCACAACAATTTCATTAGGTGTTTCCGAGCCCTGCCAGGTCATTACCACAGAGGGTTGCTCCCAGCCATTGTGATCAACCGTTTTTACTGATATGCCACTTTTTTCACCAACCAGTTTTTGCCAAAAACCTTTAATCCAGTTGGCAGCTTCAACACCCGTTTTACTTTTATAGTATCGATCATGATAACTCGACAATTGTTGTATAGTTGCACGAATACTGCTTTCTTTGGTTTGAGCAATCAGTTTCCTTACCATTTCATCTTCACTGATTTGGTAGTTAATAGCTGCAACTGAGGTTGGCGGGTTGAATGCATTTGCAACACCTGAGATTGCCGCTTCAGCAGTTTCATGCTGAATAAAACCACCACAGCGCTTTTGCTTCATATGCAAATACAAACTTAGTGTAGGAACTTTCTTAGGATGAATAGCAACAATATGGACTTTACCCTGACTAATATTTGTTAACCGATCAATCAAACCTTGCTCTGTTTCATAACCAGAAAATAAGTTTGGCATTCCTTCTTTGACTAATTGATAAGCTTCATCATCTACTGTAATCCAAGCAGGTGGCTGCTCGCCGGCAAACCCTAGACCACTTAATGCGCCAACTAATGCAATAGCGCCAATATTTTTTATCAGCATGGGGAGTATAACCTCGTATTTTTACTGCCACAAAAAAACAAAGCAGTAACAGTGTTTAGCCTTTACGCTAAGAAATAAATTTTCGGGCAATCACCAAATAATTAGAAAATTTAAAAATCACCTATCAAAGTGTTAAAATAATTTAATTAGCACTCATCAATTAAATAGTCATCACCCCAGATAGCAAAGACCGTAAAATAAAATAACTAGCTATTTCTTAATACCAGATCGCATTTTTCATTTTGACTGTATAAGTAACCCAGTTTGCTTTCAAGCCTGCGGGATAAGTCGAGGGAATGGCCTATCCAATTCATACAATAACTGATGAATAAGGAAAATTTTTTAGTTATTTTATAATAATAAATATTCCTAAATTAAATATGCTGACCAAGCTACAATTAGCAACTAATGCAGTGGTTAATTTTGAATCAATATTCATGACGTAGAGCGAGATTCAGCCACCTTTTTCACCCTTTTCCATACAGCTACCTCTCAGCAGCAATTAGAGCTGTTTTCTCTTCTTACCAACCTAAACGATCGTTAGTTCAAAACACGCGGTCTCAAGTAGTATTGCCAGCTGTCGATATTTGCTATTATCAGCTGTAGATTTGGACTTTGTAGTAGCTAGCTTTCTCTAACTGTTTATCGGTCGAATATTTTACCTTGCTCAATTACGACAAATACCAAATAATTTGCACCTCAAAGCAACAACATTACTGGAACTATGTCACACGATATTGATTTTGCTCAGTCCGCCATTCGCACCATTAAAAGTGAGCGAGACGCTATTGATAAACTGATCCCCCGTATCGATGGTACTTTTACTCAAGCCTGCCAAATAATGCTGAACTGTAAAGGCCGAGTTGTCGTCGTTGGCATGGGCAAATCAGGCCATATCGGCAATAAAATTGCGGCAACGCTTGCCAGCACAGGTACTCCTGCATTTTTTGTTCACCCTGGTGAAGCCAGCCATGGTGATATGGGCATGATTACCGCTGATGATGTAGTACTCGCTTTGTCAAATTCAGGTAACACCGCAGAGTTAGTCATGTTAATCCCTCTATTGAAGCGGCTAGGCACTCCTTTGATTAGCATGACAGGTAATGAAAATTCAGCATTAGCCCAAGCAGCTGATGTCAACCTAGATACCTATGTAGAAAAAGAAGCCTGCCCACTGGACTTAGCACCCACCTCAAGTACTACAGTCAGCTTAGTACTAGGCGATGCTTTAGCAATTGCACTACTAGAGGCCAAAGGGTTTACACCAGAAGACTTTGCCTTTTCACACCCTGGCGGCAGTCTAGGCCGGAAGCTTCTACTTAAAGTCACAGATATTATGCATACTGGGCAACAGCTTCCTATCGTTAGTTTATCAACACCTTTAAAGGAAGCTTTAATTGTTATTTCCCAAAAGGGGCTAGGAATGACAGCTATTGCTGACTCACAAAGCCAGCTATTGGGTGTTTTTACCGATGGTGATTTACGCCGAGTTTTAGACCAGGAGCTCAACCTCCATACAACTCCAATCAGTCAGGTTATGACAACTCAGTGCAAAACAGTAAATGCCGACATGTTAGCGGCAGAAGCCTTAAATATTATGGAAGACCACAAAATCACCAACCTGGTCGTTGTCAATCAACAAAACAAAATTGAAGGCGTCATTCATTTACACGACATTATCAAAGCAGGGGTTGTATGAACCTTGATCCACAATTAATAGTCAAAGCACAAGCGATTAAACTTCTTGGGCTTGATGTAGACGGGGTAATGACTGATGGTCGACTGTACTTTACTGCTGATGGTCAAGAATTTAAAACCTTTAACATTTTAGATGGCCATGGCATCAAAATGCTCCAGTCTACAGGGGTAAAAGTTGCTATTATAACGGGCCGAGAAACGACAGTTGTGGCAAAACGTGCAAAAGATTTAGGCATTGAGTTGTTATTGCAAGGCCGAGAAGACAAGCGAGTCGCTTTAAATGAAATACGCCAACAGCTTCAGTTAGATTGGAATGAGATAGCTTATTTAGGTGACGATCTACCTGACTTACCAGCCATTCAGCAAGTAGGTTTGGGCCTATCTGTTCCCAATGGTTATTGGCTGGTGAAACAGCATGCTGATGGTGTCACTCAAACACTAGGGGGAGCAGGTGCAGTAAGAGAAGTTTGCGACTTCATTATGAGCGCACAAAATACCTTACAGCCAGCACTCACGCCTTATATGCAGGCAAGCGAATGAATCGAAGCAGTATTATTAGCTTAATTGCTATTCTAGTAATTGCCTACTGCGGTTATCTTGCGTTTGGCACATCCTCAACACCAGTGCCCAGTTCAAATGAACCTTTAGCAGATAACCTTGAGCAAGCACCAGACTACTACTTAATAAACCCTCGTGTTACTCAATTTACTTTAGAGGGTAATAAAGATTACTTACTCATTGCAGATAAGATCAGTCATTACCCTCATAATGACGTGTCTTTGTTAGCACAACCCAATATTGACTTATACAAGGCAAATAGTAGCGATCAATGGAAAACCACGGCTAGACATGGGCGGTTATTACCTGGTGGCGATATCCTTGAGCTATCTGACCAGGTCAGAGTCAAAGAGCTTAAGTCCAATGGTGAACTTGGCACTTTACTAAAAACCGACTTTTTAACCCTTTATGCCGAGGAAGAAGTCGCCGATACTCAGCACCCAGTTGTGATAACATCCCCCAATGGCTCTATCACCCAAGGGGTTGGCATGCGGGCATTTTTAGCAAAAGATAGAATTCAACTGTTTTCTAATGTCAGGGGACACTATGAAGTTAATCAGTAATTTGATTGTAGGGATTATTGCTATCTCAGCTGCAGGGCTTAGCCTGTTAAGCTGGGCACTTCCCAATGACAAAGACAAGCCCATCAATATTAAAGCCAAAAGTGCTGATATTGATGATAAGTCTGGTGTATACATTTACACCGGCAATGTCATTATTACCCAAGGTACAATTCAAATAAGAGGTGATAAAGTCACTCTTTATTCAGACAGTAATGGCATTAACAAAATTGTTGCAGTAGGTCGTCCTGCTCACTACCGGGAAAAGCCAGCAGAAAACAAAGAACTCATTAAAGCTTATGGCCGCACGATCAAATACTACGCTACCAATGAAAAAGTAGAAGTAATCACTAATGCCAAACTATTCCAAGAAGGAAATACCTTTACTGGCAGCCAAATAGACTACTTTGCCAAAACCCAGAAAGTGAATGCCAAAGGCGGTAAAACCAATGAAAGCCGCGTTGAAATGGTACTGCAACCCCGTAGCAAAAAGAAACAATAGTCGTATATGAGTATATTGAAAGCTGAGCACCTTGCCAAAAGTTATAAAGGCCGTGCTGTTGTAAAAGATGTATCCTTGCAAATTAAAAGTGGTCAGGTAGTTGGCCTACTAGGCCCTAATGGTGCGGGAAAAACCACATGCTTCTACATGATAGTTGGTTTAGTCCAATCAGATCATGGCAGCGTCTGGATTGATGAACAAGATATCACTCACTTCCCCATGCATGGACGAGCCCAAGCAGGTATTGGCTACTTACCACAAGAAGCCTCTGTTTTTCGTAAGTTAACTGTTACTGAAAACATACTGGCTATCTTAGAAACCCGTAAAGAGCTCAATCGGAAGCAACGCCAAGAAAAACTTAACTCACTACTTGAAGAGTTCAATATCACCCATATAAAAGACAGTAAGGGTATGAGTTTATCTGGTGGAGAGCGCCGCCGGGTAGAAATTGCCAGAGCCTTAGCAACTGAGCCTTCTTTCATCCTACTTGATGAGCCTTTTGCTGGGGTTGACCCAATTTCGGTGAAAGACATTAAAGATATTGTCTGGCACCTGAAAGACCGTGGTATTGGTGTACTGATTACTGATCACCATGTTCGAGAAACACTTGATATTTGCGAGAATGCATACATAGTTAGTGAGGGACACATTATCGCAGAGGGTGATGCCCAAACGGTAATGACCAACCAACAAGTCAAAGAAGTGTACCTCGGACACGACTTTAAAATATAAGACAACTGGCAAGGATACTCATATAATTTTGAGTAGTTCAGTTAAAAAGCCAGTACAAGAAACAACAATAGCAATACTGTAAACAACTGAAATAAACACACAATTGAAATCAATAAATCAATAATAGGTGCAATGGAAACATTCAGTCGCTTGTTCAGCAGCAACTCAGGTAACCGCTTTTGAATTCACTTCCATTGTTGTTGACTTTGCCAAATCAAAACAGGCACGATTGCACTATAAGGTAATTGTTTAGCAATGAAGCCATCCCTGGTTTTGAAAATTGGCCAGCAGCTGACGATGACACCGCAGCTGCAGCAAGCCATAAAATTACTCCAACTATCCACATTGGATTTACAGCAAGAAGTTCAACAGGCGCTTGAATCCAACCCAATGCTTGAGCTGACTGATGAGTCTGATAACAACTCATCAACAAACAGTGATGACAACGATCCTCAGCAGCTCAACAGTTCGGGCCTAAATGGTTCGGACTCCACCAAAAGCCAAGACGACAGCAGTACATCAGAAAGCAGTCATGATGGCTCAGAAGAAACCAGCTGGTCAGAAGAAATTCCCAATGATCTTCCCGTTGATAGCGCCTGGGATGATATCTACCAGACATCTTCAGCCCCTATCAGCTCAGCTCCAGCAGATGATGACGAGTATGACTTCAGCAACCGCAATGGCACCACTGAATCCTTACATAGTCATTTGGATTGGCAGCTTAATTTAACCCCCATGTCAGATAATGACCGTTTGGTAGCAATTGCTATCATTGATGCAATCAATAATGATGGTTATCTCAGTTGTAGCACTGAAGAGATTTGGGAAGGCTTAGATCCAGAATTAGAAATGTCCCTAGAGGAAGTGGAGATAGTCTTAAGGCGCCTCCAACACTTTGATCCCGTTGGTGTTGCTGCAAGAAGCTTGCAGGAATGCTTACAGATTCAGCTATCACACTTACCTGAAGATACTCCTTTTCTTGATAACGCCAGATTGATTGTAGCCAAATACTTAGGTTTGTTGGGTCATCATGACTACAATCAGCTTATGCGTCGTACTAAGCTTAAAGAAGAAGAACTAGCCGAAAGCATTAAATTGATTCAAGCTCTTAACCCAAAACCTGGAGCCGATATCCAGTCATCCGAAACAGAATATGTGATTCCTGATGTATTTGTCAGAAAGCATAATGACCGCTGGTTGGTAGAGCTCAACGCCGAAGCGACGCCGAAGCTGCGCATTAATAACAACTATGCATCACTGGTTAAGCGAGCTGATAGCAGTTCAGATAACACTTACCTGAAAAACCACTTGCAAGAAGCCCGTTGGTTTTTAAAAAGCTTACAAAGCCGCAATGAAACGCTAATGAAAGTTGCGACTCGCATTGTTGAGCATCAGCGAGGTTTTTTAGAGTATGGCGAAGAGGCAATGAAGCCACTAGTCCTTCACGATATCGCTGAAGCAGTCGGTATGCATGAATCTACTATCTCCCGGGTGACTACCCAAAAATTCATGCATACACCACGAGGTATCTTTGAGCTGAAATATTTTTTCTCGAGCCATGTTAGTACTTCATCAGGAGGGGAGTGCTCATCTACGGCTATCCGAGCTATTATTAAAAAATTAGTATCAGTGGAGAACCCTAAAAAACCATTAAGTGACAGCAAAATTGCAAGCTTACTGGAAGAGCAAGGCATCAAAGTGGCAAGACGAACAATTGCCAAGTATCGTGAGTCTCTATCCATCCCGCCTTCTAATGAACGAAAGCGGCTGGTATAAAGTAGATGCATGTGTAAAGGTATAAACAGATTAGCGCTTAACTATGCGTTATATTGACTAGCAACAAGCAATACCAAATCTGCTGGCATTACACTCAGTTCAGTAATGAAGCAGTTGACAATCAGCCTTACAATTCAGTAAAGCTGGTTAACAACCATTAAGTCCTATTAGGAGGTCGTTGCATGCAAGTTAACATCAGTGGTCATCATGTAGAAGTGACTGATGCGTTGCGCCAATATGTCATCAAAAAACTCGATCGCATTGAAAACCATTTTGATAGCATTACTAACGTGCAAATCACCCTAAGTGTTGAGAAACTCCGTCAAAAAGCAGAAGCCAACTTGCACGTAAGGGGTGCTGATATTGCCGCCACAGCAGAATCTGAAGATATGTATGCAGCAATTGACTTACTTAGTGATAAACTAGCCCGACAGCTAAGCAAGCACAAAGAGAAAACCCTGGATCGACTTCAGGGAGCCAGTATTCGTTAAAGTAGTTTATTTATTTAAAAAGCATGAAAATAGAACAATTCCTTCTCCCACAATGCACCCTTACCGGGGTGCAAGGGGGGAGTAAAAAACGTGTTTTACAGCTTATTGCCAACCTATTAGCCGAGTATTCCAGTAATATTGATGCTAACGAGCTATTTGATAACTTAATCAATCGGGAACGGTTAGGTAGCACAGGCTTTGGGAATGGGATTGCCATTCCCCATTGTCGCCTTGAAAGCTGCCACAAACCATTTGCCTGCCTGCTTAAACTGGAAGAAGGCATCGACTTTGATGCAATAGACGGGCACCCTGTGGACGTTATTTTTGCTCTGGTTGTTCCTGCCGAAGCCACTAACGAGCACCTCGCCATCTTACAAGAACTTGCCACTCGATTTGAAAACTCAAGCTACCGCAATAACTTGCGCCAAGCAGACACTAATCCAGACTTATTTGATATAGCAATCCAAAGCGTTCCTACTGCATAAATTTATCGTCGCCAGCCTTTAATAATTAAGTTCGTGTGCAAGAGAGCTTTCTTATGATATTCGCTTAAATAGCTTCTCTGGCGGCTATTATTTAATTAACTGCCGTATATCATTTAAACTCTGTTATAGTAAGAATTTACAAAACACTCTGCGTATATATGAAGTTAATAATAATCAGTGGCCGTTCAGGCTCAGGTAAAAGTACAGGCTTACATGTACTGGAAGACCAAGGCTATTATTGTATTGATAATATGCCTGCTGGCTTACTTCCTGCTTTTGTTGATGAAATGGAAAAAGAGCCACTTTATGATAAGGCTGCTATTAGTATTGACGCACGAAATTTTTCTCAGGATTTAAGACGCTTTCCATCCATCATGAATGCGCTGAGAGAGCAAAAAATCGAAGCTGAAATCATTTACCTTGATGCAGAACATGCCACTCTACTCAAACGCTTCAGCGAAACTCGACGTAAACACCCACTATCCAGCCAACAATGCTCACTAGATGAAGCGATAAAAAAAGAAAAAGAAGTGCTAGAGCCCATTGCTCGACTGGCCGATCTAACCATCGACACTAGCCAACTTTCTCTTCATGAGTTACGGGACACCATAAGTAAACGCGTTGCTCGCAAGCAACATAGCAGCATGGCACTGCTATTTCAGTCATTTGGTTTTAAAAAAGGAATCCCCATTGATGCTGACTATGTGTTTGATGTACGCTGTTTGCCAAACCCCTACTGGGTCACCCATTTACGGCAATATTCAGGGCTAGACGAGCCTGTAAAAGAGTTTTTAGGTTCTCAACAACAAGTGCTGGATATGTTTGATGACATCAAACGCTTCGTAGAACGTTGGCTGCCATGCTTTGAAGCAAATAATAGAAGTTATATTACCATTGCCCTTGGGTGTACGGGTGGTCACCATCGTTCGGTCTATATCAGTGAGAAGCTCGCTACTTACTTTCGTGAAAAGTGGCCAAATGTTCAAGTACGTCATCGAGAATTGCCTTAGGCTCCATGATTCAAGAAAAAGTCACAATCATCAATAAGCTCGGCTTACATGCCCGTGCTGCAGCAAAATTTGTTTCAACCGCTGCTGCTTTTGGCAGTTCCATCAAACTGGGCAAAGATGGAAAAATGGTAGACGGCAAAAGCATTATGTCAGTGATGATGTTAGCAGCCAGCAAAGGAACAGTCTTAGATATTGAAGTTGATGGCGAAGATGAAAAAAGAGCCTTCGAGGCCATTACTCAACTAATAAATAATTATTTTGATGAAGGTGAATAGGTTTTTCACTATCAACACCAGACTTCTGGAATCACCTATAAAACTGACTACAATCCACAATACCAGCAGCCAAACTCTTCAGGTAAACTACCCCGCCAAAGAGGGTCTGTTGACGCTTGCCTGAAACTCGCTGTTGTGACTAAAAAACCTCCAACAGTATCTTCAACTCAAAAATCAACAGGCTCTAGTACTACATCCTATAAATAAGAGTGAAGAGAGCCTTTTACAGGCCGCTAGCCGCCACTTATTTATAGGATGCGGCACTAAAGCATTCACCCAGCCAGCTGCACTCAGCAATAGGATTACCTGATGTCCACACAACAACTCGGAAAATCAGAGGATCAACTACAAGAACTAAGCCAAGCACTGGATCAAGGGATCTCTTCGCCTGTCAAACGCATGTTGAATAGCCTCTCGGCAGCAGATACTGCGCACTTAATTGAGTCCTCCCCGCCTAAGATCAGAAGCTTGTTATGGCAACTGCTTGATAAAGAGCAAGAAGCCGAGGTGCTGCAGGAGCTAAGCGATGACGTTCGCCAGTATTACCTGGATCAAATGAATGCTGCTGAGGTGGCAGAAATTACTACAGGTTTTGATCCCGACGACCTAGTTGACCTGCTACAACAATTACCAGACGCTATTACCCAGCAAGTGTTGTCTTCTATGGATGCACAGGACCGAGCTCGCGTTGAGCATATCTTGTCTTATCCAGAGGATACCGCTGGCGGCTTAATGAATACAGATACCATCACGATTCGCCCCAACAATCCACTTGATGTGGTATTACGTTACTTGCGTCGCCATGATGAGCTACCAGCAATGACGGATAGCCTATTAGTGGTTAACCGTCAGGATGCGTTTATTGGTGTATTACCAATTAATAAACTGCTGACCACCAATCCATCAATCACTGTTCGTGAAGTGATGAATACCGATATTGAACCCATCAATGCCATGACCCCTGCCAGTCAGGTTGCTCAATTGTTTGAGCGGCAAGACTTAGTATCAGCTCCCGTTATTGATGATGATGGCAAATTATTGGGGCGGATCACCATTGATGACGTTGTAGACGTTATTCGTGAAGAAGCTGATCACTCATTGATGAGTATGGCTGGTTTAGAAGATGATGAAGACACCTTCGCCCCAGCCATGAAAACAGCTAAGCGCCGAGCAGTCTGGCTGGGTATTAACCTTATTACTGCGTTTGTTGCATCAGCATTTATTGGTATGTTCCAGGAAACCATTGATAAGGTGGTTGCATTAGCGGTATTAATGCCAATCGTTGCCAGCATGGGTGGCATCGCTGGCAGCCAAACGCTAACCCTGGTTATTCGAGCAATGGCTCTAGGGCAAATCGGTAAATCTAACACGTTTTGGCTATTGAATCGCGAATGTATAGTCGGGCTAGTGAATGGCTTGATTTGGGCACTAGTTGTGTCGGGGGTTGCCTACGTTTGGTTCGGTGATGGGATTATTTCGACGGTTATTGCCGCAGCAATGATTATTAATCTAGTGGTTGCCGTCATATCAGGCGCCGCACTACCCATTATTTTAAAAACGTTGAAAATTGACCCTGCACTAGCAGGCGGCGTAATTTTAACCACTGTTACAGATGTTGTAGGCTATATCTCGTTTTTAGGTCTAGCTACCTTATTTCTGACTTAACACTCTTTGACTTATCACCCTTTTAATTTATCAATTAGCTACAGGCAGTTGACGATTGTTCATGACTCAAACACTTTCATCTATAGGCTCTGCTCCCCTTTGGCGGCGGCTAGCCGCCATGGTATACGACAGTTTACTGTTAGTTGCTATCGCTATTGTTATATCAAGCCTTCATCTATGGTTAAGTATTACTTTAGTGGGAGAAGCTAAGGCCACTGCGGTGGGATTTAAATGGGATCTAAGTGCTATTTTGCTTATAGGATTTTTTGGCTTTTATGCTTATTTCTGGCGAAGAAGTGGTCAAACGCCTGGAATGATTGCCTGGCGAATTATGGTTGTCAACTACGAAGGAAGAACCATCAGCTTCAAACAATGCCTGATTCGTTTTATCGTAGGCATCCCCAGCTGTATATTAGGAGGCATCGGTATTTTGTGGATTTTATTTGATTCAAAAGACCAAGCGATTTATGACTATGCAGCGAAAACAGAAGTCGTATTACTGGAGAAAACTAAAAAATAATACTTAAACAAGCTCTTCTTCCCAGCAGACTGTTGCAAAAGCTGAGAAATATGGAGTGATAGGGTATTCTGGAACTGCTGTTGGGAACAGCTAAAGCTCTAAAGGCCATGGATGGCCTTGTAGAGCGGTGGAAGAATATCCTGTTACTTCATATTTATTCTCCAGTACCCTTTCGCTAAGCCCTCGTGGGGGAGAAAGGATTTGATTTGACGTACTTTCACAACAATACCAACCAAAGATTAGACAAGTAGCTACCCTGCCCTTTTCAGTAAAATCCCACCCACCGTAAAGCACAACAGTAGTGGCACAATCACAGCGATTAGCGGCGAGAAGCCAAATACCAAACTGGATGGGCCAAGTAATTCTTGGAAGATATTAAAAGAAAACCCAACAATTACTCCAATAAAAATACGTAGCCCCATCGTGACAGAGCGCAATGGGCCAAACACGAAAGAGATACCTACCAGCACTAGCCCAATAATGACTGCTGGCTGTAGTAATTTTCGCCAAAATGCTAATTGATATTCACCAGCATTCAACCCTTGCTGGCTAAGGTAGTCAATATAAGTACTTAACCCCCGAATTGATAAGTCGTCAGGCTTTACCACTACGACATTAAGCAGGTCCATAGATAGGCTGGTTTGCCATTGCAAAAATGGTAGTCGCTCAGTAGTTACACGATCACCTTTAAACTGATTGGACTGAATATTCTGCAACAACCAATAATCGCCTTTGAAAATGCCTCGGTCAGCAAAACTAGCCTCTAACAGTTCTTTTTTATCATTAAATTTAAAGCGAGTAATGCCATGTACGATACCACCAGGCTCTACGGCATTTAAATGCATAAACTCATTGCCTTCCCGATGCCAAACTCCTTGCTGGCTAAACTGGGATGAAGAGCCATCTTTACTACGGGCAATTGCTCGGCCACTATCTGCTAGCTGTTCAGTATAAGGTGACACAAACTCACCAATGGAAATACCAATCAATATAATCAGTAAAGTTGGCTGCATGACTCCCCACACGATTCGCCATAGTGATACACCTGCAGCACGCATGACTACCAGCTCACTATTGCTAGCCAATGCGCCCAAGCCAACCAAACAACCAATCAGTGCAGAAAAGGGAATAAATTTATAAATACGGTTAGGAATTGATAAGCCAATATATTGTAATACTTCTAGTAACTGATAACTGGCCTTCATACTGGCTAACTCAGCTACAAAAGCAAACAGCATGTCCAGCGATACAATCACCAATAACACTAAAAAGGTAGCACTCAGTACACTAGTGGCAATATAACGATCAATCTTATTCATGTTCTGCCACCTCTGATGCGACTACAGTTTGCTTCAGGTGTTTTTGCTGTCGCCTTTTCATCTGGAAGGGCTCATGCGCCAAAATTAACATCGCAACAAGCAAAAATAGTCCATGCACTCCCCATAACCCTGCCGGGGGAATTTTCCCATCTTCCACGGCACCTTTAGCACCAATTAATAACGCCAAATACACTAAATAAGTCAAAATAGCAGGCAATAATTTTAAATACCGTCCTTGTCGTGGATTCACTTTACTTAATGGCACTGCCAGTAATACGACAATAAATACCAGTATTGGTAATGACAGTCGCCACTGTAACTCAGCAATATGACTCAGTTCACTAGAACCTATAAGATCCGTGGTGGCAATGGCTTTAACCTTGTCTGCTTCTTTACTGGCTTTACTTTCCGGCATTTTTATACCGTAAGTATCGTATTCAGTAATACGAAAATCTGCCTGACCTGGAGTGCCGTCATAACGATAGCCTTTATTTAGAATCAAATAGCGGGCTCCCGTTTGTGGCTCAACATGCTGTACACCACCATCAGCCAAGAGTAGCGTGATTCCCCGCTTGCCAATGGCTTCATTTTTCTGAGAGATAAATACATCTCCCATCTGTAGTCTGTCTTCCGACAAACGCTCGGTGTAAGTGACCCGGCCAGCATTCTCTTGCTCTTGGAAACGGCCAGGGGCCAGGGTTTCAAACTCAGTCAAAGCATCTTGCTTAGCAAAAATCTCTTCAACATTTTTTGCTCCCCATGGTGTAATAAGCAGCCCTAATAAAGCAACAATACAGGCAACCACGGTCGCTGGAGCCAGTGTCTGCATTAAAATATTTTTTTGGCTAACCCCACAAGCAGTCAGCACAGTCATTTCACTCTCGATATAAAGCCTGCCATAGGCGAGTAAAATACCAATAAACAACCCTAAGGGAATAATCAGTTCCAAAAACTCAGGTAGCCGATAGCCCATAATGACAAATAAAAAATCAGCACTCAGTTGCCCTGAAGCAGCTTGTGCTAAGTATTTGTTAAAGCGGCCACTCATAATAATAAGTAACAGTACACCGCTAACAGCCAGCATGGCTGTAAACACTTCTCTTGCTAAGTAGCGGAAGATAATCAACTGGCTCTCCTAACTAACTCTCCAAGTACCACCCAATACTATGACAGTGCTTTCTTTACAACTGCATAACCTTTACAACCACAAGACCTTTACAACTGGGCGACGAAAACTTTCATTCCTCTGCCAAGGTCACCCTGCATATAAGCAATCAAGAGCAGACTCTGTTACACTCAAACACTTAATTTAATAGGGTTTGTCAAACAATTAGCTCTCAGCACTGCCAATCAAGCTGATATTAATTGGGTAAAATACCCAGCCACTTTTCAGTAGCTATGGGCAAAGGCTGCTAATTATCCAACAAAGTGATAAATTTGTCTTGTGGGGTTTTCATGGAATTTCTAATCAAAAACACACAACCTGCCACTATAAGTACTGACTGCCTAGTGATGCCGGTGTTCGAAAATTCAAAATTAAGCGATACAGGAAAAGCCCTCGACGAAGTAACCAAGGGGCAACTACACAACATTATTAAACAAGGCGACATTGCAGGAAAACCGGGTGATACTCTAGTTCTACCACAACTTGGTGAAGTCAAAGCTAAACGTATTTTACTCTTTGGCGCGGGAGAGCAGAATAAAAAATTATCCACTGAAGATTTAATTAAAACACTATCTGCTGTTTTTGCAGTGTTGAATCAGCTCAACTTAAAACAAGCCGCCCTTGCCTTGGCTGATATTCATTTAGCGGATCGTGAAAAAGCCTGGGTAGTTCGCACTGCAGCTCAGTTGGCTATTACCAGTCAGTATGAGTTTAGCCAACTCAAATCAACCAAACCCAAAACGACCAAAAGCAAATTTAAAAAACTGGTTTTTCTCGCCCCCACTTCTACCCACAAAGCACTTGAACAAGCAGCCCAAGAAGCAGCTGCCATTGCTAAAGGCATTAATGTAGCGCGTGATCTTGGTAACTTACCTGGCAATATTTGCACGCCTAGCTACCTGGCGAAACAAGCCAGGCAACTGGATAAGGATGAAACCAAGCTAAAAGCCACAATCCTTAGTGAAAAAGAAATGGAAGAGCTGGGTATGGGCTCCTTCTTATCGGTTGGCAAGGGCAGTAAGGAGCCTGCCAAGTTAATTGTCATGGAATATAACGGCGGCAATAAAGGCGACAAACCCCATGTGTTAGTTGGTAAAGGCATTACCTTCGATAGTGGCGGTATTAGCCTGAAACCTGGTCAGGGTATGGACGAAATGAAGTTCGACATGTGTGGTGCAGCCAGTGTGTTTGGTGCAATCAATAGTGTTATTGAGCTTAAGTTACCCATTAATGTTGTGGCTATCGTTGCTGCAGCAGAAAACCTGCCCAGTGGAAATGCATCCAAGCCTGGTGACGTGGTTACTTCTATGTCAGGTCAAACTATCGAAATTCTTAATACCGATGCGGAAGGACGACTGGTATTGTGTGATGCATTAACCTACGCCGAAAAGTTTGAGCCCGAGTCAGTTATTGATGTTGCTACGCTAACGGGTGCCTGTGTTGTTGCCTTAGGTAGCCAAGCATCAGCTATGTACAGCAATAATGAAAAGCTGGCCAAAGCCTTACAACAAGCTAGCGATGACAGTTATGACCGAATCTGGCGTATGCCACTTTGGGAGGCATACCAAAAGCAGCTAGATACAAACTTTGCTGATATGGCAAATATCGGTGGTCCAGAAGCTGGGTCAGTAACCGCAGCTTGCTTTTTAGCTCGTTTTACTAAGAAATACCACTGGGCTCACTTAGATATTGCTGGCACTGCCTGGCTAAGAGGTGACAAAAAAGGCGCCACAGGCCGGCCCGTCAGCCTGCTTGTACAGTACTTAATCAACCGAACTAAGAACTAAAACGTAGTGAAGTGAAGTTGGCTGACGTTCTGTTGGCCAACTATTTGTTACCCGTCACCTACCACAATGCAAACCTAGCATGACACGTATTGATTTCTATATATTACCTGATCAACAACCAGCTGCTCGCTTACAGTTTTGTTGCCGTTTAGCCGAAAAAGCCATCAAACATGCTAAGTCAGTCTATATTCATACTAATGGGCATGAAGAAGCAGCAATGCTTGATGAACTGCTATGGTCCTTTCGCGAAGATAGTTTCATTCCACACCAGTTGGACACCAAGCACGATGATGCATCTTGCCCAGTAAAAATTGGTTGGCAATTGCCGCCACAATCATCAACCAGCTTGCTAATTAACTTGACTGATACAGTACCTTCATTTGTTGATCAATTTGAGCGAGTTGCAGAAATTGTTGCAGGAGATGGCGTAAGTCGCAAAACGGCACGTCAGAACTTCAAAAGCTATCGAGACAAGGGGTATCCTTTACACAGTCATAACATACAAAGTTAGCATTTGTTAGATTGCTGGTATTTATTAGATCGTAGTATTACTGCTGTATGGCCAAGCTTTACTTTACCAAACCAAACTCTAAACAGCCCAATGGCACAGGTAAGCCAGATCAACGGCTATTAACTGAGTCAGAACGCTCCAAAGAGAAACAAGGGTACTCACCTGCCTCCAATGCTTTAGAGCGTACCGACATACCCACCCTAAATGAAATAGCAGACGCAGCCTTGAATAAAGACCAACAACTCAGTGGAGTAACCCAGCAAGCTAAACCCACCACCGATATACCAACCCTCACAACACCAGCTTTAAATTCCTTTCAGCAAAGCCAGACTAAGAGCTATCAAACTAAACAGCCTGCACCCAAACCACCTGCTAAAACCAAACCACCCGTTAAAAACAATATCAGTGGAAATAACCCATTTATTCCTGATAGCGTTAAAACAACTCAGACACAAAACAAGCTAACAAGTAGCCCCCTCAAAAAAGAAGCCCAGCAAGCTTTATCACCAGCAGCTTCTCAAAAGCCGCTTCAGTACAAACAACCAGCCAGCAGCTCAAGAAGAATAAAAAGCCTGGATGACGGCGTGCGCAACAAATTACGGCAAGAGCTGGAAATGCAAAGCGAAATTGTGCTACAAGAAATCATTGATGAGTTTATACCCCAAATTGAAGCCGAATTTCATAAGCGTATGCGCTCAGAAATAAACGACATTATTGATCAAATTATCAATCCCTGATTAACTCCCAACCAGTATTTACAGCTAAAGCAAAAGTTATTGCTTAATTAGTTGTTTCCTTTCAGTTCCCCCTCTTAACTGAAAGGTTATACCTTATGTATAATTCTTAGCTGTTGAAGATTACCCATTTATAAGGCAACCGGTAATAGTATCACCATGGAAAAAACGTTTAAGCCACATGAATTAGAGCGCCAATGGTATAAAACCTGGGAAGAGAAAAACTACTTCGTTCCTCAGGGTGATGGAAAGCCATACTCTATAATGATTCCTCCTCCCAATGTGACAGGTAGTTTGCACATGGGGCACGCGTTTCAAGACACTATTATGGATGTCTTAACTCGCTACCACCGAATGAAAGGTCAAAAAACCCTATGGCAGGTGGGTACTGATCATGCCGGTATTGCCACACAAATGGTGGTGGAACGTCAATTATTAGCACAAGGTGTTAGCCGTTTAGATCTTGGTCGCGAAAAGTTTCTTGAGAAAATCTGGGAATGGAAAGCTGAATCTGGCGGCACAATCACCAAACAGTTGCGCCGGATGGGGGCTTCTGTCGACTGGTCCCGCGAACGCTTCACCATGGATGATGGATTATCCAATGCAGTAAAAGAAGTCTTTGTTCGTTTGTATGAAGAAGACCTGATTTATCGAGGTAAACGCCTGGTTAACTGGGACCCTAAACTACATACAGCAATATCCGACTTAGAAGTTATTTCTGAAGAAGAAAACGGCTACTTATGGCATTTCCGCTACCCACTTGCTGATGGCGCAAAAACAGCTGAAGGCAAAAACTATATTGTCGTCGCTACCACACGTCCTGAAACCATGTTGGGTGATACAGCAGTTGCCGTCCACCCAGAAGATGAGCGCTACCAGGCACTGGTAGGTCAGTTTATTGAATTACCTTTAACCGGACGCCGTATCCCTATTATTGCAGATGATTATGTCGATCAAGAGTTCGGCACTGGCTGTGTAAAAATCACCCCGGCTCACGACTTTAATGACTATGAGATTGGCCAACGTCATCAGCTACCAATGATTAATATCCTAACCATTGATGCCAACCTCAATAATGAAGTACCCGAAAAATACCGCGGCATGGAACGCTTTGCTGCCCGCAAACAAATCGTTAAAGACTTTGAAGCAGCCGGCTTATTGGAAAAAATTGAAGACCACAAACTCAAAGTACCCCGTGGTGACAGAAGCGGTGTTGTTATTGAGCCCTACCTGACTGATCAATGGTATGTCAAAGTGGGTCCACTGGCAGAGCCTGCCATCAAAGCAGTTGAAGATGGGGATATTGAATTTGTACCTAAGCAGTGGGAGAACACCTACTTTGCCTGGATGCGCGACTTACAAGACTGGTGTATTAGCCGTCAGTTGTGGTGGGGACACCGTATTCCAGCCTGGTATGATGAAAATGGCAACGTCTATGTAGGCCGTGATGAAGCTGAAGTTAGAGCAAAGCATCAAATTAGCCCAACGACTAAGCTTCGCCAGGATGAAGATGTTTTAGACACCTGGTTCTCTTCTGCATTGTGGACTTTCTCTACTTTAGGCTGGCCAGAAGAAACACCCGAGCTAAAAGAGTTCCACCCTACGGATGTATTGGTAACCGGCTTTGATATCATTTTCTTCTGGGTTGCTCGGATGATTATGATGACCTTAAAGTTCCGTGGCGAAACCCCCTTCAAGAAAGTGTATGTACATGGGTTGGTTCGCGATCAGGACGGTCAAAAAATGTCAAAATCGAAAGGCAATGTACTCGACCCTCTCGATTTGATTGACGGCATTAGCTTTGATGACTTATTAAACAAGCGCACCAGCGGCTTAATGCAGCCTCATATGAAAAAATCCATTGAGGAATCTACTCGCAAACACTTCCCGGAAGGGATTGCACCTTATGGCACAGACGCCTTGCGCTTTACATTCTGTTCATTAGCCTCAACGGGTCGTGACATTAAATTCGACATGGGCCGAATGGAAGGTTATCGCAACTTCTGCAATAAAATCTGGAACGCAGCAAGGCTGGTATTAAGTAATACTGAAGGCGAAGACTGCGGACAGAATGGCGGTGAAGTGGAGTTAAGCCTGGCTGATCGCTGGATTATTTCTCGCTTACAGCAAGCTGAGCAAGAAGTTGCTGAATCGATTGAGTCCTTCCGTTTGGATCATGCTTCCAATGCTATTCAGCAGTTTGTTTGGGATGAATTTTGTAGCTGGTACCTTGAGCTATCAAAAACCGTTATTTATGACAAAACGGCGAGTGAAGCTCAATTAAGAGGCACTCGCCGTACTATGGTTCGAGTATTAGAAGCCACTTTACGTCTGGTACACCCCTTCATGCCTTTTATCTCCGAAGAAATTTGGCAACGCTTGGCATCACTAGCAGGCAAACAGGGCGATACCATCATGCTGCAACCTTACCCAGAAGCTGATGACAGCTTGCTGGATCAGGAAGCCATGGCTGATATTGAGTGGGTAAAAGGCGTTTTGGTTGGCGTGAGAAATATCCGTGGCGAAATGGATATCAGCCCGAAAAAGCTGGTGCCAGTGTTACTGCAAAATGGCACCGCTGAAGATAAAGCGCGATTAGCAGCCAATCAAACCTACCTGCAAAAGCTGGCCAATATCGAGTCAATCACTTGGCTGGAAAGCACTGATGAAGCCCCTACTTCAGCGACTCAGCTAGTAGGCGAAATGAAAGTGCTGGTACCAATGGCTGATCTGATTGATAAATCAGCTGAGCTTGCACGCTTAAGCAAGGAAATCGACAAATTAGATAAAGAACTCAGCCGCTTACAAGGCAAGCTGAATAATCCTAATTTTGTTGATAAAGCACCTGCTCAAGTGGTCGATAAAGAAAAAGCCAAGTTAGCAGATACACAGGCTGCACAGCAAAAACTGTTAGAGCAAAAAGCCAGCATAGAAGCTTTATAAACTTCACTTATCATCTAGTGGTGCATGCATGAAGTTAGTGGTGCACGCATGAAGTGGTTACCTTATTTTGTGCATGGACCACAAGGGAGTGGGCTTTTTTTATAGCTCACTCTCTTTATCATCTACAACATCCTTTTTACTCCCCTTCCCCATCATTCCTGATCTACACTTTAACTCAATACATATCACAAAAGCTTTACTATTTGATAGGGGAGTTAGGTGATGATACCACTTAAATTTCTAACTCAATTGCTGACTTTACCTTTAATAGCAGTTCTAATGAGTGTTACCACGCTTACTTGCGCCAATTCCTTCACAGTAGGTGTTGAAGATATAGACTACTATCCTTTTTATAGATACAAAAACAAGGAATATTCCGGCGCAGCTTATGATATTCTCGAAGCATTTGCTAAAAAAAATAATTACACATTCACTTATAAAGGTATGCCAATCACTCGCTTATTAAAAAGCTATTTAAATGGCGAAGTAGACTTTAAATTTCCTGACAATATCTATTGGGGACAACAAGATAAAAAAAACTATTCCGTTACCTATAGTCAGCCCGTACTCAAATTTATCGATGGAGGACTGGTTAAGCCAGAGAATAAAGGTAAAGGCATTGAGTGGCTCAAGCGGTTAGGCACACTTAGAGGTTTTACTGCCTGGGACTACCTTGATTTAATAAAAGCTAAAAAAATTTCCTTGCGTGGTGTCAGCTCTTTAGATTCACTTATAAAACAAGTGGTTAGCGACCGATTGGATGCAGCCTACTTTAATGTTCATGTTGCTTCTTATTACTTAAAACACGAACTAAATAAAGAGGGGGTCGTTATATTCGATGAATCATTACCCCACACAAAGAGCAACTATCATTTATCCAGCATCAAACACGCTAAAATAATCAATCAATTTAATCAGTTTTTACTAGAAGAACAAACAAGCATAAAGAAAATCATAGAAAAATATGAACTTGACTAATATTATGAGCAATATAGCAAAAGCTACTGTAATATAACTGTATCCCCATATTCATACAACCTAAAAGAACGCATCCGCTTCCAAAAATGAAAAAATACTTCGAACTACTAACAGATCGTTTTCTATTAATGATTACCGCCATCATTATGATATTACTGGCCTGGCTATTTTGGAGCAGCAGTGGCCAGTCAATATTTTTTGAAATTTTCATTTTAATTGCCATTACTTTACTAGTCGCTGAAAATGTACATCTACGACTACGAATTAAAACCCTCAAACAAAACAACAATTCTAATTAATTTTAAATAACTGCTAAAACCATTCCAACTTAGCCTTATTAAATTAAAGCAAACATTTCCATTGATCTATAACAAAAAAAACAAAGCAAACAAAAAGCATTATACTTTTGTCTATATTGATTATTCTTTTTTTTAGCTCTAGCCTGAACACTCCATCAGATATTATAAATTCTAACAATTCTGACTAGTGATCCATGCGTAAAGTTGGGTAACAGTCTTCAAAGCCATTTATTTTCTGGTAAGGCGCTTTTTTGCAGGCATAGTGGGTCTACGTCAAGAAAAAGTAACACAGCCAGAAAATAAATGGAGAAGAAGTTGTTACCTTATTTTGCACATGGCCCACTAGTACACCGCCCTCCTGAGAATAGGACACATAATATGAAAAAGAATATATTTAAAACAGCTATTGCTTTAGCTTTGATAAGCACATTACCTCAATATGCGTCTGCAACTGATTATGAGTGGGACCCAGATATTGAGCTATTAAATGAAGAAGAGCTTCAACCACTTAATCAAGATCAAGTGGAAACGTTAAATTCCATTATTTCTCGCAGTATGCGAATATGCAAAAATCAACGAGTACCAGCAGGCTGGGTAATTACTGGAGAAACTTCAAGTACCAGCTGTTCTGGTAGTTTCCCCAACATGTGGATTATCAAACAACCAGGCAGTTCAGAAAGCGTATGCAAAGTTTCCAACATACCTAATGGTTATGTGATTAAAGCAGAAGCCTCAAGCACTTCTTGTCCCGGCCGTTTTCCTAATGTTTGGAAAATCAAAAAACCTGGAAGCGCTGAAGCCATCTGTAAAGTGTCTAAAATACCAAAGAATTATATTATTACCAGTGAATCCAGTAGCACCTCTTGCCCACACCGCTTCCCTAACTTATGGCGAATCAAAGTGCCAGCGAGAGTAGATACTATGTGTTCAGTTTCACCGCTACCTAACGGCTATGTAATAACAGGAAGAGGCAGTAGCACTTCCTGCCCTGGACGTTTTCCAAATACAGCAAAAATCCGTAAATTGTAAATATCACTCTAGATATACTCTTCGCGAATGATTTTTAAGTGACCAAGCCTCATGAACCTATTGAAATAGGTGATTGAGGTGACAATTTAAATATAGCCAAAGCGAATGCTATACTTCATGATTTAACTGCATTCTTACTATCTTTGGTGAGATAGAATAAAAATAACAAAACCTACAAATGATCGTTCACTATCATATATTTCTACAACTGGCATCTTTTTATCATAAAAATTTAACATTCTATACCCTTCTATACTTCTATATTCTTAAGTTTATTCAACTTTAACCGTAGAAAAACTAAGCTTTCAAAATAAGCATTAATGCATACTTAACCACATGAGAAGGAGGTATATTTTCTATGCCTACAAGGTATATTACATGTTTTAATGTCATACACAGGAGTGAAATACCTGCCTTATATTAGCCTGAATGTTAGATAATGGTTCATAAGAAGAAAAATGTGGCAGCAACAAGCATCAAAGAATAGTCATATGATGTAGATATTGGGTTGCCCAGTCATAAAGCTAACTCAATATTAATAGTAAAGGGAATGCTTCTAATGAAAAATAACAATTTAATTAACCCTGATGACTATGCCACCCAAACTTCAAACAGTGAAGACGAAACAAAGCACGAACAACACCAGGGTATCAAACAGACAAACATAAATTTACCTGAATATGTTGTTGGTATTGGTGCATCAGCAGGTGGACTAGAAGCGTTAGAAGAACTATTTCAAGCCATGCCGTTAAAAACAGGTATGGCATTTGTCATTATTCAACACCTGTCACCAGATTATAAAAGTTTGATGGATGAGCTGTTAGCCAGAAAAACCTGCATTCCCATTCAAATAGCTGAAAACCAAATGGCCGTTGAAGCAGACAACATCTATTTACTACCACCGAAAAAAGAAATGATTATCTCAAATGGCAAATTATTACTCACTGAGCGCGAACACAGTGAGACAGTCAATATGCCGATTAATACATTCTTTCGTTCACTGGCAGAGTCCTATCAAGATAAAAGTATTGCCATTATTCTATCCGGTAGTGGCTCAGATGGCAGCAAAGGCATTAAGCTTATCCATGATAGTGGTGGTTTTGTCATTACCCAAAACCTTAATTGCTGTAAGTTTGACAGCATGCCTCTCAATGCCAACAACACAAACTGTGTTGACCTTTCCTTAGCACCAAACGATATTCCTGATGCGTTAATAAAGTATTCTCAGCGAACCATTAAGGCAACCCAACAAATTGCCTTAGGCTCTCTAGAAGCTAATGAAGGTCGATTTACAGATGTTATCGTATTGTTAAATAACCGATTTGATTTAGATTTTTCTGAGTACAAGCCCTCAACCATTGTGCGTCGCTTAGAGCGACGATTAGCAATGCTACAAGCTGAAACCCTCAAAGATTATACTAACATTCTATTATCAAATGAAGAAGAATTAGAAGCACTATACTTCGACTTGTTAATCGGAGTGACTCAGTTTTTTCGAGACCCGGAAGCATTTCAAAACCTAGCCAAAAAAATACCTGACTTATTAGAAACACTTAAAGCAGAAAGTAACGAAGAGGTTCGTATCTGGGTACCTGGCTGTGCAACTGGGCAAGAGGCTTATTCTCTAGCGATGTTAATGTATGATATTTTTCATCAGAAAAATCAAGTCAGATCATTCAAAATTTTTGCCACAGATATTCATCGAAACTCAATTGCTATAGCAGCCCAAGCTTCTTACACAACCAGTGAAGTGACTGGTTTGAGTAGTTATTACAAAAATCGCTATTTAAAAAAACTACCTAATGGAGATTATCAGGTAATACCAGCCATAAGAAAACGCATTGTGTTTGCCCAGCATAACCTGCTAAAAGACCCACCTTTTACCAAAATGCATATGATCAGCTGCCGTAATTTAATGATTTATTTTAATCAGGTAGCCCAGCAGCGTATCTTCAGTTTATTTACCTTTGCTCTCAAAAATAAAGGCTTACTCTTTTTAGGCTCCAGTGAAAGTCTTGGCAGACATGCCAGTGATTATCAATGTATCGATTCAACCTATAAAATTTTCCAAAAAAACCGTGATACTCAAGAACATCCAGACTTCAACCTGGGTGTGCTGGATTCAGGACAATACAAACTTAAAGAGTCTAAACGAGAACACCACCCCATCAGCATTAAAAGCAAACAGGCCCAAGAAGTCCTACTGCAACAGTATGTCCCTCCAAGTATATTAATAGACTGCAATGGAAATATTTTGCATGTATTTGGTAATGTTGGTGAAATGCTAAAGCTAGATGTGGGAAGTGCCAGCCTGAATTTGCGCTCGATGGTATCAGGCCCAGCCAAGGCAGTATGTATTCAAATGCTTAATCAGGCAAATAAAACTTATAAGCCTATATGCACCCGCTTTGTCGAAGGTTTTGCAAAATACGACAAGGTGGATATAGAAATACGGCCACTATCCAACTCTTCAAAAGATTTAGATTACTTTATTGTTACGTTAAAGCAAAGCAATACTGTACTGGCACAACAGGCAACAGCTGGTACAGAAGCAGAAGAAGTAAACTCCAACTCTAGTATTGCAATAAGAATGCGAGAACTTGAAGAAGAATTGCAATATACCAAAGAAAGCTTACAAACCACAGTAGAAGAACTAGAAGCCAGTAATGAAGAATTACAAGCTTCTAATGAAGAGCTAATGGCTTCTAATGAGGAGTTACAAAGCACAAATGAAGAGTTACAGTCGGTTAATGAAGAGCTATTTACAGTCAATGCCGAACATCAAGTAAAGGAGTTGGAGCGGGCAGAAATAGAGGCTGATGAACAAAGTATTATTCAAGTGTCAGGTATTGGAATTCTGTTTCTTGATGAATACTTACACATTCGTAAATTTTCAGAGTCAGCGGCTAAATTATTCAGCTTAAACAACGCCGACTATGGTCGCCCGCTTGGCGCCATTTCTGGTGAAATCGTACAAAGCCTACTGACTGATATCAGTCAAGTACTTAATCAAGGGGGGGTCATAGAAAAAGAGTTTAGCCCAGAAGAAGGTGTAGTTTATCAGATACGTATTCATCGTTTAGAACAGCTGGATAAAACAAATCAACAACGAGGCGTTATTCTTACTTTTTTAAATATCAGCAAACTCTATTCAACTCAACGCAATTTAGCCCGCAGTGAAAGTCGTTTCCAAGCCGTGTTAGATGCTTTAACGGATGGTTACTTTGAGTGGGATACAGTGCAAGACAAACTGTTTCTAAGTCACTATTGCCGACAGAAGCTAGGTTATTCCAATGAAGACACCATTACTTGGTACAACCTGCTAAGAGAGGATACAAACGATGTGTTGAATACACTTACTGAAGCATATGAACAACAAAAGGCGTTAGAAATACTACTACCATTGCGTAAACAAGATAACAACATCCATTGGATGTTGTGTAAGTGTCGATTTCTAGCAAAACAGCAAACCAATCAAGACTATGGGCGGCTGGCTGGCCAGTTTATTGACATGCAACAGTACAAACAGCTTGAAGTTAGTATGCAACATCAACTGCATGAACTGTCTCGTTCTAACGAGTTATTAGAGCAATTTGCTCATATTGTTTCCCATGATTTAAAAGCACCACTACGACACAGCATGCATAATTTACATTACCTTAATACGGCTATTGCAGAAAACGATCAACCACTAATAAAAAAAGAAGTTAACTCATTAAGTTATAATTTACATGCACTACAAAATCTAATTGATGATGTGATTCGTTTTTCAAGATTCAACTCAGAAAAGAAAAAAGTAGCAACTGTTGACTTGAATATTGTGGTAGATCAAGCCATAAATATTCTTGCGCCTAAAATAACCAACAAAAATTTTGACTTACAGTGTGAGCAGCTGCCCTCTATAACTGGCGATAAGAGTATGTTAAGCCATTTATTTCAAAACCTATTGGGCAATGCTTTAAAGTATAATGATAAGGAAAAGCCTGAAATAATAATTAAGTATAGGTTAGAAGGTAAGTATTGCTTTATTCAAGTACAGGACAATGGTATTGGTTTCGACCCTAACTTGTCAGAAAACATTTTTAAGCCTTTCAAACGGCTGGTCACAAAAAGCCAATACGAGGGAAGCGGTATTGGTTTGTCTATTTGTAAAACTGTGGTTGAGCAGCATGATGGTAAAATATCTGTAGACTCAACACCAGGAAAAGGAACCACCTTTACAATTCAACTCCCCCTTAACAGCCAATAACAAATAACAAATAACAATGGATATCAATCACCAATATAAAATCCAGCTAGGGAGCTTATCAAATGCAAGGCAGTCATAATTTTTCCCTGTTATTGGGTGAAGACGATGAGAGTGACAAAGCGACAATGGAAATTATTCTGAATAGAATGAATTACCAGGGTGCATTTCACCATACTCCTGTAGGACAAGAAGTTATCGATTGGACTTTTAAAAAAAACCAATACCACAATGCCACTCATAATACACCTGACTTAATTCTGTTAGATATTGGCTTACCTGGTATAGACGGTAAAACTGTACTAAAAACCCTACGCCAAGATGATATGGGGAAAACAATTCCAGTCATCATGATGTCAGGCTCTATTTCCCAGCGAGACTATCATGAATGTATTGCTTTAGGCTGCAATGCTTATATTCAAAAAAGCTCTGATCTCAACACATTCACTAAAAACTGTCAGTTGTTTATTGAAGGCTGGATTCAGTTATCGCAACAAAAGTTTATTTAATTATTAAATGAGACTCCTACCTATGCAACCAGTGAATATATTGCTTGTAGATGACCAGTTATCCAGCCTGTTGGTTCTGGAAGACTTACTTGCCAGCTTAAAAGTCAACTTACTCAAAGCAACCTCCGCTAAAGATGCTTTAATGATGATGCTAGATAACGACATCAGCTGTATTTTACTTGATGTCAGCATGCCGGAAATGGATGGCTTTGAGTTTTTAAAAACACTACAGGCAGCACCTACTCATGCCAATATTCCCGTTATTATGGTGACTGGGAAGATCTTTAGTGAAAATGAAACCCTGCGTGCTTATCAGTATGGGGCTGTCGACTTTTTAATAAAACCATTAGATGCCCATGTGGTATACCGCAAAGTCAGTTTTTTTGTCCATCAAGCGCTGCGTATTAAGTGCATTGAGAGTATTGAGCACATTTTAAAAAACATTTCAACTGACATTATTAAACCGCTAAAAAAAATTACAACGAAAGATCACATTACTGATGACGGTTTACTCTCCGAATTAACCCAAGCCATGACAAAAGTAGAAGAATTACAGCAAAACTGGAGCAAATTTCAGCATGCTAAACAAAATACGACCCTATGAGTAATCAATTACCTCGTTGTTGACGTATATAACAAGAAAAATTTAGGAGGCACCTGTGGTCAAAACCAGAATCAGAAAAAAAGCGGGTTCAGAAACCGTCAACATTGAGGAAGTCAATACTGAACAAGTTCTACAAGCGCTTCAGGAATGGAAAGATAAAACAGAGGTTGTTGACCATGCCAATTTATTAAAAGCCTTAAGAGCTTATCGAAACGGTAATTTTTCAGTACGGCTGCCGGAAACTCAGGTAGGTATCGCAGGAGAAATTGCTCGTGCTTTTAATGAATGCGTTGAGCTTAACCAGATAATGCTGAAAGAGTTTGAACGGGTCAGTAAAGCCGTTGGCCGCGAAGGCAAATTAAGCCAACGAGTTTCAGTAAGTGCCGCCAAAGGAGGCTGGGCTAATACCGTGATGGCTTATAACGCAACGGTAGAAGGCATGGCAGAACCCGTAGGTGAGTTTGGTCGAGTCGTGGCCGCTATCGCCAAAGGCGATTTAACTGAACCAATGTCATTAGAAATTGAAGGGCGCCCGCTTCGTGGTGAATTTTTACGGGTAGCAAAAACCACCAACCAAATGATCGAATTATTAAATAACTTTTCCTCAGAAGTCACCCGCGTAGCTTTAGAAGTGGGCACTGATGGCATTTTGGGAGGACAAGCCAAAATTCGAGGTGTATCTGGGGTTTGGTTAGATTTGACTAACAGCGTTAACGGTATGGCAAACAACCTAACAGGTCAGGTACGCAATATCGCCACGGTTGCTACTGCTGTGGCTAATGGTGATTTAAGCCAGCGGATTACCGTACAAGCCAGTGGTGAAGTGCTTGAGCTGAAAGAAACCATTAACCGAATGGTAGAAAGGCTTACCCTGTTTTCTTCAGAGGTGACAAGAGTTTCCAGAGAAGTAGGTACCGATGGCAAGCTTGGCGGCAGTGCAGAAGTTAGAGATGTGGCTGGCGTCTGGCAAGAGCTGACCAATAACGTGAATGGCATGGCGGATAACCTCACCAATCAGGTGCGTAATATCGCGACCGTTGCTACCGCGGTGGCCAATGGTGATCTTACCCAAAAAATTACCGTTGATGCTCAAGGCGAAGTGCTAGAGCTAAAAAACACCATTAATACCATGGTGGATCGTCTCACGCAGTTTGCATCAGAAGTGACCCGGGTTGCGAGAGAGGTAGGGACGGATGGGCAACTCGGTGGTAAAGCCAAAGTGCCCGGTGTTGCGGGAGTCTGGCAGGAGCTGACCAACAATGTTAATGGTATGGCTGATAACCTGACCAGCCAGGTACGCAATATCGCCACAGTTGCAACTGCCGTGGCCAACGGCGACTTGAGCCAAAAAATAACCGTTGAAGCTAAGGGTGAGGTATTAGAGTTAAAAGACACTATCAATAGGATGGTTGATAGCTTAACCCAGTTTTCTTCTGAGGTGACCCGGGTTGCTAAAGAAGTGGGTACTGATGGCAAATTAGGCGGTAAAGCCGAGGTTAAAGAAGTAGCAGGCGTTTGGCGCGACCTGACCAATAACGTAAATGGCATGGCGGATAACCTCACCAACCAGGTACGTAATATTGCTACCGTGGCCACTGCTGTGGCTAATGGTGACCTAGCCCAAAAAATCACCGTTGACGCCCAAGGGGAAGTGCTAGAGCTAAAGAACACCATTAACACCATGGTAGACAGCCTGACTCAGTTTTCCTCTGAGGTGACTCGGGTAGCACGGGAGGTAGGGACAGATGGCAAACTGGGTGGCAGCGCCGAAGTTAGACAAGTTGCAGGTGTCTGGCAAGACCTGACCAATAATGTCAATAACATGGCCAACAACCTCACCAACCAGGTACGTAATATCGCTACGGTGGCTACCACTGTCGCGAATGGAGACCTGAGCCAACGCATTACCGTAGAAGCCAGTGGCGAAGTGCTCGACCTTAAAAACACCATCAATACCATGGTGGATCGACTGACTCAGTTTTCTTCAGAGGTCACCCGGGTAGCCCAAGAGGTTGGCACCGAGGGCAAGCTGGGAGGTAAGGCGGAAGTCCCTGATGTCGCAGGGGTTTGGCAAGACCTGACCAATAACGTAAATGGCATGGCGGATAACCTCACCAACCAAGTACGGAATATCGCGACGGTGGCCACCGCCGTAGCCAATGGGGACTTAACCCAGAAAATTACGGTAGAAGCCCGCGGCGAGGTACTAGAGCTCAAAAACACCATTAATACCATGGTGGATAGCCTAACCCAATTTTCTTCAGAGGTGACCCGGGTGGCCCGCGAAGTAGGTACCGAAGGTAAATTAGGCGGTAAAGCCTACGTACGTGATGTGGGCGGGGTATGGCGAGAGTTAACCAATAATGTCAATGGCATGGCGGATAACCTCACCAATCAGGTACGGAATATCGCAACGGTGGCCACCGCTGTCGCTAATGGCGACTTAACCCAAAAAATAACCGTAGAAGCTCGCGGCGAAGTTTTAGAGCTTAAAAACACGATCAACACCATGGTTGAACGATTAACTCAGTTTTCATCTGAAGTCACCCGGGTTGCCCAAGAAGTCGGTACTGAAGGGGTGTTGGGAGGCAAAGCTAACGTTGAAGATGTTGCCGGTGTTTGGCAAGACCTAACCAATAACGTGAATGGCATGGCGGATAACCTGACCAATCAGGTACGGAATATCGCTACCGTGGCCACCGCCGTGGCGAACGGCGACTTAGCCCAGAAAATCACCGTTGATGCTAAAGGTGAAATCCTAGAATTGAAAAACACCATCAACACCATGGTAGATAAGCTGACTCAGTTTGCTTCTGAAGTGACCCGGGTAGCTCAAGAAGTGGGCACCGAAGGTAAATTAGGCGGTAAAGCCGTTGTTCGAGGTGTGTCTGGTGCATGGCAGGAACTCACAGACAATGTGAACGGCATGGCCGATAACCTCACCAACCAAGTTCGAAATATTGCCACGGTGGCCACCGCTGTGGCTAATGGTGACTTAAGCCAAAAAATCACCGTCAATGCTCGAGGGGAAATACTCGAGCTTAAAAATACCATCAACACCATGGTGGATAAGCTAACGCAATTTGCATCGGAAGTGACCCGGGTAGCCCAAGAGGTTGGAACTGAGGGCAAGCTGGGGGTTCAAGCAGAAGTGACAGGGGTAACAGGTGCATGGGGTGACCTGACCCTCAATGTAAATAAGTTAGCGAAAAACCTGACTGACCAAGTGCGTGATATAGCCCGCGTAGCCGCTGCCGTAGCCCGTGGTGACTTAGAACAGAAAATTACCGTAGAAGCCCAAGGCGAAGTGCTGGCCTTGAAAGAAACCATCAACTCAATGATTGACACCCTGTCGCTATTTGCCAATCAGGTCACCTTTGTTGCCAAAGAGGTTGGTACTGAAGGTAAACTCGGCGGCCAAGCAGATGTACCCAATACAAAAGGTATTTGGAAAGATTTAACTGAAAACGTAAATGAGTTAGCCGACAACCTCACCCGACAAATTCGGTCTATTTTAACAGTGGTAACAGAGGTCACCAAAGGAAATCTAACAGGCAGTATTGATGTTGCAGCACGCGGTGAAGTAGAAACCCTGAAAAATGGCCTGAATCAAATGATTCTTACCCTAAAAGAAACGTCTGATATCAATATTGAACAAGACTGGTTAAAAACCAATTTATCTAAATTTGGCCAGCTCATGCAAGGCAATAAAAGCTTACAAAGCCTGGCAGAGGTGGTTATTCGAGAGCTTTGCCCAACTATTGCAGCACAGCATGGGGTTTATTATATTCTGGATCAAGGCACTGATGACAAACCCAAAAAACCTGAGTTAGCGTTGTTAGCCAGTTATGCCTATCACGAGCGCAAGTCAATAGCGAACTTATTTGAAGTGGGTCAGGGCCTAGTTGGTCAAGCAGCACGAGAGAAAAAACGCATTATCGTTCATCAAGTGCCCAGTGATTACATTAAAATTTGCTCTGGTTTAGGCGAGTCTGCCCCTTTACATGTAGTTGTATTACCCGTTTTGTTTGAAAATGAATTACTGGCTGTTATTGAGCTTGCCTCCTTTGAGCCTTTTAGTGAAGTTGTGCTGACTTTTCTTGATCAATTGATGACCAGCCTAGGCGTTGTAGCTAACGCAGTAAGCGCCAGCTCTCAAACAGAAAGCTTATTGCGCGCGTCACAATCACTTTCTCAAGAACTACAAGCGCAACAACAAGAACTTAAAGAAACCAATGAAAAGCTTGAAGCTCAAGCACGAAATTTAAAAGAGTCAGAAACCAAACTAAAAAGCCAACAAGAAGAATTACAACAAACTAACGAAGAACTGGAGAAAAAATCCAAAGTATTAGCAGAACAAAAGCGAGAAGTAGAAAATAAAAACCGGGAAGTGGAAGAAGCCAAAGCCCAAATTGAAGAGAAAGCCCAGCAACTGGCATTATCTTCAAAATATAAGTCTGAATTCTTGGCAAATATGTCCCATGAGTTACGTACCCCACTTAATAGTTTAATGGTGTTATCCGATGGATTACGAAAAAATATTGATAAAAATCTGACCAAAAAACAAATTGAGAAGATGAATACTATTCACGATTCGGGTATCGAGCTACTGGAATTAATTAATGAAATTCTAGACCTTGCCAAAATTGAAGCAGGTAAAATGTCGGTTCAGATTAGTGATATTTTCCTCCATCGCATCCAAAACTGGGCTGTACGCAGCTTCCAACAAATGGCAGAAAATAAAGGTTTAGAATTTAATACCAAAGCTGATAGTAGTTTGCCTGCCGCTATTCAAACTGATGAAAAACGCTTACAGCAAGTGATTAAAAACTTTTTATCTAATGCCATTAAATTCACCAACACTGGGCAAGTAAGCTTTATTATCCACCCTGCTCGTTCAGGCTGGAGTGAACATATTCACACATTAAATGAAGCAAAAATGGTAATCGCTTTTTCAGTTGCAGACACCGGCATTGGGATTGCGCCAGATAAAACCCAATTGATTTTTGAAGCCTTCCAACAAGCCGATGGTACTACCAGCCGTCGGTTTGGTGGCACTGGTTTAGGTTTATCCATCAGTCGTGAAATATCGGCGTTATTAGGTGGTGAGATTGTTTTACAAAGTGAGGTAGGTAAAGGGAGTACGTTTACCCTTTTCTTACCACAAGTTTACCCTGACTCGCCTCATTTGAGTGAAAACGCAGAAAAGTGGCAAGCAGAAAAGTGGCAAGTAGTCGAGCCCAAGAAACAAAATGTCCCTTTGTTTGAAACAACAGTGTTGGATACAACAACCAGTCAAACCGTCATCGAACACACTTTAACTGAAATAGAAGATGATCGCACTTATCTGAAACCTGGCGATCGAACAGTATTAATTATTGAAGATGACCATCACTTTTCCAGAATATTACTAGAACATGCCCGAGAAAAAGGCTTTAAGGGTATTGTGGCCTCAAGTGGCGATGCGGGGCTATTTTGTGCCCAAGAATATCGTCCCGATGCCATTATTTTAGATATTAAGCTACCTATAATGAATGGCTGGACAGTGCTAGATCGTATAAAGCATGACCCTAATGTTCGACATATTCCAGTACATGTTATATCTATTGATGATGTAACCCAACGCAGTCTAAAACAAGGTGCAATTTCCTGTTTACAAAAACCATTAGACGATGACCGTTTAAAAAGTATTTTTGATCAAATTGTCGAGTTTCAACAGTTGAATGAAAAACAACTACTTGTTATTGAGGATGATGAAAAACAACGGTCAGCGATTATCGATCTCATTGGTAACGGCGATGTAAAAGTGACTGCTGTTGCCACAGCTGAAGAGGGGCTCGCTGCGTTAAATGAGAAAAAATTCCACTGCATGGTACTGGATTTAATGCTACCGGATATGAGTGGCTTTGAATTAATAGAAAATATCAAACATCAAGAATCCCTGGTTAATTTACCCATTATTGTTTACACAGGAAAGGAAATCACTCCAGAAGAAGAAACCAGGTTAAGTTCAGTAGCTGAGACCATTATTATCAAAAATGTAAAATCGCCTGAGCGTTTACTCGATGAAACCTCCTTATTTTTACATCGCATCGAAGCAAACCTGCCTGAGCCGAAAAGACAAATGTTACAGCAAGTGCATGAAAATGACCCACAGTTGGCCGGTCGAAAAATATTGGTAGTTGATGATGATGTGCGTAACATTTTTACGCTAACGTCTATTTTCGAAGCACATGATAGCATTACTTTATATGCAGAAAGTGGCAAGCAAGCCATTGAAACACTGAAAAGTCACCCAGACATAGAAATCATATTGATGGACATCATGATGCCTGAAATGGATGGTTATGAAACAATGGGAGCCATTAGAAAAATAAACCAGTTTAAAGGAATTCCAATTATTGCTGTCACCGCCAAGGCTATGAAGGAAGACCGACAAAAATGTCTAGATGCAGGTGCATCAGACTATATTGTTAAACCTATTGATACCGAGCAACTACTTTCTCTTGTACGTGTATGGCTATACAAAGAACAGTGTTAAAATGAGAGGCTTCACGGGCTATCTCCAAAATAGTTCTCAGCTGATACAACAGGCCTCAGCAAAAAAATTAGAAGATATTGAGATTGATCTTCTTTGTGAGGGTATTTTTCGGCATTATGGCTTTGACTTTCGTCAATATGCACGTGCTTCTTTAGCTAGGCGTATTCAAAGCTTCATGGAGCTGGAGAATATTAATTCTATATCAGACGTACAAAATAAAATTTTACATAGCCAACAGGTAATGGAGCGGTTTCTATTAAACCTGTCTGTTAATGTTACCTCTATGTTTAGAGATGTAGGTATGTATTTGGCTTTCAGGAAAAAAATTGTTCCTGTTTTACATACCTACCCTTCCATTCGAATTTGGCATGCTGGTTGTTCTACAGGAGAAGAAGTTTATTCTCTTGCCATTTTGCTACAAGAAGAACAACTTGCTGACAAGGCAACCATTTATGCCACAGATATCAATGAGGTGGCCATAAAAAAAGCCAAAGAGGGTATTTTCCCATTACAAGTTATGCAAACGTATACAACTAATTATCTTAAAGCAGGCGGCAAAAAAGAATTTTCTCGTTATTATACTGCAAAATATGATCACGCTATTTTAGCACCAGAGCTACGCAATAAAATCGTCTTTGCAAAGCACAACTTAGTAACAGATAGTTCTTTTAACGAATTTACTGTCATTTTTTGTCGCAATGTCATGATTTATTTTAATGAAACATTACGCAGCCGTGTGCACCATCTTTTATATAATAGTCTTTGTCGATTTGGCACATTAATTCTTGGCCATCAGGAGACGATAAATTTAACTCCAACTCGCCTGCAATACAAAACATTAGATGAGCAATACAGCATTTTTCAGAAAAGAGCCTAAATTAATTCGTAAATGTTATATGACCTACCCACAAACAAGTCGCATTAGAGATATATCCGTCGCGAATCATTTTTAGGCTTTGTTATCATCGTTCCTAATCACCAAGGATGGTGTGAATGCAGTTAATGCATGGAGCATTTAACTGTCACCCCAATCACCTATTAATATAGGCTCATGAGGCTTCGTCACTTGATGGCCTCACCTAAAAATCCTACGCATTGGGTATACCATTGTCATAAATTTTTAATTATCCCAAGTAATTTGGCCAGTTCATCCAGAAAACTTAGAAGCTCTCTAAAGTGCAAGTCGGCATTAAGAACAAGATAATCAACAAAAAAAGTCATTTGAGCAGGATCATTCATTACATCAATGGCATTGTCTATGAACCATTGAAAGCTATCATTAATTGCATTACTTATAGCTTTGTAAACATCTGGGCTTAGTTTGCTTTTTCTTACAGTTTCCAGAACGTCTGCTAATGCAACACTCAGGCTTTGACCATTAATTTTAAAATGGGCAGTCTTAAGGGTAGTGTTATGAACCGACACTGATTAAAAACCTCTTTCATTGCATTTTTTATACGTAATAGCTCTATAGGCTGTAGTAAACCTACTTTAGTTACCACCTTATCATAGGTTAGACAACAAGATTATGTTTTCAGTCAAATTCGTAATTTTTTAAATTTAGCTATAATTAATAATGCAAAGGCAAATAAGCCTTAGCAGCTAGCGGCCTGCTTTATCATTCATATACTTTTCGCAGGCCGCTAAGCCATTCATGAAAACCCTGCTAGACACTCTGACACTGCTCTCTAGTGATCCATGCATAAAGCTGTTACCTTAAATTGCTGACCACTCTGCCAGTCAAATCCTTAATACGATTAGCATTGAGTATAGAGAGAACCTCTGGCTCAACTATACTTACTATAAGAATGCTGTGAATTGAAGAGTTTACTTATGTTTATTAGAAAAGCGGTTACCCACCAGAGTATTGAAGAGCAAACCGTTGCATTCCTCAAATCGGGTGGCGAAATTGTGAAAATACCTTCCGGTATTAGTGGTAAAAAAAGCGTTGCTGACCGCAAGCGTGAAAAGGAAGAAAACGCGTAGTTGCACTTGTTAGTTGAATCCGCCTCAACCGACTCAAGGCACCTCTAAAAATTGTTTATGGCCTCTGCGCAAGCAGGTGATTGGGGTAAGGAGCGAAGACAACAAAAAATAAGAATGACTATCAATTATCGTGCATGCTCACTTTTACACAAAACATTATTTATGCCTTCAAGCAAATAAATTTATTACTAAAAATCATACTCTCAACTTTTTCATGATTGATATTGACTTTTTTTATCACAGTCTTTAGAAACAAAACAAGTTACAAATCTTAACAGCCTGGTCAGCTTTTGGAGAGTACACTTAGGTATATTGTTAAATCTTAGGTATATTGTTAAATATGAATAGCTTCTAGTGACAACATGACCTAACAGCCATTCATAATGAGATATATACTCACAGCAAAGAGTATAATAAAAAATATAAATTAACGCTCACCTATTTTGTTTGCTCAATTAACAGTTAATTTTTAAATCAACACAATTTTTTGCCTAATTCATCGACTATTGTTGTCCAACACTTGAAACTAATTGGTTAATTTTAAGAGTACCAGAATGGAAAATAACCTAAGTGCTTATTGGATGGGGTTTACCGCCAATAGACAGTTCAAACAATCTCCTCGAATGTTTACAAAATCAAAGGGAATGTTTTATTACACCCCAGAAAACCTAGAAGTGATGGATAGCATTGCGGGTTTATGGTGTGTTAATGCTGGCCACTGCCACAGCAAAATTGTTAGTGCTGTTCAACAACAAGTAGCAGAACTTGACTATTCACCCGCTTTTCAAATGGGTCACCCAAAAGCTTTTGAATTAGCTAATCGCTTGACGAATTTACTTCCTAACAGTTTACAACATGTGTTTTATACAGGGTCTGGTTCTGAGTCAGTAGAAACTGCGCTTAAAATAGCTTTAGCTTACCACCGAGCCAAAGGACAAGGACAAAAAACTTTATTAATCGGGCGTGAACGTGCGTATCATGGTGTCAATTTTGGAGGAATGTCTGTAGGCGGAATGGTGGCCAACCGTAAAATGTTTGCCAACCTACTGGGTAATGTTGACCATTTACCTCACACTCACGATATATCCAAAAATGCTTTTTCCAGAGGATTACCAAGCCATGGTATGGAAAAAGCAGATGTCCTTAATGATTTACTGAATTTGCATGACCCATCAACGGTCGCAGCAGTGATTGTTGAACCTATTGCTGGCTCTGCAGGTGTTTTGCTTCCCCCAAAAGGGTACCTCGAAAAGTTACGCGCTATTTGTGATCAACATGATATTTTATTGATTTTCGATGAAGTAATCACTGGCTTTGGTCGGCTGGGAGATTCATTTGCTACCAACTATTTTGGAGTAATTCCCGATATCCTTACTACAGCCAAAGGGCTGACTAATGGTACTGTTCCTATGGGGGCTGTAATGATAAGCGATGAAATTTATCAAGCCTTTATGCATGGCCCTGAGCATACGGTTGAGTTATTTCATGGTTATACTTTTTCAGGACATCCATTAGCCTGTGCCGCCGCTTTAGCAGCACTAGATGTATATGAAGAAGAAAAACTTTTTCAACGCCAGGATGGCATATATCAATACTGGGAGGATGCCATGCATAGTATGATGAACTTGCCTTTTGTGATTGATATACGCAACTTAGGGTTAATTGGCGCTATTGAGTTAGAACCCGTTGCCGGTTCACCTGGCAAACGTGCTTTTCAGGCATTTCTTAATGCCTATGAAGCAGGGCTGCTAATTCGTACAACAGGTGATACCATCGCTTTTTCACCACCGTTGATTATTGAGAAACAACACATTGATAGGCTGGTGGAAACTGTGAGTAAAGTGCTAAAGCACCTGACGTAAAAAATCAATTACCAGTAAAGTCAGTATTAGCTTGCACATTTATAGTTAAAAAGAATAATTTTTAGGTGTAAAGAAAAAACGGTATAGACTCAAAGCGAAGGTAACAAAGCCCTTGTGCCCTAGGGGTATAAAAACATTCGCGAAGTGTATATAAGGAAATTTATGAAAAAAATAAAGGCAGGCCTAATTCAAATGGGCCTAAAAGCGGATACTAACGAATCGCCCGAAACTATCCGTGACTTAATGAATGAAGCTCATATTCAATTAATTGATCAGGCAGGGGAAAAAGGCGTACAAATTCTATGTATGCAAGAGGTTTTCAATCAACCTTACTTTTGCCCCAGTCAAGATACTAAGTGGTATGCTGCTGCGGAAAAAGTGCCAGATGGCCCAACCATACAACTGTTAAAGCAATATGCCAAAAAACATCAAATGGTCATTATTGCACCTATTTACGAGGAAGACATCCCTGGCGTTTACTATAATACAGCTGCAGTGATCGATGCTAATGGTGAATATTTAGGAAAATACCGTAAAACCCATATTCCTCAAGTAGCAGGTTTTTGGGAAAAATTCTTTTTCAAGCCAGGGCAATCTAATTGGCCCGTCTTTGAAACACAATACGGCAAGATTGGTGTTTATATTTGCTATGACCGTCACTTCCCAGAGGGTTGGCGAGCGTTAGCGCTTAATGGTGCGGAAATTATTTTCAACCCTTCAGCCACCGTTGCTGGCTTATCCAAATATTTGTGGGAGTTAGAACAACCAGCCGCTGCCGTTGCTAATGGCTGTTATATTGCTGCAATTAACCGAATTGGTAATGAAGCACCATGGGATATTGGCACTTTTTATGGTTCCTCATATTTTGTAAACCCTCGCGGTGAAATAGAAGCCCAGGCCAGTGAAGATAAAGATGAGCTATTAATCTGTGACTTAAATTTAGAACTGGTGAGAGAAGTTCGAAATCAGTGGCAGTTTTTTCGAGATAGACGACCAGAAGCTTATGAGGTACTGACAAAAGGCGAATAACTATTAAAACTATATATAAGGGGTTAGTATGTCTCTACTAATAAAAAATGGCACCATTGTTACCCACGAAGAATCCTATCAGGCAGATATTTATTGTGGTGATGATGGAAAAATATCAGCCATTGGCCAACAACTGGATGTACCTGTTCATACCCAAAAAATAGATGCCGATGGTCAACTGGTAATGCCCGGAGGTATCGATCCCCACACTCATATGCAGTTGCCTTTTATGGGTACAGTTGCCAGTGAAGATTTCTATACAGGTACAGCAGCAGGACTCGCTGGCGGGACAACCATGATTATTGATTTTGTAATCCCGAACCCCAGGCAGTCATTATTAGAGGCATACCACATTTGGCGTGAATGGGCGGCGAAAGCCACCGCTGATTATTCCTTCCATGTGGCTATCACCTGGTGGGATGACTCTGTTTATCAGGAAATGGAAACTTTAGTTAAAGAGCATGGTGTTAATAGCTTTAAACATTTTATGGCCTATAAAAATGCCATTATGGCAACAGATGATGTATTGGTTGCCAGTTTTTCTCGGTGTTTAGAGCTTGGCGCTATTCCAACCGTTCATGCTGAAAATGGTGAGTTAGTTTACCACTTACAACAACAGCTGATTGAAAAAGGTATTACTGGGCCTGAAGGCCATCCTCTTTCTCGCCCCCCTCAAGTGGAAGGAGAAGCTGCCAGCCGTGCCATCAGGATCGCTCAAACGCTAGGAGCCCCTCTTTATTTAGTACATGTCTCTACTCAAGATGCGGTTGATGAAATTCGCTATGCCCGTGATCATGGTTTTCATATATACGGTGAGTGTCTTGCTGGTCATTTATTAATTGATGATAGTGTTTACCTGCACCCCGAGTGGCAACAAGCAGCGGGTTATGTTATGAGCCCACCCTTCCGCCCTAAACATCATCAACAGGCTCTATGGCATGGGTTACAAGCGGGTCATTTACAAACTACTGCAACCGATCATTGTTGTTTTTGCAATGAACAAAAAGCCATGGGCAAAGGTGACTTTACCAAAATTCCTAACGGCACTGCAGGAATAGAAGACAGAATGGCAGTACTTTGGCATGAAGGCGTCAACACAGGCAAACTATCTAAACATGACTTTGTTGCCCTAACCTCAACTAACACGGCGAAAATCTTTAATTTATTTCCGCAAAAAGGCTGTATTAGAGTAGGTGCCGATGCTGATTTAGTGGTTTGGGATCCAGATGGCACCCGCACTATTTCAGCTAAAACTCATCACCAACGGATTGACTTTAATATTTTCGAAGGAAAAACGGTTAAAGGTATTCCTAACCATACGATTCAAGGAGGTAAATTGGCTTGGAGTGAAGGTAAATTATTTACCAAACCAGGCACAGGTCGTTACATTAACAGACCTCCCTACCCAGGAATTTATGAGACGTTAACTAAGCAAGCGGAGTATAACGCGCCTTTTGCTATTAAACGTTAATAGTAAGCAAATTAGGTTTTCCCTCTGAAGCTATTGCAAATGTTAGCGGATATGGGGTAACAGGGTATTCTGTAGCTGCGACATGGATGTCGCTTTAGCTCATGATGGGCCAAGGAGGGTCCCTTCATGAGCGGAGGAAGAATATTGGAGAATAAAGAATAAATCTGAATTAATAGGGTAGAAGGAGCTTAATCGAAGTAGTTTCTCGATGCTTTTAAAAGGAAAGAGAGTTTAAAACAAAAAACTTTGAACTGTGATTAGTAAATTTAATTATGCAAGAAAAAATCAACTTAGCAGAGGCAAACATTACTGATAGTGAAAGCTATCATTTTGATGATTTGCATCCACCATTATCCACTTTAGAAGCAAAAATCGAATCAGCTCGGTGTTTATTTTGTTACGATGCACCTTGTATTGATGCCTGTCCAACGGGAATTAATATTCCCAGTTTTATTCGTAAAATTAGCGCAAATAACCCAATTGGTGCTGCTAAAACCATTTTACAAGATAATATATTAGGTGGTAGCTGTGCCCGGGTTTGCCCTACTGAAACTCTCTGCCAACAAGCTTGTGTCAGAAATAAAGAGCCTGAGTGTCAGCCTGTACAAATTGGCTTATTACAGCGTTATGCCGTTGATAGCTTAGCTGGCGCACCCTACCCTTTTAATCGGAAACCAGCTACCCATAAACAAATTGCTGTGGTTGGGGCTGGCCCTGCGGGTTTAGCTTGTGCTCATCAGCTTGCTCAACAAGGGCATACTATCGATTTATTTGAAGCCAAAGCAAAACCTGGCGGCCTTAATGAATACGGTATTGCAGCCTATAAACTCATTCATGATTATGCCCAGCAAGAAGTCGATAAAATTCTTGCGATTGGCGGTATTAAGCTTCACACCAACTTAACCCTGGGTGTTGATTTTCACCTTAATGAATTACAGGAAAGTTATGATGCTGTTTTTTTAGCGATAGGTCTAGCTAACAGTCGTCAATTAGGGCTTGAAGGGGAAAATCACCCCCAAGTCATTGATGCAATTGAATATATAGAACAAATACGTCAACAAAATCTAAAGATGCTTCCCACCAATAAAACTGCCGTGGTTATTGGCGGAGGTAATACCGCTATTGATATTGCTGTACAGTTAAAAAAACTCGGGGCAAAAGAAGTAACGGTGGCTTACCGTCGTGGTCGAGAGCAAATGGGGGCAACCGAAAAAGAACAATATTTAGCCCTATTGCATGGTATTAAAATCATACCCTGGGTCAAGCCCGTCAAAATTATTACTGATAAAAAGCAACTGCTTGCCATTGAGTTTGAACATACCCAACTCATTAAGGGTAAGTTACAAGGTAATGGTGAATTTTTAATTGTACCCACCGACTTCATTTTTAAAGCCATTGGTCAATCATTAGCCGATACAGCATTTAACCCTGATGCTCCCCATGTAAAAGATAAAAAAGCATATATAGAACATGAGCAGGGAAAAATAAAAATACTTAATCATTACCAGACCTCTCTGGATAAAGTATTTGCAGGTGGTGATTGTATTAACCCTGGCGAAGATCTAACAGTCACTGCTGTGCAACAAGGAAAACAGGCTGCTCTGGCTATTCATCAGTTTTTAATGGCTAAGGAGGGAGAGTAATGACCGACTTAACCAGTGATTTTATTGGCGTAAAATCCCCCAATCCATTTTGGTTAGCATCCGCCCCCCCTACAGATAAAGCGTACAATGTGAATCGTGCTTTTGAAGCGGGCTGGGGTGGCGTTGTCTGGAAAACCTTGGGTGAAGACCCACACCCAGTGAATGTGTCTTCTCGTTATTCGCCTCACCATGATATGTATGGCAACTTAATTGGGATTAATAATATTGAACTAATTTCAGACCGCCCGTTAGCCATTAATTTACAAGAAATTCGCGATGTAAAACGCAACTGGCCAGACCGAGCCATGGTAGTTTCATTAATGGTGCCTTGTAATGAAGACTCCTGGCGTAATATTTTACGACAGGTGGAGGATACTGGTGCGGACGCTATAGAGTTAAACTTCGGTTGTCCCCATGGTATGCCAGAGCGTGGAATGGGTTCTGCGGTTGGGCAAGTGCCTGAGTATGTAGAAATGGTCGCCAACTGGTGTAAGCATTACTCATCTCTACCCGTTATTGTCAAACTCACCCCCAATATCAGTAACATTTTGCACCCTGCTATGGCAGCTAAAAAAGGTGGTGCCGATGCGGTCTCATTGATCAACACCATTAATTCCATCACCTCTATTGATCTGGATACCATGGTCGGTGCTCCAGCTGTAGGTGGTAAAGTAACCAGTGGTGGTTACTGTGGACCTGCCGTTAAGCCAATAGCATTAAATATGGTAGGACAAATTGCTAGAAATCCAACCACCCATGGGCTACCTATTTCCGGTATTGGTGGTATCACGACCTGGCGGGATGCAGCCGAGTTTATGGTGTTAGGGGCTGGTACTGTCCAGGTTTGCACTGCAGCCATGATTTATGGCTTTACAATCATTGATGAACTCACTGATGGATTAAGTCAGTGGATGGCCAGCAAAGGCTTTAAAACCCTTAATGATTTTGTTGGCAAGGCTATTCCGAACTTAACTGATTGGAAATATTTAGATCTAAATTATAAAACCCTGGCTAGAATCGACCCGGATTTATGCATTGGTTGTGGTCGCTGCTTTGCCTCTTGTGAGGACACTTCTCACCAGGCCATAAAAGCAGCCGAGCATAATCAACAGCGAGTATATGAAGTCATTGATGAAAACTGTGTAGGCTGTAATTTATGCCAAATCACCTGCCCTGTGACTGACTGCATCACCATGGAGCCACAACCCGTGAGTCAACCCTATTTAAATTGGACACAACATCCAAATAACCCAATGCGCGAGGTAACTACTGAGGAAGCCTAACCATGCAAATAGGTATCTGTTAACTAAAATTACTAGCAGGTTGGTCTTAATCAAATAGAGTAAACAATGCAGCCTGCTAGCCATCTATTCACATCACTGCTTACCGTTTTTTTGCTTAATCTATTTTTAATAGCCAGCCCTGCTTATAGTAATTTTGACGTGATTACTGGTGAATTACCCCCTTATGCCTATACCCAAAATAGTCAACTCACTGGTGTAGCCACAGATATTGTAAAAGCTATGATGCAACAAGTCGGCTATAAAAAACTAATTGTATTAAGACCCTGGGCTCGGGCAATTAAAATGTCTCATGGGAAAAATATTATGATTTTTCCCATCGCTCGACTACCTTACCGTGAAAAGCAGTATTTATGGATTGGGCCTATTTTGATGGATGCATTTACCTTTGCAGTACAAAAACAAAATACCCAACAATACAGTAGTATTAAGGACTTTATTCCACTAAAAGTAGGAGTGAACCGTGGAGCCCCCACCGCAGTTAGACTGCAAAAACTCGGATTCAATAACCTACAACTGGTTAGTAGTGAAAATATTAATGCGAGTATGCTGTTAAAAGGTCGATTTGATGCCTGGTATACCACTGGGCTGATGACTCAGCATGTCGTCAAACAACTAAACCAGCCTACCAACGCAGTACGTATTGCTTTTAACGACATAACTATTCAAATGTACATTGCCGCTTCACTTAACTTAGTAGATGCAAGCCAGCGCTGGCAAAAAACACTTGATCAACTCAAGCAAACCGGCCAATACCAAAAAATCTTAGCTCAATATGGGATTCATCAGTAACATGTCACGGTATGAGCTACACTTGTGATAGCGTCTCTTCTCATTGAGCGCCTATTCTTAATAAGTTTAAAGTGCCGTAGCCCATAAAGGTTTACCCAGAATGGCCTTACAAGAAGAATTCCATAATTATTATGAACATTTGGTAGTGGATTATATTTTCGATAAATACCAGCGCGATCCAACGCTTACTGAATATTTACCTGATATTGCCTGCGTAGCATTAAACCACTTACCGCCACGATATATTCATTATGATATTGATATGGCCTATTACTTGTCGCCCAATGAGCGGGTTGAGATGGAATCAAAAGTAAAAAAAGCGGTAGATGATGCAGTGTTATTTGTCAGGGTAAGAAGGAGCAAAGAAAAAGCAGCAGAGTTGTGAGGCTGACGCAGCACTCATGCTTTTAATTACGCCAACCTCAACAAGGATTACAGTTTACTGAACTTCCACGGGCTCAGCTTGCATAATTTTCGCCTGCCATTCTTGTGGCCCTGTTTGATGTACAGAAGTCCCTTTACTATCAACCGCTACAGTTACCGGCATATCCTGCACATCAAACTCGTAAATAGCTTCCATACCTAGTTCAGGAAAGGCAACTACTTTAGCCTCTTTAACCGCTTTCGACACCAGGTAAGCCGCACCGCCTACAGCCATCAAGTAAACCGCACCAAACTGTTTGATGGCATCGATAGCTACTTGACCACGCTCGGCTTTACCAATCATCCCTAGCAGCCCAGTGGTTTCCAGCATGGTATGGGTAAATTTATCCATCCGGGTTGAGGTTGTTGGGCCTGCGGGGCCAACTACTTCTTCACGAACAGGGTCTACAGGACCAACGTAGTAAATAAAACGATTTTTTAAATCAACTGGTAGCTGCTCACCATTAGCAATCATTTCTAGCATTTTCTTATGGGCAGCATCCCGGCCAGTCAGCATTTTACCAGACAGCAACACGGTTTCGCCTGGCTGCCAGCTTTGGACTTCTTCAGGTGTAATATTGTTTAAATCAACCCGGCGGGCATTTGGGCCCACATCCCAAGTAATATCTGGCCAGTTATCTATGCTAGGAGGTGTTTGCAATGCTGGGCCATCACCATTCAGTGCAAAGTGCGCGTGACGAGTAGCGGCACAGTTAGGAATCATACAAACAGGCAACGACGCTGCATGAGTGGGGTAATCTTTAATTTTAACATCCAATACTGTGGTTAAACCGCCTAGCCCTTGGGCACCAATACCTAGCTTATTAACCGCATCCATGATTTCCAGACGCAATTCTTCAACCCGATTTTGTGGACCTCTTGCACGCAGCTCATGAATATCAATAGGGTCCATTAAAGACTCTTTAGCTAATACAGCCGCTTTTTCTGCTGTGCCACCAATCCCAATCCCCAACATACCTGGTGGACACCAGCCAGCCCCCATGGTGGGTACAGTTTTCACCACCCAATCAACAATGCTGTCGCTTGGGTTTAGCATCACCATTTTGGTTTTATTTTCAGAACCACCGCCTTTTGCTGCCACATGCACTTCTACCGTATCACCGGGCACCACTTGCATATGAATAACCGCTGGGGTGTTATCTTTGGTATTCGCTCGCTGACCTGCTGGGTCTGCCAAAATAGAAGCACGCAAAACATTATCAGGATGAGTATAGGCCCGGCGAACCCCTTCATTCACCATGTCTTCAACGCTTAACTTGGCATCCCACTGCACATTCATCCCTATTTTTAAAAATACCGTGACGATGCCAGTATCCTGACAAATGGGGCGTTTACCTTCTGCACACATTCTGGAGTTAATCAGAATTTGCGCCATTGCATCCTTAGCCGCTTGAGACTCTTCTTTTTGATAGGCCTCATGTACAGCTTGAATAAAGTCAATGGGGTGATAGTAGGAAATAAACTGCAAGGCATCAGCCATGCTATCGATAAAATCATCTTGGCGAATTACAGTCATGGGGGCTAGTGCTCCTCTTACAACAAAAGGCTCAGGCTATTCATTTTGTTTTGGTTAGGGAAAGATCACTCCTCCCCACATAGCGGCCGCTATTCTAACAGTTTCTTAGCAAAAAGGTTAAAGCCCTCATAAGCATCTTATATTAAAGGAGCCCTTAACTAACAGTCACTTGCGCTGTCTAATTATCATATATTACACGACAAGGTTAGATGCAATGCCAAACCAACTACAGCTTAACCTGATGGAAATGATTAATCTGGCAAAAATCATCCAAGAAAATGGGTTTGCTGTGGGAGGTAGTCTGACAGATAAAAACTATCCCGTTATTGAAACGATTAAACAGTTGGAGAGTGCACTCCATTTGCAGCTGCAGGAGCCTGAAGCAACCACCCTACAGTTTACTGCCGTAGGTGAACGGGTGCTGGAAAGCAGTCAGCGAATTCTGAATGAGCTTGAAGTACTAGAGCAACACTTAGCTCATCAGCCAACCGACTTAATTGGTAATATTAGTATCAGCGCACCAGCAGATATTGGACGGCAATGCATATGTCCACTATTAGAACAATTTGCTAATTTGCATCCAGAAATATCAGTAGAACTGCTGACCAGCGACCCCATTGGAAACATTAATTGGTCAAATGTTGATTTAATTATTTGTATTGGCCCACAAAGCGATAGCCGCCTAAAAGCATTAAAAATAGCACCTAACCAACAGATCATTTGTGCATCACCCACTTATATTGAAGACCATGGTAGCCCTCAAACGCCTTATGATTTAACTAATCACCAGTGTTTAGTGCTTAATCATATCCAACACTGGCGCTTTTCCCTAGCTGATAATGTTTTTGAAATTCCAATCATGGGGTACCGTCACACCAATGATGGTGAAATTCTACGGCAATGGGCCGTGGCAGGGGCTGGTATCGCCCAAAAATCCATTTGGGAGGTGCAAACAGACATTACTGCCAGACGACTAGTGCCGTTATTGTCAGAATATACAATACCAGTTGGGGCACTTTATGCAGTGTACCCCCTTCGGCAAATTTTACCCGAACGATGCCGCCGATTAATCCATTTTTTGCAAGAGCAGCTAACAGAGCAAGCGAGGTTTTTAGATGTGATTTTTTAGGCCATCTATTACCCCTAGCCACATATTAAAAACTGTTAGAATATTTGAGTTAAGCTGTATTTTTGATGCGAATATGGTTGAAATGCTGTGCTTATTTGCTGATATAATTTATTTGTCCACCAGGGTAGCGGCCTATTAGCTTTCAATTGTTTTTTTCTAGGATCTGAAGGCGCAATCACCACTTGAATATTTTCTTTACCTACCAAAGCGGATAACACAAATAACTCTTCTATTGCTCTATCTCCTATCGCTAAACAACCAATTGAGGCAGCCTTACCATGAATAAATATATTGGTACCTGGTTGATGCCTTCCTTCAAGTTTGGCGTATTTTAAATCAAATGTATTAGGGTAATTAAGCTTCATGGATAGGTGATAACTACTATTAGGATTGAAGCCTATTATTTTATAAATGCCTTCAGGAACCTGTCTGTCTCCTTCTCTTAATTTTGGACCTGACTTACCACTAGCAGCTAACACAGGAAAACTGCGGATAAACACCCATTCACCCGTATGCTGTTGCCCCCAAAGCTCAAGCTTTTTTTCATCTTTAATCGCTAACATGGTTAAAGCGGCTGGTAGCTGCCTAAACCCAGCTTGATCTAAATAAGGTTTTAAGCGACTCTGTGTATCTTCTTGGTAGTGATCGATTACATCTTTAACCGTACGAACCCCTACCAGTTTAATATAGTAGGGATACCAAATAGGTTTACCGAAAATGAATACTGCCCCCACACTGGAGGTAATAAAAAAAGAAATCAATATGGCTTTACTCAACATACTTAACCAACTGCTTGCATTTACTGCTAAGTTATGACAATTTGAAGATACCCCACATTTTGAGTATAGCAGTGGTTTAGAGCTGTTGAATAGTAATCAACAGGCTCTAAAGGGCACCTTTAAAAAGAAGGCCAAAAGCAAAAAACAATTATTAGAGCTGCCCTAAATTAAAAACATAAGATTAACACAGTAAAACTCAGGTACACTACTCTATAGATAGTGGAAAAAGTAACCAATTAAGGCGGGTTTAGCCAAGGGTATAGTAACTGATGGCTAGCATTCACTATGAACAAACAAACATCCCTGTAAAAGAGCACAAAAGTGTGCTCGAAACATTATTAGAAGCAGGTGTAAAAGTACCAAATTCATGCTGGGCAGGGGTTTGCCACTCTTGCTTAATGAAAATGACCACCGGCACTCCCCCGCCTTCCTCTCAGGTAGGACTAAGCCAGGAACAGTTGGCAAAGCAATTATTTCTTGCCTGTCAGTGCTACCCTACCCAGGATATCAGCGTCACTTTAATTAACCGTCAACAAGAACAACAACAAGCAATTGTCAGCAACATCACTTCACTCACACCTACCATTAAAGAACTAACCCTAGCCACCCTCCGCCCGGTTCGGTTTCAGATAGGCCAATATCTTACCTTATGGTTAGGGCAAACCCTTGCCCGACCTTATGCTTTAGCCGTTGACTCTGAACCCACTCAGTTGAGATTCCATATTCAGCGAGTAGTTGGTGGAGAGTTCAGTCGCTGGGTGCATGATGATGCCAAGCCAGGTGATTCCTTATTCATAAGCGATTTACAAGGCAAAGACCATTTAGTAGAAACCTCTAGCCAACAACCAATATTATTTATTGCAGCTGAAGCTGGTTTAGGCAGTGCTTTATTAATTGCAAAGGAAAAGCTGGAAACAGGTTATCGAGGTAATATTAGACTCATACACTGGGCATCAAATACTCAAGAACTATACTGGAAAACAGTTTTAACCGAGCTGGCCAACCAGTTTTATCAGTTTAGTTTTCAGCAAGTTATTTCTTTGTCAGTAGATGGTTTAATTGAAGTGATCGAACAAACCCCTCAATTAAAACATCAGAATATTTATCTAACAGGCTTTGCTAGTATGATTAAGTTGGCCAGCCAGCATTTGATGAAAGGATCTCATCCCGATAGCCAGATTCAAATGATGCCGTTTATTTCTCATGAGCCCCAACCACTGTGATATCCCCCCCCCTAGATTAAGCGCTCTATCCAGTGAGTACTAAACCACCTTGCGAATGGTTCTGGCGATGGGGCTAGAAAAAATAACCCTACCACAATGCCCCCCATCACCAATGAGTTGAAAGGGTTTCTAAAGTCAATTGGTTTAATTGCCGTACCAAATGAGCGTTTTATTCTAGCTCCAACCAAATCAACACTATAGATTTCATCTAAAATCAAATGAATCAAAAAGCCAAGGGCAACCGCTACCCCACAACCCCAGGCTAATACGGCATTTGTTGCCAATACCTCGTGACATAGGACAATTGTTGCCGCCATAAATAAGGCACCCGCCAATAGCGAGTGATAAATACCACGATGAGCACTAAATTGAGCAAAGACTTTATATCCCAATATTCTCACTACTAAATAAACCGATATTCCTACTACTAATAAAACAGGTGTTGGAGGCATAGGCTGCATGTGAGTTACTACCAAAACGACAGCTCCCGCCGCCAACGCAGTAAATAAAGCTTTTACCGGTTTAGCATGATCAGAATCTACATCCGGCAATATGCCTCCAATAGAAATTAATATCCAAGCAACCAACGCCTGCGAAACAGTTAAAATCCCTTCACCTAAACCCGCAATGGCTACAATCCCACCACAAGTTGCTGCTACATTAATATGTGTATTAAAATTCGCCATAAAAAACATACTTCAGTTGTTTACTTGTGGCCAGTCAATCATAAATAGTTGCTTTTTTCTATCGAATTTATGATTAGTGATTTTTATTCACTGACTTCTTTTTTTGGATACGCGATTCTCTTATTTTCAACGCCAGCCAGTTGACTACCGGTCAATTAACGACCAAATTTTCAAACTATTGACACTCTTTAGAATCTAGCCTAATTTCAAACAAACGTTTAATATAGTCTATTATAAATAGATGATTATCGGTGTAACCAATAGCCGGTGCACAAGAGGAGCAAATAACGTGCCTGACTTAGTGATAGTTAACCAAAAAGACCGCGTACTGCGGTTAAAAATCAATCGTCCTGATAAAAAGAATGCGCTAACCAACCAAATGTACAGCACCTTAGCAGAGGCGATGGTTAATGCTAATCAAAACAGTGAAATACGAGTGGTAGTGATTGAAGGGCACCCCAGCTGCTTCACCAGCGGCAATGACATTCATGACTTTATGCAGCGCCCACCAACCGGAACCGACAGCCCTGTATTTCACTTTTTACAGGCCTTAGTTGAATTAGAAAAGCCTCTTATTGCCGCCGTTGATGGCCCTGCGGTAGGAATTGGTACCACCATGCTACTGCATTGTGACTTTGTTTACGTGGGTGATAATGCCCAACTACAAATGCCCTTTGTTAAGTTAGCACTTTGTCCAGAAGGTGGAGCTACCTGGTTATTACCACGATTAGTGGGACAACGAAAAGCAGCAGAACTACTGCTAACCAGCAAAAAGTTTGGTTCAGAAGAAGCTGTTAACCTAGGCATTGCCAGTGCCCAAATCGCTTCAGGCCAATTAGTTAACCACGCAGTAGACCAAGCAAATCAATTAGCAGCACTAGCCCCTGGCGCTGTGCAATTAAGTAAACGACTGTTGAAGCAACCCATCAAAGAAAAGCTAATTGAAGTAATGAAACAAGAAGGCGCAGAATTTATTAAACGACTGAGTTCGCCAGAAGCAGCCGAAGCGATGAAAGCCTTTCTGCAAAAACGACCAGCGGATTTTAGTCAGTTTTAGAGTTACAGATTGTACCCTGATAACTGGCTTTCATTTATTGTTTAGCATAACTGTTTGTTGTTTAATTTAACACCTTCTCTCCATCACGGGTATTGAAAATAAGTCTAGTGTCCGATATGGAATAACAGGATATTCTTCCACCGCTCTTGAAGTGCCATCCCTGGCCCATCAAGAGCTAAAGCGATATCCCTATCGCAGCTACAGAACACCCTGTTACACCATATCTGTTAGCCTTTGCGATAATCAGTGAAGTATTTTACTTACATGGACAAGGCTTTCTAAATTAACCTGCATGGCTAGCCTGAATATTTAATCAAACCATTAAAATCAAATATACTCTTCAAAATTAATGCACTCCACTTTAGTGTTTGCACTTTCTAAAAATGGAATTATTTTGGTCAAATACCAATTCATATCTGTCACGCTATTACAATTGCCTATGGTTTTTCGGTTTATTGAAACCACGAATGACATACTAAGATCTAGATTAAATAGTATCTCTCCACCAACATCAGTATTCTGCCAAGTTAATACAACACCAATTAACTCTTCAGCTTCTTCCTTCTCAGAAAGAAGTTTTAACGTCTGCTTATTATTTAACCGTTCATAACACCAGTCAAAATCCTCATCACCTATTGGTAAGTAAGATACTTCTCCATAATAGCTAAACGTCCAACCATTGCTAATTAATCGTTTAATAATATTAACTCTGGTTTCTTTTGAAACCAGAGTTATATCAATGCTCACTTGCCTAGACATTAATATCAATGCATCTCATTTTAGTTACATCTTCTAAAAGCAAATTATTTAGAAATAAAACCATATTCATTAACAACTTCTGAATAGCCAGGGGCATCAATATCCATTAACTGCCCATTAAGGTTAGCAACAATTCTAGATAAGAAAGACGTTAATCTAGGTCCATTCTTACTAGCTAGCTCTTCATTGTCTCTGTATTTGCCTTTAGTAACTGGCGAATATAAGTCAACATGTAATACAACAACCAACCTAACTGGCGACACCCTTTCTGTTTCCTTTTCGTATTGCAACCAAAGTGTAGCACCTTGCTTTATCTCGCAATCCTCATCATTCGACGATATACAGTTTAAATCCAGATCAATATTGACTTCTTCTATATCATCGCAATTACGAAAGTATCCCAGTACTTCACTTTCACTGTAGCTATCAAATACTTTGGTATCGTCGCCTTGCGAAGTTGTTGTAAATGAAATCAAACTAGGTGATGCAAAATCACCTAGCTCTTTTACTATCTGAAAAAACTTATGCATCAACAAAATATTCTGCTTTTTTTCATTTTGTTCCTTATTATCTAACTTTAACTGGAAGTCCCAACTGACTAGACCAATTTTTGCATACCAAGTATCAACAGATAGTTTGTTCATGATCATCCTTCGTTATAAGTCGGTTTTAACAATACTATTATTTGCACCTCTTGTATATTCAGCAACCTTTTTGCCATCTTTATATACAGCAACTCGCTTCAAACTTGTTGACCGCTCAGATGTAAAATTACTCCTAATTTGCTTTTCAATATTCTCTAAGGAACTACTACTGGCTGCATCACCTTTTAATTGAATTTCTAATGCTCCTGTTTCATCTGTTCCAGAGTTTTTAATTTGTTTATTTGCCTTGCTAATTTGGTCCTTAATATATCGGTTATTCAAAGGATCCTTTCTAGTTTTTAACTCTATAAGCTCCCCATCAACCCTAAAATCTGGATTAGTTTTAGGCTTACCGTTTATTAACTGATTCTCAACCTCATCTAAAACTTCAACTTTCTTATTTTCTTTCCTAAATCTTTCAATTGCATCCAGCTCACCAAGAGCTCCTGTGTCACCATTTTCAGCATCTTTCAAGGTCTTCTTTAAAGAGTCATCACTAATGTCAACCATAGGGTCTTCTTTAATTGATTTTCCTCTTTCTTCAGGATTTTTATCAGAATCCTTATCTTTTTTATCTTCAGAACCACTTCCATTCTTACATTTCCTTGGCCCTGTACCATTATGAACCCAAGCTCCATCATGACCGACAAAGTAAGTATGATAATCTGCTACTTCAAAGTTATAAGTCATCAACTGTTTAGTATCAGGTAAAATAGACGTTACAGTGACAGCTTCATCTTCTTTAGTAAGAATTTTATCACCCAACTGTAACTGACCTGCTTCAGCCCAGGTATTATTGCTAGTCCAGAACGGATGCTCAGAAGTAGTGCCTAATGTTTCCTCTTTGCCCTCTTCATTTATAACTGTTAGATAAATTACATCATGTTTAGGATTTCGATAAATAGCTTCTACCGGCTTCCAACCTGTAGCTCCTGTTTTTTCGTCCTTAGAAGCAACTAAATCACCTACTTTAATATCTTCAATGGGCTTTAAGCCATTCTTTGTATGTACTAAGGTTCCAGCAATAAAGCATTTTTTCTTTTCAGGCTCATTTGATTTGTCAGGTGTATTTGATTTACTTTTCTTCTTTAAATGCTTTAAATACTTTAACTTTCCAATAGGCGTTATTCCTATCAGAATATCATCCCAGTCTTTTGACCAGTTAATATCAAAGTCATACGTCCAACATCCGTCCTCTGTTTGATATGGTCCCGTGATAAAGTAGTCTGGCGTTTCTCCAAGACCAACTAGAGTTGGAACAAGCATCCACTTCATCCAGTTGAGCATATCAAGCTCAGCAGCTATATGTGTCTGAAATGTATCTCCAGGTGCTAAGCCTAATGGATCAATTAAATTTACTGGGTTACTTTCAACAAACTGATACAGGTTAACGCCTCCTGCTTCAGCTAACGGATCACGGGTTGTCCAGATACTTAAATGGGGAGCATAGTAACGGTAGCCGTAATAAATTAGGCCCGTACCAGCATCGTAACGCTTAGTGGAAAAGCCAAACGGCTGCTCTAAGGTGCCTTTTTTAGATACTAATTGACCAAATGGCTCATATTCATAGGCTGCAACCACTTCATCATTATCATCAACAACACCAACTACATTACCTTGACCATCGTAAAGATAATAATAATGCTGACCGTTTTGGGTGAGGCTTAATAAACCACCTATACCGCCACCATCATCCAGCCCCCAGACATATTCACGGGTAATTTCATTACTAGCATTTCGTTCTTGTAACGCTAGTTTTTCATGACGGATAATTCGAGTGGTTTTGACAAGACTGCTATTTTCATAGCGTAAGATTACAGCCAAATAATTACTGTAATCATATTTATATTCAAGTTTATGGCTTTTCCCTTGGTTATCTCTATAGCTAATTTCAGTTAAGCGATTTTCAGCATCGTAACTGGCTGCAAAAACATGACCATCAACGGTTAAACCACTAATTAAATTACCTGACTTGTCGTAAGCAGGAGAGTTGTTTTTATAACCCGCCTGATTAATCAGCTGATTTAAATTATTAAATTGATTTTGAGTAAGCTGATCTTCCTGAATATTCGCTTCAGTGAGTGGCTCATACTCAACCTGGCCAATTAAGTCTTGGTTGTTATAAGATAACTGAAATTTTGTAACAATGTCATCTGATTCTGAATAATGTCTAATGCCTTTTAAACGAGTAACGGCATCATATTCATATTTAGTTTCAACACTGTTTGGAAAGAAAATACCTGATGGAATTGAGTTACTGCCACTATAATAGTAGTTAAATTCCCTCCCACCAGCATCTAAACTTTTCAGCCGCCCCATCCCATCATAATACTGCTTAATGGTCTGGCCTTTACTGGGGATGATTTGATGTAAACCGCCAACCGTATCGTAACGGTATTCAATGGTGTCATCTTCCCAAGGCCCATCAAATGAGGCGACTTTGCCATCTGTTGTATAGGTAAACTGATGTGTACCGACACCATCCGTAATAGTCGCTACTTGCCCTTGATCATTGTAGGTGTAGCTTACTTCTGGGGTATTGTCTGAATAAGTGATTTTAGTCAGGCGCTTTTTATCATCGTAATGATAAGTGGTTACAACACCTCTAGCATCAGTTCTAGTTTTGATTTGCCCTTGTTCATAGCTGTAATTGACACGACTGTCGTCAGCGAATATTTTCGCGGTTAGCTGATCAGCATTATTGAATTCAAACCGGGTTTTATTATGGTTCGCATCAATTAGTGTGATTAGGTTACCGTTAGCATCATACTCAAACCGGGTAAAGCTGCCTTCAGGTGAAATGATCTTGGTTAATTGCTTTGCTGGATCATATTCATACTGGTATTTCCGCCCACCTCGATCGGTTTCACTGGTGACCATTCTTGGGCACTGCCCATAAGTGGTGGTCGTTTGCTTTCCATCAGGGTAGGTGACGGTTGTAGTAGAGTTTAAACCATTGTAGGCATAGGTTTTGGTGAAGCCTGTTTCATCCGTTTCAGTCTTAATACGCCCAATAGCGTCGTAGGTGTATTGTTTAACGACCTGGCCGTTGAAGGTAACGGTGGTGCGCTGGTGTTTTTCGTTATAGGTGTATTCCCATTTTTGTTTACCCGCCACTTCCATAGCCGTGACTTGTCCATAGCTGTTATAGGTAAACTGTGTTTCACGACCTAAAACATCTTTAATTAAGGTTGGGTTGCGGTGTTGGTTATATTGAAACTCAACAGTGCCTTGCGGGGTTTCTACCTTAGTAACATCCTTGCCATTAGCGGCATATTCATACTTTACTGTTTGCCCTAATGCATTGGTTTGCTGAGTAACATTACCTTGGCTGTTTTTTTGGAAGGTTTTAGCTTGGCCGTTTTCAGTCCGCGCCTTTCTTAAACCCGTTTGCTCATCATATTGGTAATCAATGACCCGACCATCAGGGTAGGTAATTTTTTTGATCCGGCCTTGGTTGTTTGAGCGTTTGTAATACTCATACTGGGTTTTTGCTGCTGATTTATAATTATTAACGTTGGCATCCTGGTATTCCACATAATTATTAGGGGCTACATGCCAGCCTTTACCGTGGTAACCATCGTAATAATATTCTTCTTTGTTGCCATTCGGGTCGGTGATGGTGATGCGATAATTATCCCACATCGCGGTGCCAGGTGGGTTATATGCATCAGAGCCATTGTTTATGCCATCCGCTGCTTCAACATAAAACGTCCACTTTCCTAATGGGTTTTCTACTGAAGAAACGTATTTATCCTTAGGTTTGTCTTCGGCTTGAAACTCGTCGTAACCTACCTTCGTCCAATAGCCTCCCATATCGGTGAGTTTGACCAGATTTTTGCTACTGTCGTATTCAAACGCTGCTTTACGTCCAAATGGGTCAGTGATTTGCGTGACTAACCCAAGCTCATTGTAAGTGAGGTTGGTTACTTGTCCTAAAGCATCGGTAATGGTGGTTAATTTAACATCATCGTTATAGTTAAACGTTAATTGCTGGCCGTACTTATCTTTAACCCCCACCATAAAGGTTTGCATGGAATCAGTGCTAACAGGCAAGTTATATTCATAGGTCAACCCGCCAGGTAGTTCTAACTCAAAATGGTGATCACTGATTTTACGCAGGGTATTAAAGACATTGTAAGGTGGGGCATAACTGCCATCTGCTTGAGGCACATAAGTGTGCTGGGCACCATCCGGCATCACAACAGTCGGTGATTTACCTGGATCAATCATGATGTATGAGCCGTAATTAAAGGTCCATTTATTACCAAACAGCTCATTTTTCGACACGCTGGTTTGCGAGTTATAGCTCAACTGTATTCTAACTTGCGGGCCAATTGCAGGCTTATACCAGAGTGGAACATCCTTCATGAACAGGTTCATTGAAACCATATCCACTTTCCAGATTGGAGCACCTTCTGGGCATTCTTTTGGTTCTTCTGGTTCTTCGTCCTCGGGTTCACCCGGGCCATCTTCTGGACGAGGGACACCACAACAGCCACCAAAAGTACTGGCCATTAACTCTTCTGATAAGGCTTCACCAGGCAGGTTATTGCCCCCAAACACTAACGTATTACCCGCCCACTCTGAATCAAATTCCGTTAAGGATTGGAAAAAACGCCGGTTCATTTGGGGGTCGTATAATGTTACTTCAGTGTCAGTGACAGTTTCTAAAATCCAATAATGACCCGCACTGTTACCAGAGCGATCAATTTGCACCACCGCCGGTAAAGGAATACGACTTAAGTCGTCAATAGATAATGCTCTTGCAGAGACGTCATAGCCATGCTTTTTAGCAAGATCAGTTAATTCAGCAACACTATGGCCTTTTAAGTCAGCCGGTTTAATGGCTAATACATCTTTGGCTGCAGTGTTTTTACCATCTTTTTCTAATAGATGGGCTAATGCACGAGTACCACAGTCTAATAGTGCTAAACGCTCCGATTGTTGGCGTGATAGTCGCTGAATCCAGTTAGCGGCGTACGTTCTAATTCGCCAATCCACACTGGTTTGTTTTAATTCGCCAAATAATTTAATGGCATCTTCAATATTATTTTCGAGTACTTTTAATACCGCTAAACGACTTAATGCTTTATCACCTAACCAACGCGCCCCAACATAGTCTTGGCCACGATATTGACTAATTAATTGGGTAAAGTGATTTGCTGCTTCTTTATAACGACCGTTATAACGAGCCTCGCAGCCCATGTGTAAAACAGCTTCACCTGCCCAAGGGCTATTAGGATAACGTTCCTGATATTGATCAAATAATTGATAAGCTTCTTTATAATCGTGCCGATTCCACGCTTGAATTGCCGCACCAAAATCTGCAAACATCGCCCGTACTTCATCATCAGGGTCTAATGACCGCTTGCGACGACGAGAGCGTGAAGGTTGATCTTTATTTTCAGGATTAAAATTTAAAGGGCTGGTAGGCACCAATTGACCACCTAACTGCCCCGCTTGCATTAATTCTTCACGAGTCGGTGTACGTGATAAATCCAGTGGTTTAACTGTAAGCTCTACGGCTAAATCATCACTATTATTATTTGCAAAAAGTGATGTTGATAATAACGATAATAAAGCAAAGGCACCTGCCTTAAGCGACAGGCGTTTCCTTGTTTTAGTTGAAGGTGTTTTTTCCATTACATCCTCGGAAAGCAATAAATAAAAAATAAATCAAAAAAGCTCAGGCAATGCTCTATTAAAGCAAAGCCTGAAAATAAAGGGTCATTAATTAGTGCTAGTTAGGTTCTTTAGGGTTAGTGCCAGCTTTAAATTCATCAAAATCTGACACACCATCTTCGTCAGAGTCTTGGTTGAGATCGTGGTCTAGGGTGTTGAAGTAGTGGTATTCCCAACCATCAACGACACCATCTTGGTCATGGTCTACTTGCCCAGGAATAAATAAATTATCAACCCAAACGGTATCTTCACCGGTATCTACGCTACTATCCTTCTGATAACGCCATGTCAGTGTATGACGACCTGCCGACAGTAAAAACTCCGCATGCTGATAATCTTTTATATCACTCCAATTACCCACTTCTTGACCATCTATATAAAAACGTAAGCGGTCTGCTCCTTCGGAACTGGTAGCTACTTCAAAGGACACTAATCCACCCACTGAGTGTACGACGGTTGATACTTCCATTGCTTGGTTATGACTAATTCCTGTTGCCGCCCATGCTGTACTGTTATCAACGCCTTTTCCTTCTACTCGCTGCCAACGAGCAGGCCCTTCATAACGCCAGAAATAGCCACCTAATTTTTCATTTTCAAAATCAACTAATACTTTAGCTTTTAAGCTACTACTGTCTTGTGGATCAGTCCCTGCTACATATTCTTCTTCATTTAACACACCATCGTTATCTGCATCTGCTTTGTTATCCTTTACCACTGGATTTAGACGATGGGCCACTTCCCACTTATCTGGCATACCATCCTTATCTGCATCAGCTTCCTCAGGATAATTTTCATCACTTAAAACAAATTCAGAAAAGTTATTTAAATTATCACCATCTGCATCATCATTAGCATCAGCTACTCGTGGGTCAGACCCATGGGATACTTCCCACCCATCAGTCATGCCATCCCCATCTGTATCCGCCTGTTTAGGATTGGTAAAGGTTGTGGCTTCAACAATATCGGCTAGTCCATCTTGGTCAGTATCTAACTCAGCATCATATTGTTTAAAGTCAGTATCTAGTGAATCAAAGTAGGTATACTCCCAACCATCAACGACACCATCTTGGTCATGGTCTACTTGCCCAGGAATAAATAAATTATCAACCCAAACGGTATCTTCACCGGTATCTACGCTACTATCCTTCTGATAACGCCATGTCAGTGTATGACGACCTGCCGACAGTAAAAACTCCGCATGCTGATAATCTTTTATATCACTCCAATTACCCACTTCTTGACCATCTATATAAAAACGTAAGCGGTCTGCTCCTTCGGAACTGGTAGCTACTTCAAAGGACACTAATCCACCCACTGAGTGTACGACGGTTGATACTTCCATTGCTTGGTTATGACTAATTCCTGTTGCCGCCCATGCTGTACTGTTATCAACGCCTTTTCCTTCTACTCGCTGCCAACGAGCAGGCCCTTCATAACGCCAGAAATAGCCACCTAATTTTTCATTTTCAAAATCAACTAATACTTTAGCTTTTAAGCTACTACTGTCTTGTGGATCAGTCCCTGCTACATATTCTTCTTCATTTAACACACCATCGTTATCTGCATCTGCTTTGTTATCCTTTACCACTGGATTTAGACGATGGGCCACTTCCCACTTATCTGGCATACCATCCTTATCTGCATCAGCTTCCTCAGGATAATTTTCATCACTTAAAACAAATTCAGAAAAGTTATTTAAATTATCACCATCTGCATCATCATTAGCATCAGCTACTCGTGGGTCAGACCCATGGGATACTTCCCACCCATCAGTCATGCCATCCCCATCTGTATCCGCCTGTTTAGGATTGGTAAAGGTTGTGGCTTCAACAATATCGGCTAGTCCATCTTGGTCAGTATCTAACTCAGCATCATATTGTTTAAAGTCAGTATCTAGTGAATCAAAGTAGGTATACTCCCAACCATCAACGACACCATCTTGGTCATGGTCTACTTGCCCAGGAATAAATAAATTATCAACCCAAACGGTATCTTCACCGGTATCTACGCTACTATCCTTCTGATAACGCCATGTCAGTGTATGACGACCTGCCGACAGTAAAAACTCCGCATGCTGATAATCTTTTATATCACTCCAATTACCCACTTCTTGACCATCTATATAAAAACGTAAGCGGTCTGCTCCTTCGGAACTGGTAGCTACTTCAAAGGACACTAATCCACCCACTGAGTGTACGACGGTTGATACTTCCATTGCTTGGTTATGACTAATTCCTGTTGCCGCCCATGCTGTACTGTTATCAACGCCTTTTCCTTCTACTCGCTGCCAACGAGCAGGCCCTTCATAACGCCAGAAATAGCCACCTAATTTTTCATTTTCAAAATCAACTAATACTTTAGCTTTTAAGCTACTACTGTCTTGTGGATCAGTCCCTGCTACATATTCTTCTTCATTTAACACACCATCGTTATCTGCATCTGCTTTGTTATCCTTTACCACTGGATTTAGACGATGGGCCACTTCCCACTTATCTGGCATACCATCCTTATCTGCATCAGCTTCCTCAGGATAATTTTCATCACTTAAAACAAATTCAGAAAAGTTATTTAAATTATCACCATCTGCATCATCATTAGCATCAGCTACTCGTGGGTCAGACCCATGGGATACTTCCCACCCATCAGTCATGCCATCCCCATCTGTATCCGCCTGTTTAGGATTGGTAAAGGTTGTGGCTTCAACAATATCGGCTAGTCCATCTTGGTCAGTATCTAACTCAGCATCATATTGTTTAAAGTCAGTATCTAGTGAATCAAAGTAGGTATACTCCCAACCATCAACGACACCATCTTGGTCATGGTCTACTTGCCCAGGAATAAATAAATTATCAACCCAAACGGTATCTTCACCGGTATCTACGCTACTATCCTTCTGATAACGCCATGTCAGTGTATGACGACCTGCCGACAGTAAAAACTCCGCATGTTGATAATCTTTTATATCACTCCAATTACCCACTTCTTGACCATCTATATAAAAACGTAAGCGGTCTGCTCCTTCGGAACTGGTAGCTACTTCAAAAGACACTAATCCACCCACTGAGTGTACGACGGTTGATACTTCCATTGCTTGGTTATGACTAATTCCTGTTGCCGCCCATGCTGTACTGTTATCAACGCCTTTTCCTTCTACTCGCTGCCAACGAGCAGGCCCTTCATAACGCCAGAAATAACCGCTTAATTTGTCATTTTCAAAGTCAGTTACTTGAAAAATATAATTATTACTTTCAGAATTTGATTGTTTATTATCTTTAGCAACAATTTTCCACTGATAAGCATTATCAGCTGATAATGATTTAGTTAAGACATAACTGGTGCCTTTAATGTTTTCAGCAACTTTTGAAAGTGGCTTTCCAGCTTCACTGAAATAAACATCATATCCAACTACATAATCTCCTGGATCTGAATCAGTAGAAGCCTGCCAGGCCAAAGTATAATCATCTAAGCTAACAGTTTGTCCTTCAGTATGAAGCGCAGGGACCGGAACAGTAGGGGGGGTATTTTTTGTAGTTAGCTTAATAACGTCTGTTTCAGCTACAACTGTATTATGTTGATCCCTTGCTACTACCTTCCAATAATAATCAGTGCTTGAATTTAAATACTCAAGCCTTAATTCCGTAGCAGTTAAACCCTTTCGATAAATTTTAGGTGGATTTTCTTGGCTTAAGTATAAATCGTATACAACTGGTGTGTTAACATCGCCAATATTCCAGCTTAAAATGGGGCTATCTGGATTAACTGGTTTATTGAGTGCTTCAGGATACGTTATCGCTAAATCAGGCTTTTGATAACTTGCCTGATCAGATAGTACGTATTTTATTAACTGATTACCCATTGTGTCGTATACATAATCATACGACGAGGTGTTATCTAGTGTTGAGTTAGTCAGCCGCCCATTCTCATCGTAGCTATAAGACTTGATTGCGGCTGTTGTATAAGGCGTAACCACTCCTATGGTTGACGCTAAAACAAACAAAGAGAGCTGGTTTTTTTTCATGTACTTCCCAGTTAAAACTATACTTTCACTACCGTGTATGTCGATACTAGCCTGATACACCACATGTTTTACAAAGCCTGTCTTCTAAGTCAGGTTAGATAAACGACAGTTGTAAAAAATGGAACCAAGTATAATGCAACATGTATCACAAAAGAAAGAAGAAGCTGCTCACTATCTAAGTTAGCTATTTATTAACCAAACAACTTAAACGATAGTGCTAACAAAATAACGAAGAGATGACTTTAGGAGTAAACAATAAAGGTGTGATAGTTTAAGAGAGAGGGTGTCGATGGTGCTTTACACATCTTGAGGAAATTTCTCAACTAACAACCTGCGCCACCAACAAAATAAACAAAACGGATGATAGTACCTGCCAGAATCGTACTGGGTAGCGTTTTATCAATGGCTGTTGCTGATGTTGTGAAATCAGGGAACGATTAGGTGTACATAAGTCGTGGTAAAACTCTGAAAATGATTGGTAGCGTTTGGCAGGGTTAGGGGATAATGCTTTTTTTAAAGCTAAGTCAAACCACAGGGGAATATCAACTCTTTTTTCACGAAGAGAACGATATTGCCAGGCTTGGTAGTTTTTTGGTTTTTGATAAGGATACTTGGCTATTTTAAAGGGTAGTTCGCCTGTTAGTATTTCATAAACCATTACAGCTAAAGAAAATAAGTCTGTTAAGTAGCTATAACTGTTATCTAGTAAATATTCTGGTGCTATATAATCTGCTGAGCCTTGAGGATATTCTTTTTCAGCATTATTGAAAGCTCCCAATTCCGTTAATCCTTTAACAGCTATGGCACCTAAATCAATTAGCTTTATCTCCCCTTGCTGGTCCAGCATGATATTGTCTGGTTTTAAATCCCTATGCACCATATGCAACCGTTGTAAAGCCCGTAACGGCTTTATAATTGATTTTGCCAACTGCCTGACCTGTTCAAGAGTAGGCTTAGGATTATCGTACATCCACTGTCGTAGTGTTTGCCCTTCAACATATTCATAAAGTAAATACTGAAATTGGCTACTGTCAGGTTTAGTCAGACCTTTTATTAAGTTTGGGTGGTTAATACGTCTCGCCACCCACTGTTCACGAGCAAAGTTTTCAAGGTATTGGATGTCTTCTGCAAAATTAAGAGAAGGTGCTTTTAATACGCATTTTTCATCAGTTTGTAGTGATTGCACCAGATATAAGTGACTACGCGAGCTATTATGCAACAGTGATTTTACTTCATAGCCGTCAATTTTCATCCCTGGCTGCAAAACTGGCGGAATCACTTGTTGCTGTAGTTTATTTTGAGCTTCACTAAGATTTTCATTCGGTAGCTGAGCAACCTGTAATAATAAGCAACTTAGGTTATCACTACTCCCCTGTGCTAATGCCTGTTGGACAATATTTTTCGCTTGAACTTCCAAGCTATACTCTGTTTGGCTCAAGTGTTGAACTAGCATTTGCTCCGTTAATACATCATGTACACCGTCTGTCGTCAGGATAAAAATATCACCTTGTTGTACGTCAAGCTGCTGGTAGTCCATTTCAATATGTAAAGCAGCCCCCATTGCTTGACTAAGATAACTCTGCTTTCCCTGAAATAAGCGATGGTCACGCGTTAGCTGTTCAACCTGCTGTTGACGAATATGATATAGCCTAGAATCTCCCGCATGAAATAAGTAAGCTGTTGTAGACTTAATCACCACTGCGGTAAAGGTGGTTAGCAAAGCCTGATTGTGTGTATGTTGTTGGCTATGATGGTACAGCCAATGATTTAATGCTGATAATACTTTAGCTCCTGCTGTCTTAACCGGCCAACTTGCTGGTGTACAATAGTAATCTTCAATAAACTGCGTCACTGCCAATTGACTCGCCAGTTTTGCCTGAGCACAACCGCTAGCACCATCTGCAATACAACCCACAACCCCTTTGTAATATTTATCACTATTGGTTGGGCTTAATGCTGCAAAGGCATCCTGGTTTTGTGCTTGCTTACCAGCACAACTATACCCACCGACATTTACCACAAGCGATGTATAGCTATCATATTCCAATTTTAAACACCAACAATGACTAATTTAATATCCACAGCGAAGAATTATTTTAGAAGCAGTTTCATAGCTCGCGAATGCAGGCTAGACAAGGCAAAAAGGGTTAAGAAAGCGGAGTTTACATATAGTAAATGAGCATTTTGAAACCCTTTTTAACGCCGTATTGCCAAGTGCAGCAGCTATGAGACTGTTTCTAGGCAACATTAATTAATTCCACCGTCCCATCCTCATTTATTTCTGCTATTTGCCCTGCTGGTTCGTCCATCCATAATAAAATAATAAACCCTACAAGTGCTGTACCAGCAATCACCATAAAAAAACTGGCA